>PCAH01000036.1 GCA_002730485.1 Dehalococcoidia bacterium | reverse complement strand
CACAGCACCCATCACCTGAAGCAGGTATACCACTACATGCAGACCAACCTTGGCATAACACCGGAGAACCCGGCTTCCGAGGCTGATTTCGAAGGTATCCAAACCCCCGAGGCCTTGTTCTAGAACTTAGCTCTAGCACTTTCACGGCCTCACAGTTCTGCTGATAAGTATCGGCAGGTTCAAGATTTCCAGTCCTTCCGGAATACGCGTTTCGGGGGGACTCTACTTTTTGGGAGGAAATATGAAATACGACTACGTTGTCCTGGGCGCCGGCTCAGCCGGTTCAATCGTCGCAACCCGGCTTTCTGAAGACCCCACGAAGAACATACTGTTGCTGGAAGCGGGACCAGACTACCCTGATTTTGAGACATTGCCGGAAGAGGTTAAGTTCGGTTACGCCACCGAGATCGACATCATGGTCAGTGACCACAACTGGCAGTTCGTCGGCAAAGCCACGGAGAAATCCCCTGAGATGTTGGTACCAAGGGGCAAAGTCACCGGCGGATCCAGCGCCATCAACGGGTAGGTCTTCCTTAGGGGCGTGCCCGAGGACTACGACTCCTGGGCTGACATGGGCAATGACGAATGGCCCTACCAAGATTGCCTGCCATTCTTCAGGAAGATAGAGACCGACACGGATTTCAACGACGACTTCTACGGTTCAGAAGGGCCCATAGTCATGCACCGGTTCGCCCGCGACACCTGGCATCCGGCCACCGAGGCCTTCTATCAGGCTTGCCGGGCCGCTGGCTATCCGGATGCTCCCGATCACAACCACCCCGACTCCACGGGCGTGGGACCAACCCCGCTAAACAACCCCAACGGCATCCGCATGAGCACTGCCCTGGGTTATCTGGATCAGATCAGGCATCGACTCAACGTGACCATTCGGGCCAACTGCCATGTGCAACGGATTCTTTTTGACGGTAAGCGAGCCACCGGGGTGGAGGTCGAGAGCGGAGGAGAGGTCTTCACCGTGGAAGGGTCAGAGATCGTCCTTAGTTCCGGGGCCATTGGATCACCCCATACCCTGTTGCTCTCCGGTGTTGGCCCCAAGGCTCAACTGGAGGAGTTCGGCATCCCAGTGGTGCACGATTCCCCGGGCGTGGGCCAGAACATGCGCGACCATCTACTGGTCTTTGTCACCTGGCGCACCAAACCAGAGGTGGAGCTGGACGGCAACGCTCCGCGGATGCAGGCTACCCTGCGCTACACCGCCGGCGGATCTGATCTGCGGAACGACATGAAGGTTTCCATGCAGTCGTTTGCTACCGGGCGCATCAACCAGGGCGGCGACAGGATGGTTCCTCTGGGCATCCGTATGTCCAGCGACATTCAGTTGGCCGCCGGAGCGGGAGAATTGCGACTACAGTCGGCCGACCCTGCCGTGCAGCCTTTCCTGGACTACCGTTACCTGGAAGATGATTTTGATCGGGATCGTCTGCGTGAGACGGTTCGGATATGCGTGGCCCTGGGCGAAGACCCGGCCTTCAAGGACATAATCCTAGACCGGATCGAGCCAACCGACGCAGAGTTGGCATCCGACGATGCGCTGGATGAGTTCTTGTACCGGGAGGTCTCCACATCACAGCACATCTCCTGTACTTGCAAGATGGGCCCGGCGTCTGATCCCATGGCCGTGGTCGATCAATACGGCAAGGTGCAAGGACTGGAGGGTCTTCGGGTGGTGGACGCCTCGATCATGCCCGACTGCATCCGCGCTAACACCAACGTAACCACCATGATGATCGGCGAACGTGTAGCCGGCTGGATCAAACAAGGCAAATAAACGTTGATGCTCAACCACCGCGCAGTCCCTTCCCCCTCGCAGGGGGAAGGTTAGGATGGGGGTAGCTTCTCGCTTGAGACTTGGTGGTGATTGGAACGGTGCCCCTACCCTAGCCCTCCCCCGTGCGCGGGGGAGGGGATTTAGTCTTTCCTGAGTATGCATGGTTGAAACAAAAAAGGGGCTGCGAGTAATACCCGCAGCCCCTTTTAGCCATAATGCAGTTACCAGTTACCAGTTACCAGTTACCTAGAAGACTGCTAGGGGATTGGTGGGGGAGCCGGTGGCGTTCTTGAACCGAAGCGGGGCTACGATGAACATGAATTCGTAACGATTCAGCTTCTCGCAGACCGCAGCCAGTTCCTCGCAGTTTGCAGCGTCGATGAGCCACAGTCCCATGCCGACGATACCGACCCTGTGGATGGGCAATCCGATACCTGGGTAGCCGCTGGGATCAGCATCCTGGGACGCGTCGCCTGCCACGATGGAGATGCCGCGTTCCTTCAGCCAGGGAAGTGTCTCGGCGTGGAGTCCGGGGCGTCCCGACTCAGGTGCTCCCTTCTGCAGACGGCGCTTGTACCAGCCCAGCCGTAGCATCAGGGCGTCGCCTTCTTCCAGTCTGACACCCTGGGCCTTCTCTGCGGCTTCTAGGTCTTCAACGAATACGCCTTCACCAGCCTCCAGCCAGTCAACGCCGCGCACCTTGGTGATGTCCAACATGACACCACGGGTGATGACACCGTCCTTGGCGGTGTCGATGTTCAGAACGTTGGCCTTCGTCTCACTGTTGACCTCCGCCGGGTCAAATCCGTTATACAGCTTGCCGTTCCAGGTTTGGTGACACAGGGCGTCCAGATGGGAGATGGTCAGGCCGTGGTAGGAGAATCCTAGAAAGTCTGATGTTCCACCGCCGCCTTGGGCTGGAACGGTGTCTCCGGCGCGGATCATGTAATGAAGCGGCGGGATGGTGGTGACATCGGCGGCAAGTTCCGGAACTACCAATCGGGAACAGCTAACGCTGATGCCCTCTTTCACCAGCGCGGCAGCCTGGGCACGTTTGGCGTTGGTGATCAGGTTCAAAGTGCCCATCTGGTCGTCGTTGCCCCAGCGTCCCCAGTTGCTGAGTGAGTCCATCCAACCGATTACTTGTTCCTCTGTGGGTATCTGTCTGGCCATGGTTCTCTCCTAATTAGTTGTTCGAGCTTACTTTTGTTTCGAGTATGTGAATGCGGGGTATCGCCCCCATCCTAACCTTCCCCCAAAGGGAGAAGGGACATTTATTCTGTTACTAGTCCTGCCACTGTGCCGTCTACGTAGAGTATCTCTATGGTTCGGGACACGGCTTCTTCAAGCTGGGCGTGGCCCGCTTGGTCTAGGTGCTGTCCCAGGCCGTCTACGATGTCGGAGACCGACTTCTGGCCGTCTATATGGCCGATGACCGCGGCGACCAGCGGACTGCACGGGGTGCCCTCCGGCTGGGAGACGGTGTTCAACACCAGACCTGGGACAAATTCCCCTTCAGCCAGTACCGGTTTGCGTTGAACTTCCACGCCTTCAGCGAGCCTGGGCACTGCGTTCAGTATCTGGTTGCGCTGGGTATCGGCGGCCAGGGCAGCCAACCATTGAGTGCGGGACAGGCGTTCCGACTCGACAGTCCGGACGCTATCGACGAACTCATCCGGTGCTTGGCCTCGGTCCAATACCACCCGCTCGTAACCCCGGGGCGGTTGACCGGCCACGGCCTGGATAAAACTGTGGCGCGGGGAATACTCGTCGGTGTTGGTGATGCGTCGGGCTTCCCAGAAATAGGACTCGGCGCTGAGATTGCTGGAATAGAACAGTCGGGCCATCTCCCGAAACTGGTTGTATTCCTTGAGGTACAGCTCCTGATAAACCTGTCCGGCATCTTCTGCCATGGATGGGTCATTCAGCGCGGTTGTCACGTAGGCGGCGGCCAGAACTCCGGACATCAGCGCAAGATGGACTCCAGAAGAGAATAGCGGGTCCACAAAACAGGCGGCGTCACCGGCGATGATATATCCCGGTCCGTAGAGCTTATCGGCAGTGTATGACCAGTCCATGACAACGTTGGGTTCGGAGTCCATCTGGGCGTCTTCCAGCATGGTCCTGGTTTGGTTGCTCTGTGCAAGTTGGGCTTCCAAAAATGCCTTGGCACCGTTTTGCTGGATACCTTCCTGGCCGGTCTGCGAGTCGACCACCACGCCGACGCTGGTGCGGCCGGTGTGCAGTGGGATGCTCCAGAGCCAGCCGTAACGATAGGACTCGATGAAAATATTGTTCTGGTCCGGCTCAGGCAGCTGTTTTGCGCCGGTGAAATAGGCGTACACCGCCAGGTTCTGGAAGAAGGGGTCCCATTGCTTGGTGTTCAGGTGGCGGGATATCAACGTGGACTGTCCGCTGGCGTCGACGACGAAGCGGCATTGGGCTTCTCCGGGAACACCGTCGGGACTGTTGAACCCCACTCCGATGGCGTCATTGCCGTCGAAGATGACCTCGGTCACCTGGTATCCCTCCAGCACGGTCACGCCCTGGGATTGGGCATTGTCCAGCAGTATCTTGTCGAACTCGGGACGCCAGACTTGGTATGAATGGGGATAACGCTGGCTGGTTTCCTTGAAATACCAACTCCAAGGTGCGTCGCCGCTGCCCCAGACCATGGTTGCGCCGTACTTGGGCAGAAACCCAGCTTGCTCCACGGCAGGGAGTGCACCCAGCTCCTCCAGAACTGGGATGGAAGCTGGAAGTAGGGACTCTCCCACGTGGTCTCTGGGGAACTTCTCCCGTTCCAGTACCGTTACCTGCCAGCCTTTGCGGGCCAGCATGGTTGCGGTGGCGCTGCCAGCGGGACCGCCGCCGATCACGATGACGTCGGCGCTCAGGTCTAGGTTGTCCTCAGAGGTTTGGTCGTTGTTATTCATGGTCGTCTGGTTGGTTAGCTAGGCTGATCTTGGGGCTGGTGGGCAGCTGCAAATTAAAATCCCCCAGGCCGACTAGCTTCAGGCCATGGGGGATCGTTTTGCTTGGGAGTGGTTTGCGGCGGGCTAGTCGTCCTCTCCGTGACCGCCTTCGACATCGGCGGTCTCTTGCGGGTACGGTTTGCCAGTAGCAGTGTCCACCTCAAATGAACTGGGCAGTTCCAGGTCTTTGGCAATCTCTCGCACGGCGGGGATCACCTCTTCACCCATGAGTCTCAGGCTGCGCATGGCGTCATCGTGGGTCATGGCGCCGTCGCCGTCCCAGAAGAACACGCTGCCAGGCCGGAGGTATTCCAGAACGTGACGAATCTTGGGGATCACGGTCTTGGGTGTGCCGGTGATGATGGTGTAGTCCTCAATCTGTTGTTCGTACGGGCGACCCAGGACATCGGCCCTTCCGCCACGGGCGGCTGTTGCGGCGATCTGGGTGGGCAGCACGCGATGTCGAGATGTTAGACCAGGCAGACGGAGCAAGGCTGGGTTATTGGTGCCTTCATTACCGGCTAGGAACGGATTGCTGGGTCCCTGGATGTATTTTCTAGCGGTCTGCTCAGCCAGTTCCTCGGTCTCGTCCACGTGGACTTTCCAAAGATAGCCAAGGTTCTGGGGGCCAGACTCATAGCCCTGTTCTTTGGCAGTGTCATGGTAGACCTGGAACGCCGCCTTAGTGGGCTCCAGTTCAGTTGAAAGCATGACGTAAGGGATGCGCTGTTCAGCGGCCCATTGGAGAGAGTCACGGCTGATCACGCCGGGGAGCCACACCTGCGGGTGGGGCTTCTGGTAGGGACTGACCCAGGGGTTCACGTGACGATACTGATAATGCTTACCCTCCCAGCGGAAGGGTCCTGGGGTGGTCCAGGCTTTGATGATGAACTCATGAGCCTCTTTGAACCGCTCCCAGTTGTAGGGGGGTGGTGCGTTATGGGCAACGCTCTCACGGCCAGTTCCCCGGACCCAGCCGGAAACCAAACGCCCGTGGGAGATCAGGTCGATCATGGAAAGTTGTTCAACCAGCCAGAGCGGGTCATCCCAGATGGGCAGGATATTACCCATGAGGACAATCTTCGCCTTCTTGGTGATGCGGGCCAGGATGGACGCTTCGACGTTCATCGCGCCGCCCATGCAAAACGGAGTGCTGTGGTGCTCGTTCAACATGAGACCGTCGAATCCCATTTCTTCGGCGTAGACCTTTTCATCCAGATAGCGGTTGTAAAGGTTGGCTCCCAGTTCGGAGTTATAGACGCCGTTGGTCAGGGTCAGGTCCTTGATGGGTGTACCTGTGGCGCCAAAGAAACCAGATTCGGGGTCCTGGTAGGGCCGTTCGGTGAAGTAGCCAATAAACATGCAGCTATTTCCTCATGGTTTGGTTGCTGGTCAGGGCTGAGAAGGCGGCCAGGTGGGCAGAAACACGCCTGTGCCGACTAGTGCCGCATTATAGCATTGGAGGCCCATGTGTGGACAATCGCCAGGAGCCCTTTCCAAATAACACATTCGCAGGTTGTATCGGAAGGGTGGCATAACGCATCAAATATCTTGCTAGAGGATCATTTAAACCTGAGGTCGCCTTTGAAATCGTCGTATAGAAGCCGTTGGGCTGCTCTGGTAGCTGGCTTGATCGCAGTGGCGGTAGCGTGTGGTGGAGCCGACCCCACTACCACTCCTTTAAGTGGAGCTGCCGAAAAACCCGAGCCAACATCAGGTGCGCCCGTATCGAACGAATCTCCGCAGTCGGTTCCTAAGTTGGATATCAGCCGGCACAGTGTTCCTTTGGACAAGATACTGTTCGACACCTTTGGAACGACCAGCGCCAGATTTGTGCCTCTGAGTGAGATTTCAGAAGAACTTCAAGATGATCTTAGGGATGCCATAGTACCGGTAGCCCATCCTGCTTATGGCGCTTCCGATGGGTTGCCGTGGTTGAAAGACGATGACCTGATCCTTGGCTACGAGTCAGGAGACCGGGCTTTTGCCTACCCGATCAACGTGCTCAATTTTCACGAGATCGTCAATGACACCATCGGCGGCGTCCCGGTGCTGATAACCTACTGCCCTCTTTGTTTCAGCAGGGTCGTCTTTAGCAGAGAACTAAACGGTCAGATTCTGACCTTTGGCAACACCAGCGCCCTGTATCAGTCTGACCTGGTCATGTACGACCATCAGACCGGTTCTTATTGGTTTCAGGTGGGAGGGGAAGCAGTAGTCGGCACCTTGACCGGCTCCAGGCTACAGCTCCTTGCTTCTACCACCATGCCCTGGGGAAGGTGGAAAGGGCTGCATCCCGATACCCAACTCCTGACGGGGTCACAGGGCGGACAGGAGACCATGTTTGCAACAGGTACGGAAGCGGGTTCGGCAGTGGCTATCAGGACCGTATCAACAACGAACAGTTTGCCTTCCCTGTAGATGCGGAGAAGCTGGACGGCAGACTTACGGCTGGAGAAATCGTCCTGACAGTGGAGATCGACGAGGAGGCCAAAGCCTTTCCTCTGGGCGTGATCGGCGACAGTGCGGTGAATTCCGAGGTTGGTTCTGAACCGATTGTGGTATTCACCGCTTCGAGAGGCCGTTCCGTGGCAGCGTTCTCCCGTGCCGTGAATGGCGACATATTGACCTTCAGCCGCCAAGACGATGATTTATTCATCGACAACGAAACTGGGAGCGCCTGGGACTTTGCGGGCCGAGCCGTTGATGGGCCACTTGCGGGCGTTCATCTGAATCGGGTGAGCAGTCGTAGGGCATTCTGGTTCTCGGTTGCCATCACTTTCCCCGGTATAGAAATACATAACCCCTAGACATAATCTCCGTGTTTGGTGAACCTTTCATATCAGCTCCACCTATTGCACCTTCGTTTGTTTGACACGTCGTGCCGAGAGTCGTTCAAAAACAGTGGACTTGGCGTCGAAATCCGCTTGACACCCAATAGGCCATATGATAAGTTTGCGCACGCCTAAAAACAGGCCGATTTATATTGGATATCGGCCAACCTTTCCCTTTAAGAGAGTCTCATCATGGAATCAATAATCGTTGCCCTCGCGGCCGGGGGCGCTGCATTGCTCTTTGCAGCCATTACCGCCATGCGTGTGCTGGGGGCCGACCCCGGAAATGAGCGCATGCGGGTCATTGGCGATGCCATCCGCAACGGTGCTGCGACGTTCCTAAAACGCGAATACACGGTCCTGGCACCATTCGTAATAGTGGTGGCGGTCGGCCTGTGGGCGCTGATCGACTTATGGACCCTGGAGAACACTGTGCCGGAGACGGCCATCGCATACCTGGCAGGCACGATATGTTCAGCAACCGCCGGATTCATTGGAATGAACGTGGCGGTCAGGGCCAACGTCCGGACTGCAGCTTCCGCGATGCGCGGTCTCAACCCGGCTTTGAGGGTCGCTTTTTCCAGTGGCTCCGTAATGGGCGTCACCGTGGTGGGCATCGGCCTGCTGGGCGTGACCGTTCTCTACATCATCTTCCAAGATGTGACGGTCATCGCCGGATTTGGATTCGGAGCTAGCTCCATTGCCCTGTTCGCCAGGGTTGGTGGTGGAATCTTCACCAAAGCTGCCGACGTTGGCAGTGACCTGGTCGGAAAGGTTGAGGCTGGTATCCCAGAGGATGACCCCAGAAACCCTGGTGTCATCGCCGACAACGTTGGTGACAACGTTGGTGACGTAGCAGGAATGGGCGCTGACCTGTTTGAGTCCTACGTTAGCTCCATTATCGCCGCCATGGCCCTGGCCTTCGCCGGCGCTGGAGCGGGTCTTGCCTGGGACGCCGAAAAGGCGGTTCTGCCCTTGATGTTGGCCGGCGCGGGAATCGTGGCCGCCATCCTCGGCACCTTTATGGTGCAGAGCAAAGAAGACGCCAGCTTTGAGCAGCTGTTGTGGGCGTTGCGACGCGGCATATTTGCGGCGGCGATCCTACTGATAATCTTTGCTCTGGTCATCGTCCTGGTTATGGACTTGGAGATCGAATGGTTCTGGGCGGTCATCACGGGTTTGATTGCCGGCATAATCATCGGTCTGTCCACTGAGTACTACACTTCTTACAGCTACAAACCTACCCAACAGGTGGCAGAGACCTCACTGACCGGCGCCGCTACGGTGATGATCAGCGGTATAGCAACGGGTATGATCAGCACTGTGATTCCCCTTCTGGCAGTGGGCATCACGATCATCGTCGCCTACGAGTTGGCGGAGTTCTACGGCGTCGCATTGGCCGGGGTCGGCCTACTGTCCACCCTGGGCATCACCCTGGCAACCGACGCCTACGGTCCCGTGGCTGACAACGCAGGCGGTATCGCCGAGCAGGCCCAACTTGATCCCGAAGTAAGAGAGCGCACCGACGCCCTGGACGCCCTGGGTAACACTACGGCGGCCACCGGCAAAGGATTCGCCATAGGCTCGGCAGCTTTGACCTCCCTGGCGCTGTTGGCAGCCTACTCCATCGAGGCTGAGATAGTGGCAGTGGACTTGCTGGATCACAAGGTGATCGTCGGAGTCCTCTTCGGCGCGATGCTGCCGTTCCTGTTCTCCGCTTTCACAATGAAGGCGGTTGGTCGGGCGGCCATGTCCATTGTGAATGAGGTACGCCGTCAGTTCCGCGAGATTCCTGGCCTGATGGAAGGCACTACAGACCCGGATTACACCGAGTGCGTGGACATTGCCACCAAGGGCGCTTTGAGGGAGATGATCGTCCCCGGCGTGATGGCCGTGGCTGCTCCGCTGGCCACCGGATTCGTCCTGGGAGTTGAATCCCTGGGCGGCATGCTCATCGGCGCAGTTGGTTCCGGATTCATGTTGGCCATCATGATGGCCACCGCTGGCGGCGCTTGGGACAACGCCAAGAAGTACGTTGAGCTTGGCCACTACGGCGGAAAGGGCACCGACGCCCACAAAGCCGCGGTTGAGGGTGACGTCGTCGGAGACCCCTTCAAAGACACTTCCGGTCCCTCCCTCAACATTCTGTTGAAGTTGATGGCCATCGTGTCCCTGGTGTTCGCTCCAGTCTTCCTGGAAGTAACCCCTCTGATCGAGAAGATCACCTAAACCCCCGTGACCCATAAAAAAGGGCCGGTCAATTGACCGGCCCTTTTTT
>PCAH01000035.1 GCA_002730485.1 Dehalococcoidia bacterium | reverse complement strand
GCAACTAACACAAACCACCAACCCACCTACCCCTTCATACTCAACCCGACCCTCTTGCGCTCCAAATCCACTTCTAGCACCGTTACCCAGACTTGCTGTTGGACTTTTACTTCGTCGGCGGGGTTGCTTACGAATTTGTTGGCTAGGTTGCTGATGTGGACCAGGCCGTCCTGGTGGACTCCTATGTCTACGAAGGCGCCGAAGGCGGTGACGTTGGTGATGATGCCGGAGAGCTTCATGCCGACGGATAGGTCTTCCATCTTGTTGATGCCCTCGGCGAAGCTGAAGGGTTCGTATTCCTGGCGGGGGTCTCGCCCCGGGCGGGCCAGCTCCTCGATGATGTCAGTCAACGTGGGCAGCCCGACCTTGTCGGTCACGTAGCGGTTGGGGTCGATCTGGCTGGCGACGCTGGCGTTGCCCACCACCTGGTCCAGCGGCTGACCCAGGTCCTTGGCGATGGCCCGCGCCACCTTGTAGGACTCGGGGTGGACCGCGCTGGCGTCCAGCGGGTTGTCACCCTCCCTGATGCGCAGAAACCCAGCCGCCTGCTCAAACACCTTGGGGCCAAGTCGGGGGACTTTCTTGAGGGACTCGAGGGTGGCAAAGGGACCGTTTTCGTTCCGGTAGTCCACTATTGCGTTGGCCAGCTTGTGGCCGAGGCCTGACACGTAAGAGAGCAGCTCGCCGCTGGCGGTGTTCAGTTCCACGCCCACGTTGTTCACGCAGCTGCCCACCACATCGTCCAGGCGTTCTTTCAGCGCCTTCTGGTCAACGTCGTGCTGGTACTGGCCGACGCCGATGGACTTCGGATCGATCTTCACCAACTCGGCCAGCGGGTCCATGAGTCGCCTACCAATCGAAACCGCGCCGCGCACGGTCAGGTCATGGTCTGGGAACTCGTTTCGGGCCACTTCCGAGGCCGAATACACGGATGCGCCGCTCTCGTTGACCATCACGATATCGATGTTTGCATCCAGCTCCAGTGTCCTCAGAAAGGCCTCGGTCTCGCGGCCAGCGGTGCCGTTGCCCACCGCGATGGCTTCGATATCGTAGATGCGGCACAGGTCGACTATCTTGTAGCCAGCTTCCTCCTCGGCCCGGTCGCCGGTGTGCGGGTAGACGGTGTCGTTGTGGATCAGCTGACCCTGACGGTCCAGGTAGACCAATTTGCAGCCGGAGCGGAACCCGGGGTCCAGAGCCAGCACGTTCTTCTGTCCCAGAGCCGGGGCCAGCAGCAGTTCCCGCAGGTTTTCGGCGAAGACGGCTATGGCCGCGTCCTCGGCGCGGATGCGCGCCTCTTTCCGGACTTCCGTCTCCATGGAGGATTCCAAGAGCGGCTTGTAGCGGTCTTGTACCGCCTGCCTGACTTCCAGGGAGGCCTGGGTCTCTCCGGTGACGAAAATGTCTTGCAGCACGGCGACTGCCTGCACGGCCGGCGGCGAGATATGGATCGACAGCATGGATTCTTTTTCGCCCCGGAGCATGGCCAATACCCGGTGGGAGGGCACTTTCATCACCGGTTCTTCCCATTCAAAGTAGTCCCGGAACTTGGCCGCTTCTTCGCGTTTGCCGGAAACCACCGACGATGAGAACGTCCCCTGGGACCAGAACAGTTTGCGGATCTCCCGACGGGCTACGGTGTCCTCACTGACCCATTCGGCGATGATGTCGCGAGCGCCGCCCAGGGCTTCCTGGATGTCGGCCACGCCATTGACTGTGCCGGTGTTGGAGTCGACGTACTCGGCGGCGGCCTGCTTAACGTCGAATTCCTTTTGTCCCCAGAGGTGGAGCGCCAACGGTTCCAACCCCTTTTCCTTGGCGATGGTAGCCCGAGTGCGACGCTTGGGTCGGTAGGGCAGGTAGATATCTTCAAGTGTCGCCATGGTCTCGGCGGCAAAGATGGCTTTGCGTAGCTCGTCGGTGAGCAGCCCCCGCTTTTCCAGGGATTCGAGGATGGCCGCCCGCCGGTCTCTTAGTTCCCTGATCTGGGAGAGCCGGTCGCGGATGCTGGTGATCGCCACTTCGTCCAGACTGGCCGTGCTCTCCTTTCGGTAGCGGGCGATGAACGGCACGGTGGCGCCGTCATCCAGCAGCGAAACCGTGGCTGAAACCTGGCCTGGGCCGAGTCGTAATTCCTGAGCTATTTGGGCAATGGCGAAATCAATCATGGTTCTTTTATGTTAATCCAATTAGTGCGAGTTGGTGCGTCGGCTCTCTTTGCAGCGCGCAGCGCCTAGATGCGCTCGGCGATCCAGATGATGTTGTGGCCGCCCTTCTTGCCCCGACTGCGGACTCTGACTTCGTCGACGTCGAACCCCGCTTGACCCAATCGTTTGGCAAAACCAGCGTCCTGGTCTGACGACCAGATACCCAGGATCCCGTGGGGTTGCAGCGCGGCGTGGGCCGTCTCCAGCCCGGGCATGCTGTAGAGCCAGTCGTTCTCCATGGAGGTCAGGGCGTTGGGGCCGTTGTCCACATCCAGCAGGATGGCGCTGTAGCCGCCCCTCCCTCTTTTCATCATAGCGGCCACATCGCCTTCCTGGACCGTCACTCTTTCATCTTGGAGAGGTTTGTCGGCCAGGTGGGCCAGGACTCCCTGGTTCCAGCGGACTACAGCGGGTACCAACTCTGCGACACGAATCTCAGCTTTCGGGCCAAGTTCGTCCAGGGCTGACCGCACGGTGTACCCCATGCCCAGTCCGCCGATTAGCACCTGTGCTTTGGCAACATCTGGGAGCTTCTGGCAAGCCAGGGTAGCCAATGCCTTTTCCGAGCCGAAGACACGGCTGTTCATCAGCTCGATATCGTCCGCCTGAATTGCAAACTCCTGGTCGCGCTGGTACAGGCAGAGTTCTGCGCCGTTGCCAGGGGTCTGTACTGTGTCTAATAGTACCCAGGGTTTCAATGGGGCCTCATGTGGGATCGGTTCAGGCGATGCCTGGCGGCAACCACCAAGTATTAACCAATAGGATGCAACCATTTTACGGTCTCAGGAAAACCGCGTGAGTGCAATCCGGTGTGAATAGTTATCAGATATCAAAAAAGGCGTCCCGATTCTATCGGGACGCCTTTTTAATGCTGAGCGGAAAATTGGTTAGTCTTCTAAATGAACCGTGGCCGTTATTCGGGGAACGTCACTGACGACGCGGGTAGTATGGCCAGCGCCAGTTAGATCCTCGGCCAGGTTGACGTCTCCGGCGCCCAGGCGGTGGACAGTGCCGTCTTTCAGACCGATCTCGGCTTCGCCGGACAGGGTGATGATGTATTGTCGGCGCGGAGCTATGTGCCAGTCGCTGAAGAAGCCAGGCTGCTGGGCCCGGAAGACGATCTTCGATGCATCATGCAAAGTGTTCCAGGAAGGGTGCTCGGAGGGGTTGATCTCCTCGACCTTGGTGGTGCCGTCGTCGCTGGTGTACATTCTGATTGAACCCATGATTCTTTCTCCCTAATTACAGTTTTGAGATGTGTGCTTATTCCGATAGGAACTGTTTGATGGCCGCATAGGACTCGTCCGGCAGTTCCTCTGCGATGTAGTGGCCGCAGGGCAGGGACTGGCCCTTCACGTTGGTGGCGTAATCGCCCCAGATCTTGAGCGGGTCCTGAGTCTTGCCAACGAAGCCAGTTTGACTCCAGAGGGCCAGCATGGGGCAGTTAATCTTCTGGTCGAAATCTTCCTCATCGTGAACCAGGTCGATGCTGGCTCCGGCGCGGTAATCCTCGCAGACAGCGTGGATGGTGCCCGGGATACTGAAGCAACGTACGTAGTCGGCCAGCGCCTCGGGCGTGAATACCTTGTCGGCGTCCTTGGTGCGTTCGAAACCGCGTCTGGCGTAAAACTCCGGATTGCCGCCGATAACCTTCTCCGGAAAATCAAAGGGCTGTATCAGGAAGAACCAGTGCCAGGTGTTGGTGGCAAAGTCTTTATCGACGATCTGGAACATGGAGCGCGTGGGGATGATATCCAGGGTCACCAATTTCAAGACACTGTCCGGGTGGTCCTTGGTGAGACGGTGGGATACCCGGCCGCCCCGGTCGTGTCCCACCAGGTAGAACTGGTCAAACCCCAGGGCCTTCATGACATCCACCTGGTCCTGACCCATGGTGCGCTTGGAGTAATTCATATGCTCGGCGTCGCCCTCGACCTTGGCGCTGTCGCCGTAGCCGCGCAGGTCGGGACAAACCACGGTGAAGTCCTCGGCCAGTCTGGGAGCGATCTTGTTCCACATCGCATGGGTTTGGGGGTAGCCGTGGAGCATTAGGAGCGGAGGCCCGCTGCCGCCCTTGACCAGGTTGATGGTGGTGCCGTTGGCTTCTATCTGAAGCTCTTCAAAGTTTTCAAACATAGTTTTTCCTTTGCCTGATCTGACGATTAATTCGATGGCGCCAGGGCACGTTCCAGTACCCGCCGCAGGGCTGCGGCGAAGGTATCGATCTCAGCGGTTCCTATCTCAGTGGAGACTGCGCCTACCAGATTCGAGGCCATTAGGATGCCCTCGTTAAGCATGCCCAAGAACACCTTGTGCCTGAATGCAGCGTCCTCCGCTGCGATGTCCCGGTAACCGACCAGTTCCTCTCCAGTGAAGTGGATGCCGAACAATGAACCAAGTCCGGTGACCTGAATCGGCACCTCCAGTTCCTTCCCGACCTTAAGTATCTCGGCCTTTAGGTAGTCGGTCTTCTCAGCCAGTTTCTGGTACACCGCTGGGGTTAGTTCGTCCAGGGTTGCGGCTCCGGCCAGCATGGTGACCGGGTTGGCGTTGAAGGTTCCGGCGTGGGCCACCCGGGGGCCGCCGGCTTGGGATGGGTCATAGAGGTCCATGATGCTCTTCTTGCCGCCAAAAGCGCCAATGGAGAACCCGCCACCGATGATCTTGCCCAGTGAGGTCATATCGGGAGTGATGCCGTAGTACTCCTGGCAGCCGCCGGACGCGGCCCGGTAGCTGATTACCTCATCGAAGATCAAGATGATCCCATTGTCAGTGGTGAAATCCCGGAGCATGGTCAGGAATTCAGAGGTGGCGGGCAGCATACCCACCGAGCCCAGCATGGGCTCGATTATCACCGCCGCCAGGTCGTCTTTATTCTCTTCCAGTCGCTGTTTGGCGATGGCGGTCTCGTTGAATGGGACCACCACAACCTGGTCCAAAGTCCCCTCGCCAAGTCCTTCGGTTGCTGGCATGGCTTCGGGGCGGGTGCGTTCTCCCGACTTGGCCGGGTTGGTCCGCACGCTGACGCTGACCTGGTCGTGGCTGCCGTGGTAACCGCCCTCAACCTTGGCGATTTTGCTCTTTCCGGTGACCGCACGAGCTGCCCTGATGGTGTTCAGCGTAGCTTCGGTGCCAGAGTTGGTGAACCGCACCAGGTCAAAGCTGGGTATGCGCTCGCAGAGCAGTTTGGCCAGGCGCAACTGATGGGCGCTGGGGGCGTTGTAGACCATGCCCTTACCCATCTGTTGGTCCACTGCGTCCACCACCGGCTTGGGCGAATGGCCAAGGATCAGAGTGGTCATGGTGCCGATGAAATCCAGACGGTCTGTTCCGTCGGAATCGACAACGTGGGCGCCCTTGGCGTGGTCCACAAAGATGGGATACGGAGCCCAGAAGATGGAGTTCCGGCTGTCGCCGCCTGGCAGATACTGCTTGGCGTCCTCCCAGAGGGCCTTCGACTTGGTGGTCGATGCCAGGTACTGATCTAGTTCGCTGGTGGTTTCGCCCATGGGTGACTCCTAAATTTTGAACCCCCATCCCATCGTTATAGAGAAGGGGTTGGAATGATGATTTCCCTTAATCTGCCGCCGATGTTGGTTCGTCTGCTGGGAAGTAGAGTTTTCGAAGTGAACTGCTGCCGAGACTGAAGAAGACGATGACCACAAAGAGCAGTCCGCCCACCACCAGTACGGCCGAGGCGTTGAAAACGTCGGCTACCGCAGCGTTGGCCATGTTGGTGACGGCCATGCTGCCGCCCACGTGGACGGAATACACCCCTGAGACGCGGCCCCGGACATGGTCCTCGGTCAGGGACTGGATGATGGTGTGGCTAATGGTCATGAATCCGGCCTGGTTGATGCCCATGATCACGGTGGCGGCGATGGACAATGCAGGGTTGCTAGAGATGGCGAGAAGTAGCGGCCCTACTCCGCTGGCAAAGGCGAAGATGACAAACAGCTTGCCCCGCAGGGAATTGCTTCTGACACCGGCCATGAAGATGGATGACAACAGCGCCCCGCCGCCGATACCGGCAATCAGGAAACTTGCTCCCACCGAACCCGCTCCTAGCTTGTCCATAGAGATGGCCGGCAGCAGAGATTCGTAGGACATGGTCAAGGCACAGTGAGCCAGGACCAGCAACACCATGGACATGATGAGAGGCCGCTTGTAAACGTAAACGAACCCTTCAAACAGGTTGGCCAGGAACCCCTGACTCTTATTGATCACGCCGGTGGACTTGGTCTTGATACGGGAGACTTCAATGAACCCAAAGAGGTAGAACGAACTGCAGAGCCAGAATGCTGCTTCGATGTTGACGAACCCCAGGAGAGGGACGATGGCCAAAGCGCCGACCATCCGAGCCCCCTGCTGTGTGGCCTGGTTCAGGGCGATGGCGTTCATCAGGTGATCTTTTGAAACCAGGTTCGGTATCAGAGCAGAGGCTGCAGTCATCTGGCTGGCTCTTAATGTGCCATTGATCAGAGCCATCAACGTGAGCAGCCAAGGTCCGGCATTGTCGCTCATGACCAACAACGCCAGCGCGGAGTTGTTGATCATGTTCAGGATATATATCCAACGCAATAACGTTTGCCGGTCGAATTTGTCGGCTAGGAATCCTGAGATCGGTGTCGAGAACACCCGCGGGACGATGGCTGCGAACGTGACGATTCCGACCCATAGGGACCCGTCGGTGATCTCAAAGGCCAACCAGCCCCGGGCGATGATCAATGCCCAAGCGGCGGAGGCGGAAAAGGTGGTGGCAATCCAAAGGTTCCGGTAGTCCTGGTATTGCAGGGCCAGGAGAAACCGGTCTCGTGTCGTCGCGAGTAAAGCTAACATATGTTCCCTAGATACAAATTGGCCTGCACGATTATAGCAGTAGCCATGCTCGGGTTTGTAGGGGGCAGCCTTGACCGTCTCCGAGCGAACGTACCGAACTTCTGCCTTGACTGTCTCTACCCTGCTATCTACAATCGCCGAAGTTGCTCAATCAACCTGGATTTGCTGATCGCGTAGGAATGATATGCCCTTCCAAGCTCCGGCAGAAGGCGTCCTGCTGCCACCTTACCGCATCCTCGATCTTACCGGACCAGAAGGCGTTTTCTGCGGCAAGCTGCTGGCCGACTACGGCGCAGAGGTCATCAAGGTTGAACCCCCAACCGGTGACCCAACCCGCCAGAGACCCCCATTTATTTCCGACGAACCAGGGACCGAACGCAGTTCCTATTTCCTCTTTTACAACACCAACAAGAAGTCGGTGACTGTGGACTTGGAGACTTCAGAGGGACAGGACGTTTTCAAAAAACTGGTAGCTTCGGCAGACGTTCTGATTGAGAGTTTTTCCGTGGGGTACATGCAGTCCCTTGGGTTGGACTTTGATTCCCTAAAGCAAGGAAACCCCGGACTGATCATGGCGTCGATAACCCCCTTTGGCCAGACCGGACCCTGGAAGGATTACAAGTCCTCCGATCTGATTTCACTGGCTGCCAGCGGCTTCATGCAGATAACCGGAGACCCAGACGGACCGCCGCTACGACAGGGCAACGAGCAGTCGCACTTCCCCGGTTCTCAGCACGCCGCCACCGCCATCATGGGCGCGTTGTTCTACCGGGATATGCAGGACGGGCAAGGGCAGTACGTAGACGTTTCCATGCAGGAAGCGATGATCACTTACTACACTGACGCCCACCCAGCCCTGGCCTGGATGCAGCGCGGGGAGAACGTGACCCGAGTCGGTACCAACTCGACCCTGGTCATTCCTCTGGGCGCCTACCCCAGCCAGGACGGTTGGATATCAGCCGGAATCATCACCCCCAGGGAGTGGGAGAACCTGTCCAACTGGATGTTCGAGGTCACAGGAAACGAGGAGATACTCAACGAGGACTACAAGGGCGGCAACCAGGACCGCGCGCCCTACAACGACATCATCACGGCCCTGGTCATCGACTTCACCACCCGCTTCACTTCAGAAGAACTCTTCCACCAAGGACAGGAACGCAACCTGGTCTTCATTCCGGTGAACACCGTGTCAGACCTGCTCACCGATCCGCAGCTCGATGCCAGCAATTTCTGGTTCGATCTGGATCACGCTGAGGTCGGCAGTATGAAATACCCACTTGGGGTTTTCGACAGCGAAGAGGTCTCTCCGGTGACCAAACCGGCACCCCGCTTGGGCCAGGACAACGCAGCGATATTTGGCGAGTTGGGCCTGGGAGAATCGGAATTAACGGCACTGCGCACCCAGGGGGTGATCTAGTATGGCTGACCAGAAGAAACCCCTGGCTGGCATCCGCATCCTGGAGCTTGGCCCATACGTAGCCCTGCCCCTGACTGGCCGGATACTGGCGTCGCTGGGAGCCGAGGTCATCAAGGTGGAGACCAATAAAGTCCTGGATGAGATGAACTTCATCCCTGCCTGGTCCCGGGGCGGCGGGCAGCCTGAGTTCCAACGGGCCAAGAAACGAGTCACCATCGACGTCCGAACTCCAGGTGGCTTGGAAGTGTTCAAAGAGCTGGTGAAAGTCAGTGACGTCTTCATGTCCAACTTCCGCCGCAACATCCTAGGCCGGTGGGGAGTCGATTTTCCGGAACTCCGTCGGTTGCGGCAGGACATCATCATCATGTGGCAGACCGGACTGGGCGGCATCGGCCCCTACTACACCTATAAGTCCTACGGGATACTGGTGCAGCACATGGGCGGTGTCTCCCTGATGTCTGGAGAAGAAGGCGAACCGCCAGCCACCATCAACACGTCGTATTCCGACTACCATACCGGAGTCTTTCAGCCTGTGGCCATCATGGGCGCTCTGCTGCGTCGCAGATTGACCGGCCAGCCTGCCACCATGGAGTCGTCCATCTTCAAGTCGGGCGCCTTGACCGCTGGGCCATCGCTGCTCGACTACCAGTCCACCGGACGTTTGCCAGAGCGCATCGGCAACCGTGACCAGTTCGCCGCACCCCACGGCGCTTACCAATGCAAGGGAGAAGACCGGTGGTGCGCCATCGCTGTGCAGACCGAGGACCAATGGGCTGGATTCTGCCAAGCGATCGGCAATCCAGACTGGTGTGCCGAAGATGCCTTTTCTACATTGGAAGGACGTCTTGCCAACCAGGACCGGTTGGACGAACTTGTGGGGGAGTGGGCCTCTACTCAGGCCGCAGAGGATGCCATGACCCGCCTACAAGAAGCTGGCGTGTCCGCCAGTATCGTGTCCCAAGGCAAAGACCTACACGAAAGCGCCCACCTGAAAGCACGGGGTTTCTACCAGCCAACACCCTACTATCTGGCGGACCGTGGCAATCCCGCCTACGACTGGGAGCAGCTTGAAGGTATCGCCGCCGCCAACCCGCCAAAGCTCTCTGAGACACCCATGGATTTTGGGCACTACAGCAACATTGGCGAGGACAACGACTACGTCTTCAAAGAGATACTTGGCATGTCCCAATCAGAAGTGGACAAGTTCACCGAAAACCAATCCCTGTATTAAACAAACCCCTGATAGCCGGACGCTGAATGCTGACGGCTTCAACCGAGAGGAACGATGTACGACTACAGCAAATACGAGCACATACTCTTTGACATCAAGGACGGGGTGGCCCTTTTGACCATCAACCGCCCGGAGGTCTACAACGCCACCAACTTCAAACTGCATAACGAACTGAGCAAGGTCTGGTTGGACCTTGGTGAAGACGATGATGTAAGGGTTGTGGTGATCACCGGTGCTGGAACCGCTTTCTCTGCCGGAGGAGACTTTGACCTGATCCAAGAGTCCATCGGCAACGCCAAGGTCATCGCCGGGACCATGGAAGAGGCCCGGGACATCGTCCACAACATGATCAACCTGGACAAACCGGTCATCTCGGCCATCAACGGCGTGGCGGTCGGCGCCGGACTGGCCGTGGCCATGCTGGCTGACATCTCCATTGCGTCTGACAAGGCCCGATTCACCGACGGACATGTCCGCTTGGGAGTGGCAGCAGGAGACCATGCGGCCGTGATCTGGCCCATGCTCATTGGCATGGCCAAGGCCAAGTACTACCTGTTGACCTGCGATTTCCTGGACGGTACCGAAGCCGAGCGCATCGGCCTGGTCAGCCAGG
>PCAH01000034.1 GCA_002730485.1 Dehalococcoidia bacterium | reverse complement strand
CCAGTTGGCTCGACTTCCACGAACTTGCCGCCTGCCCCAAACGGGGCTGGAACGGGTGTGTTCCGTGGCGTTGGCGAGGGTTCAAGGATGGCATCCTGGGAAACCTGCCCGTCAGCAGAAGGAGCGGAACTCGCAGTTGGTGGCAGGGTTCCTGCGGGAGTTCCTGTGTTTGGTGTCGAACTGGCACCGCAGGCCACGGCCAACAGAGTGATGGCCCTGGAGATAAGCCCGAGAGCGCGGAAATTAGGCATCAAATAAAACTCCTCGGAAAATTTGATGCCCTAACTCTGTATGGGATTCGTTGAGGGTTTTCGGTTCACCATGACGATGGGTCATGGTTGTTTGTGCTGGGTGTTGGTCTACCAGAGTCAGGGCGGGTTATAAACCCGCACCTACGGTTGGGGGCAGTTGTCTCCGGCACCCTCCCGTCATTCCAGCGAAAGCTGGAATCCAAGAATTACTCTGAGAACCAACCAGCCCTCTTTCAAAGTTGACTGGTGCAGGTCCTTCGACGGGCTCAGGACGAGCGGGTGCTTTGAAGGATTTTACGACCCGCTTTCACCTGTAATTCCAGCGAAAGCTGGAATCCAGGAATCGCTCTGAGCACCAACCAGCCTTATTTGAAAGTTGACTGATGCGCATCTTTCGACGGGCTCAGGGCGAACGGTGGCGTTGAAGGATTTTACGTTCCGTTTTCGCCTGTCATTCCGGCGAAAGCCGGAATCCACTGGTTTGCTACCAAACTCCCCAACCGCTCATGGTGAGCTTGTCGAACCAGTCCCTCGCATAAAACATTCTTGCTCGTGGATGACTGATGCGCATCCTTCGACGGGCTCAGGGCGAGTGGGGAACGGGAGTTTTGACTTTACCTACCCAGCGCCGGGAAAATCTTGTCCCTGAAGGCTTCCAGTTCTCCGGTTGGGAACTCGTAGGACTGGTCGGTCATCAGGTAGAGGTGTTCCATGCCTGCTTTCTCGGCCTGCTTGATCTGCTCGGCGCAGTATTCCGGTGTGCCTATCAGACCCATGGAGTCGCAGAGTTGGGCCAGTGCGTCGTCGGGAAGGAAGGCGCACAGCTCTTTGGCCTTCTCCCAGTCCTCTGCGTGGGGGACGTCCGGGTAAAGATCCCAGAGACCACCGGGCAGTTCAAACTCGGAGAAATCCATGCCAGCCGCCTTCAGCCAGCGTTTGTAGGTGGGCTGCATCAACCGCGCCACCGCCAGGGGACGGGCAACCTCCCGCGCCTCTTTCAGGTCATCGCGGATGATGGTGGTGCAGGTATAGATCGTCTCGATTTCATCCGGGTTTCTTCCAGCGGCACGCGCACCGTCGAAGATCAATTCCCGGGACTGGGCTACCTGATCGGGATGGATGCCGGTCATCAGGACTGCGCCGTCGGCCACCTCACCGGCCACCCGCATCACCCTGGGGCCGGTGGCGGCGATGTAAACCGGTGTGGTCTCTCCCCCGCCGTGCTTCATGCGACTGGTGATGGAGCCAAAATCGATCTCATCACCGCCCATCAACGACTTCATGGTGACAACGGCATCACGCATCTGCCGTACCGTAGCCGGTGGGATGCCGACCACGTTGGCGGAGCTGTAACCGCGCCCGATCCAGATCTTGGCCCGACCGGGTGCCACTTCAGCCAGTGTCGATGCAGCAGAGGCCAGTACCGACGGGTGCCTGGTCACTGGGTTGGTGACGGCCGAGGCCACATTGATGGACTTGGTGTTCATCAACGCATGGGCCATCGAGACAAACACATCCCGCTCCAGCATCTGGGAATCCAGCATCCCTACGCCGTCGAATCCGGCGTCTTCGCATTCTTTGACGAAGTCGGTAATCTCAGGGAGGGGTTTGCAGGGGGGCACTCGAAGGTCGATCTTGATGGCCATTAAATTCTCCTAAGTTTCGGTGGGAATATTGTTTACTGCTGAGTTAATTCTTTCGGGTCAGCTCTTCAACCAGACGGCTGATAACGGTTGTGGTCTCTTCTTCAGTCAGGTTTAGCGGGTCTACTGCGATCTCGTCTGGCTGTCCCAGTTGGTGCAGGATTATCTGGGTTTCGCCTGTTTCCAGGGCCTTTACAACTTCGCTTCTGCTGGGACCTTGCCAGTCGGGGCCAAACTTGATCACGGCGTGGGGAATCAGGTAATCAAACTCGTCGTGCTCCAGGGTTATCTTCAGTCCTGGCATCTCGCTCAAGGCATCCACAACCTGTTCGGCCAGCGCCCGATAAGCCCGCATCTCGGCTTCTTCATCCTCTTCTAAGAACATGTTCAGGGCCGTGACCAGTCCCAATACCTCTTCTTTGGCTACTTTCAGGGGGCGTCCCAACATCTGGGCCGGGTTCGCGTGGGCCGCCGCCGCCTCGATCAAGTCGGCCCGGCCACAGAGGATACCCGTGCCCTGAGGGCCGCGAATCCCCTTGCCGCCGCTGAAGGACACCATGTCGGCACCCTCGGCCAGATATTTCTTGAGGTTGGCCCGGGGCGGTAGCATCGATGCAGCGTCGACTATGACTGGAATGCCGCGGGCGTGGGCTATCTCACAGACCTGACCCAGGGGGATGGCTCGTCGGTTGGTCAATGGCGCGCAAAGGAAGGCCACTGCGGCGGTGTTTTCGCTGATGGCTCCTTCCAGTTCCCAGGGGTGGGAATACCTGGAATCGCCGATCTCCACCAACTTGCCGCCGCCGGAGCGGAAGGCCTGCTCGTAGGGGAAGCGGTGCATGTTCTGGATGATGATCTCGTCTTTCATCCCGGTGGTGTCGGGTAGTTGACGCATCTTTACGGGGTCCTTGCCAGCGATGCAGGCTGCCGCTTGCAGTACCAGACCTCCGGCAGCGCCGCTGCAGACAAAGCCAGCTTCAGCTCCGGTCAGTCTGGCGATCTCCTCTCCGGCCTTGCGGTTGAGTTCGTCCACGTTAACCATGATCCTGGCGGCCCCGGTCATCAATTCCAGGACCTCCGGTCTGGTCCTAGTGCCACCGAACTTGGTGATGGATCCAGCGGCGTTGATGACGGGTTTCACGCCTAGTCGTTGGTATGCTTGCATCGCGTCCATTTGGGGCCTCCTGAGGCTAACCAGTAGTCTGTGGGAAATGTGGGCCACATTATAGCAACAATGCTCGCTGGAGATCGGTTGGTTATTCTTTGAGAGTATTTAGCTGGTTATGTCATCTGTGCGGTGTGCTAAAATTGGCAACCGAAACCGGCCCTTTATTCCGGCACCAATCACCATGACAGCGAGGACGTATGGACCGGCTTGATGTTCAGACCAAGATCGGCTTGGTGGTCGTAAGCGCATCGTCAGTCTCCGAGTTGAGATACCCCAAAGCGGCTCCTCCCGGAGTGGCCTTCTTGACCAGCCGCATGATGCTGGCGCCAGGTGAGAGTATCGAAGCCCTGATCGAGATGGAGAGTAATGCCTCCAGAGCGGTCGGTGAACTAGCCAGCGCCAAGGTCGACTCCGTGGCCTACTGTTGCACCGTCAGCGGCGCTCTACGGGGTATGGAAGGGGATAGAGAGTTCTGCCAGGAACTGGAAGCCAAGTGGAACACGCCCATCACCTCGACCATGCTTGCGGTCGCAGAAGCCCTGCAGCATTTGGGACTGAAGAAGATCGTGGTGACAACCCCGTATCCGGACAGCCATCACGTGGCCGAACGGGCCTACCTCAAGGAGGCCGGAATCGAGGCGTTGACCA
Source organism: Dehalococcoidia bacterium (assembly GCA_002730485.1). The sequence goes on along the minus strand of PCAH01000034.1, from coordinate 10,383 downwards.
TGCAGGGCATGGGGTTTGAGAACGCAGAGGGTTTCGCTTCGGTCTCGCCCCAGGAGATTTTCGATTTTGCGATGAACGCTTGGAAGGACCATGCCGATGAGGCCGACGGCCTGTTCATCAGCTGTATGAATCACGACGGTATGGCGGCCGCACAGGCCCTGGAAGATGAGATCGGCAAACCGGTGGTCACGTCCCACACAGCCACCCTCTGGAGCGTCCTCAGTCAGGCCGGAGAAACCGAACCCCTGTTGGGATACGGCCGCCTTCTGGCCGAACCACGTGCCGACCTTCGTAGGAAGACAGTCGGCACAACGTAAGCCTATAAATTCAGTTTGGAGAGCAAGAAATGACTACTGCAGACAGATTGACAATGTCCCTTGGCGAGGCGATGTTCACCCAACGCGCCATGCGCCGGTTGAAGCCCGACCCAATCCCTGATGAGATAATCCGCGACATCATGGAATCGGCCATCCGCGCCCCCAACGGAGGCAACACCCAGCAATGGCACTTCATCGTTGTGAAAGACGACGATAAGAGGAAACAGCTGGGAGAGCTTTACCATGAGGCCTGGTGGGCCAAGCGCAAGGACCAGGGAATCATGGGACCCGAGGACATTCTCCCGGGCAAGAACTCCCAGAGGTCGGCCATGCGCCTGGCCAATGAATTCGGCGACGCTCCGGTGATGGTCTTGATATGTGCTCTGAACAAAGGCGGCGCCAACGGGATAATCCCAGCGGCCCAGAACCTGCTGCTGGCCGCCCGAGCCCATAATATCGGCGGCACCATCGCCACCCTGCACGCCGTGGTGGACGGCCGGGTGAAGAAGCTGCTCCACATCCCAGACACCGCTGAGATCGTGTATTGCATGCCCCTGGGTTACCCGCGCGGCGAATGGGGTTCAGTCACCCGCAAGCCTTTGGAAGAAGTCTGCGGCATCGACACCTGGGACAACCCCTACAAGTAAACCAAGTTTGTTCGGTCGGCAAGGAACCGAGACAACACAAACGGCATAACTCAAGACTCTTCCGGCTGGGACACTGCCGGAAGAGTCTTGTTTATTGGAGAGTCATATGGCGGTACGCACCGGCGAACAGTATCTCAACGGACTGAAAGACGGTCGGGAGATTTGGCTGGAGGGTGAACGGATCGATGACGTGACCGCCCACCCCAAGACCGCCCGTATGGCCAAGACGGTGGCGGGTGTCTATGACCTCCAACACGTCCCTGAAAACCACGAGCGCATGACCTTTAAGTCCCCGACCAGCGGGGAGCCGGTCGCGCTGTCTTACTTGGTGCCGGAGACCCAAGATGACCTGCTGCGCCGTCGTGGGGCGCTGGAGATCGTGGCCCGGTACAGTCACGGTATGCTGGGGCGGACTCCCGACTATGTGAACATCCAGGTCACCGCCTCCCGGCAACTGGCCCACTTGTATGGCCAGAACGACAAGCGGCATGGCGACAACCTCCGCAACTACCACGAGTACGTCAGGGAACGGGACCTCTGCCTGACCCACGCCTTTGGACACCCGCAGGTAAACCGGTCTCTGTCGATCGCAGAATTGCCTGATCCATATACCGCAGTGGGCGTGGTCGACCACACCAACGAGGGCGTGATCGTCCGGGGGGCGAAGCTCCTGGCTACGCTGGCGCCGTTCGCCGACGAGATATTCTGTCCGGTGTATCGCCCATTGCGCCCCGACTCGGAGGAAGACCGCAAGTATTGCATTGGTTTCGCCATCCCTGTTGCCACCAAGGGCCTGCGGTTCATCTGCCGACCCAGCCACGACATGGGCCGTCCTCTGGCCGATTATCCCCTGTCAGGACAGTACGACGAGATGGATGCCCTGGCCGTCTTTGATGACGTGTTGATTCCCTGGGAGCGGGTTTTCATCTACGACGATGTGGAACTGGCCAACATGACGGTCCAGAAGGTGACTTTGTGGCGGCAATACATGCAACAGGTGGCAGTTAAAAGTATCGCCAAGCTGGAGTTCATCCTGGGTATCACCCACGGCATCACCCATTCCATAGGTATCGGCGGTTACTCCCACGTGCAGGAGAAGAATTCAGAGATCATTGACACACTGGAGACTGTCCGGGCCTACATGCGGGCCGCAGAGGCGGACGCGGGACCGTATGAGGGAGAAGGTATTTGGCCGGCCGCCGAGCCATGGATCGCCATGCGGAATTGGTATCCCGACGCCTACGCCCGGGTAGCGGCGATAGTCGAGCAACTGGCCGCCGGAGGGTTGATGCTGACGCCCACGGAAGAAGACTTTGCAGGACCTTTAGCTGGAGATATTGATAAGTACTTCCAGGGGACGAATACCGATGCCAAAAAGAAGGTGCGGCTGTTCCGACTGGCGTGGGATTTGATCGGCACCCAGTTTGGTTCCCGACAGACGTTGTACGAGCGTTTCTTCAATGGTGACGTGGTTCAACTACGCCAACGCCGTTACGCAACGTACGACTACTCCAAAGCAGACGCATCGCTGGAACTGTTCATGAGGGAATTGGAGGGCCGGTAGTCCCGGTTGGCCAGGCAAACTTGCTGTTACACTGAGTGAAGGAAAGGGTCTCGTTACCGGTGGAACAGGATTTATCAGAGGCAAAGAGATTCTTTGGCTACCGCCTCAGAATGACAGATGTGGAGCACTCTTAGATATGCGAAAGCGTTGGAACTAGAAGCAGGTTAGCCAGTAAACAAGTCCTTGATCTTGGTTAGGAAAGAGCGGGTGCCGCCGCGCTCCATGAACTTGGACCAGGATTCCTCTGCCGAACTGGAACGCTTCAGGTCTCGGACGCGTTGTTTCATAACGTCGAGGACTTTCTTCTCTTCGCCTTCGTCCAGCCAGTAGCCGTGTTCGTTCTTGCAGTGGTCGAGGGGTAGGTCGTGGGCCCGATAGTTGAAAGTCTCCATGACCTCGTTGCAATGGGGACAGGAGATGTCACTCTCGCGGCGGGCGTACTCAACCATGCCCTTGGTATCGTCACTGTCCATGGCGTGGTCTTCCAGTTGATCCAACTCATGGAATTCCAGCCAGAGCCCCTTGCATTGGGGGCAGTGGTCAACATCGATATCCTTGTATTTCTTTTCAGTCAGGGCAACGTTGCAACGTGGACAGTTCAATCTATTTCCTCACTCAGATACCTAAATCTAGGGTGTGATTTGGGTGAACGGGGCGTTTTGCCAGGATAGCATAAGTGCCATCCCGGAGTTAGCCGGTGTCGAATCAGAATACGTATTTGCCGGTTGATTGGATGCTGATGCTAAGTCCCGGTGAACTTGGGAGCGCGCTTCTCCAAAAAGGCTTGGACAGCTTCTGTCTGATCAGCGGTGCCGCGCAGCGGGTCGTTGGCCCGGTGCTCGGCCAATATGACCTTGTTCAGGCTGGTGTGATGCACGTTGAATAATCCCTTGATCGCCTTCACGGCCAGCGGGGGATTGACTGCTATCTCCTGGGCCATGGCTTCTGCCTGAGCCAACAACTCGTCCGCTGGAAAGATCTCATTGACCAGACCTTTGGATAGTGCCCAAGGGGCATCGTAGACCCGGCCAGTGTACGACATCTCGGCGGCGATGCCCGGTCCGGCCAGGGCGATGAGAATCTCCGAAACACCGGCGTCCGGCACCAGGGAGCGTTTGACAAAGACCGACGTAAAACGAGCGTTCTCGGAAGCGATTCTGATGTCCGAGGCCAGGGCAATGCCCAGTCCGGCTCCGGCGGCAACACCGTTCACGGCAGCGATCACCGGCTGAGGAATCTCCCTTAAATGGGGCGCTAGACGCATGGTGATTGAAGGGCCTGGATCCGGGTTGTTGGGGTCTCGGTCCCCGCCCTCTGCCATCCTGGCCGGCATATCGCCTACATCGGCACCCGAACAGAACCCTGTGCCCGCGCCGGTGATGATGACGGCTCTGATCTCCGGAAATTCTCCGGCAAGTTGGTCTAGCACGTCGTGCAGTTCCTGGGCCATCTGCCGATTGATCGCATTCAAGCGGTCAGGACGTTGCAGTGTGGTGACTGCTACGTGGTCTCTGCGTTGAAGGTCTATGTGCTGGAACTTAGTGTCCATGGCCGTGCTCGTGCCCATGTCCGTGTTCGTGGTCGTGGAAGCCAGCAGCGGGCCCGAGTAGCTGGTCGCGGGCGATCTGAGAACCTCGGAAGAGGGCGGATAGCTTGGCCCGGGCGATGGGCTGGGTCAGGGGCACCAAACCGCAATCGGGCGCTGCTTGTATCTTTGTCGGGTCGTGGTGTTCTGCGGCTTCCAGAAGACGCTTGGCAATATCCGATGCGTTTTCAATCTCTGGGTCCGCATTATTGATACAGCCAAAAAGAACCGTCTTGGAAGGACAGAGTTCCAGCAGCGCTGGATCCAACTGGGGCGCTTGAAACTCCAACGCAAGCTGGTCGATCTTCGATTTCTCCAGTTCGGCCAGTATCTGAGGGTAGCTGGGCTTGATGGGGCGGGCCACGCCGGGCATGGCGTAGCTGTAGCAAACGTGCACTGCGGTTTGAGCGATGAGACCATCGGCACAACGGTTCAGGGCTTCTATGCCCCAGTCGGCCACCTTCTCCGGATAGCGACTGAATACCGGTTCATCAAACTGGATTACCGCCGGGCCGCGGGCATCCAGCGCCTTGGCCTCTTTGTTGATGGCGTCGGCTGCAGCCATGGCGAAAGCGCGTTCATCGCCGTAGTAGTCGTCGGAGATCGAGTCCACCACGGTCATTGGGCCGGGCAGAGTTACTTTTACCGGCGAGGTGGTCTGGGTCAGCAGGAACGTTAGGTCGTCCACGACGATTGGCCCAAGCCATTCAACGGGACCGATACAGCGTCCCACCTGGGCCAGACGACGGCCGTCACGAATCCACTTTTCAGCCAGGGTTTCGTAGTCGATGCCGCCGAACTGAGAGGTGATATGGGTCAGGTACGACTTACGTCGTTGTTCGCCATCGCTGATGATGCGGACACCGGCCGTTTCCTGGTCGTAGATGGCCAGTCTGACCGCATCATTCTGGGCTTCGTGGAGTTCTTGTCCGGAAAGGAGCCAGTCGGCCCCGCCACCGTGGTGGTCCGAGTCCTTAGCGTCCATCGCTGCCTGGCGGTAGAGCCAGGGCGGCTTGGGCATGCTGCCAATGACGGTGGTTTCAAACGGTTCTGCCATCTAGGAGATGACCCGCCTGAAGAAGTCCATTGCGTTACCGCCGACGATCTTCTTGATGTCTTCGTCAGAGTGGCCACGCCGGATCAGGCCACGGATGATATTGGTGCCGTCGGCCGGGGATTCCAGCCCGTTCAGATACGGGGCTGGCATTTCGCTCAGTTCGCGGCCCAGCATGTAGTGTTGGAACATCATGTGGTCGCCGATTACCGTGTCGGTGCCGATGCCCACATGGTCGACGCCAATCAGATTGACCATGTAATCGTAGTGGTCCAGGACACACTCGATGTCCTGTTCTGGGTCGTCGCTCAGTGCGTTGGGCACCGCTGTGATACAGACCAGGCCGCCCTTGGCCGCGCAGGCTTTGAGTTCTTCATCTTTGCGAGTGCGCCGGGTGGGGCGCAGGGTATAGGCGGCGTTGTGGCTGAAGATCACCGGAGCGTTGGAGAATTCAATCGCGTCGACCACCGTGGGAGTCGAGGCGTGGGATATGTCGATGGCCATACCAACGTCGTTCATGCGGCGGATGACTTCGATACCGAACTCGCTCAGGCCTCCAGGGTTGCGCTCGTACTGGCCGTCGCCGATGTAATTCTTGCGGTTGTAGGTGATGCCCGCGAGGCGCACACCCTGGGAGTGGAGTTGGTCCACCCGTTCCAGACGGTTGCCGATGGGTAGGTGTTCCAATGTCGGCATGAAGCCGATCTGCCCCGACTGCTTGGCGGCCAGTATCTCGTCGGCGTTGCCCACCCGAACCACATCTGGCTGGGCGGCCACATCGGCCAGCATCATACCCACCTCAGCGGCCACGTCTTCATATTCGACAAAGGACATCTCAGTGGCGTTCTGGAGCGCGCCAAACACGTTGGAGGTTGTCACAGTGGACCATCCGCCTTGCTTCACAGCCTCGAATCCCCAGTGGTAACGGTTGGTGCGGAGGAAATCGACGAACCGGTCCATAGCCTCGGGCAGAACGAACGGGTGTTGGTGCACGTCGATCATCACTGCTTCTTCGGCCAGGCTTTGGAACCTGGCTTCTTCCTGGGCGTTCAAGGGGACGGTGGATGATGGGACTCGTCCGATCTCCGGAGACATGGAGAAATCGCGGATGCTGGTCATGGTTTCCTCACAAGGCATTCAGCCGAAAACTGGAGACTGCCGACCGATTTGTAGAGGGTTGGAGTGTAAATTAGCAGGGTACTTGAGTCAACGAGAGACCTGATTAGATTGGAGCGCTAATTCAGCGAAATTGCGGCTCCGGCTCCCTTGGTCTGTTCGTTTACCAAGAAGGCGGCTTTGTCGCGCCCTCGGGAAGTTTCTATGTCGGCATCGAACCGCTGACCGCCCATGGTGCCAATCAGTTCGTAACGTTGTTCGGTGGATAACCGCCCATCATATTCGGACCCTTTGACGTTCCGCTCCGATTCTCCGGCCAAGAACATCTCCACCGCCTGGATCATCAGCTCCTGGGTCTCTTCTGCGTTCAGATATGTTGAGGCCCTCAGAAAGACGTAGCCCCAGCGTATTCCCTTATGCTCCAGCATATTGGTCTATGACTCCTGGTTTGTGGGCCTAGCGCCCATTCCTAGTTGCAACACGACGGTTGAGATCAATGCGGTGCCCAAACAGAAAAATCCTACCGTAGAGAAGTCGCCCAGGGCAAGGAACGCACCGCCCAGGGCCGCGCCACCAACGCCGCCAAGCTGGTTGCTGGCCCCCAGCATGCCCACGGCCGTGGCCTGGGAACTGCCAGAGATCTCCGTGCTGATGGCCAGGAACGTGGGCCAACCCACACTGATGAAGGTGATGCCTACCAGAGCGACGCCAACGGTTCCCCAGGTGGAAAGGTCCACGGAGAACATCAGCAACGATGCCAACCCGCCAATCAGGGCACAGCCGGAAACGACCTGTGACCGACGGCTTAGAGCAGACACAGAACCCGCCATCGTGCTGCCGACTACCACCCCGATTCCGGCGATTGCCAGGGGGATGGCGGTCTCCCCGATGCTCATTCCGTGGTTGTTGATCAAGTAGGCGGCCAGGTAACTGACGGTGGCGTAAAAGGCCATGCGCTGCAACAGGTTCGCGGCCAGCGTGATGCGGAACAAACCGATGTCTGCCATCTGTTTATACCGGGATAGGAAAGAGAAGGACCTGGCTGCGGTTGCCTTGGATTTGGGGAACCAGAACCATTGCAGCACGGCGCAGCAAAAGAGCAGGGAGCCAAGCACCAGGAATGGGACCCTCCAGCCGCCCAGGCTGGCCAGCACCGCTATCATGGGCACGCCAATCACCGATGACAATGACGCGAAGGCCATCAAGAACCCAAAGGCCTGTGCCCGCTTGGCGGCTGGCAGGACATCGGCCACCGCCGCCATGCTGTTGGGTGGGATCATGCCGCCGGACAACCCGGTGACGATACGCAGCACCAGCAGAACCCCGAAACTGGGCGCAAAACTGGAGGCGATGATGCTGGCCGAAAGCAGGGTTAGCCCAGTAACAGCCACCGGACGTCGGCCAAAAGAGTCGGAGATAGGACCCACGGAGATCACCGAGACGGCCCAAGCTCCGAAAGTCACTGCAGCCAACTGTCCCGTTGCCGCCACCGAGACATCGAACTCGGTGGCCAGAGCAACCAGCAGAGGAGCCAGCATGAGACTGACGATCTGGGTCAGAAACATACCAACGCCGGTAACAGCCAGGAACCGGGTTTGGTTTACAACGGGGGTGGTCGTAAGTTGCGCCAACTATGCCCTACCGTGATGAATGGTGGGGAAAAGTGACTGTGAGTCTAAATGGTGCCGGTCAAAAGATGTTGGGGAGAGTGAATTCATCGGGGAGCATTTTAACATCAGCCGTCGATGACAGGCTCCCGCATAAACAACCTGATGACCAGCGCAGAGGCTAGCACTGTCGCCAAACAGAAGATCCCCACGGCCGAGTACCCGCCTATGGCTAGGAAGGCTCCACCAAGGGCAGATCCAACCACACCTCCTCCCCGGTTGCTGGCTCCCATCATACCAATCGCTGTGGCCCGGGATTGCGGGGCGACGTCGGTGGCGAAAGTGATGAAGACCGGCCAGCCAACGCTCAGTAAACAGACCGCGCCGAAGGCTAAAGTTACAGTGAGCCAGACGGCCGGATCAACGGCGAACAAGACTATTGCCGCCACTCCACCGACAAGTGATACTCCGGCAACGAAGTTCAGCCGTTTTCGGTGGCTGGCCATCACCCCCGCCCAGAGGCTGCCAACAACTGCCCCTGAGCCAACTATCGCCAGGGGAATCGCAGTTTCGCCGACGCTCATGCCATGGGTGTCGATGAGATATGCAGCAATGTACCCCACGACGGCGAAGAAGCCGATGCGTCCCGTGAAGTTGGCCAGCATGCCGAGCCTGAACACCGACATGGATCCCAACTCCTTGAACCGGCTGATATAGGAGAAAGACCGAGGCCCAGTAGCCGCGCTTCTTGGATACCACAGCCAAGAGCAGGCGAAGGTCGCCAACAGCAACCCGCCGCAGACGATGAACGGCATCCGCCAGTCGGCGACGCTGGCCAATACCGCCACAACGGGTACGCCGATGACTGCCGAGGCGGTGCTGATTCCCTGGGCGGCTCCAATGGCCTTGCCCCGTTTTTCTGGCGCCACAACGTCGGTGATGGCAGCGATGCTGTTTGGTGGGATCATTGCTCCACCAAGGCCGGTGCCCACGACGAGGATCATCAGGACAAAGAAGTTTGGGGCAAAGGCGGCGGCTAGGATACAGCCACCCATCAAAGACAGTCCGGTCAAAGCTACGGGTCGGCGGCCAAAGGAGTCAGAGACGGGACCAACCAACGGCGCAAATACGGCCCAGGAAGCGAAGGTGGCGGCGGCAAGCTGGCCCGTCACGGCAACGGAAGTATCAAATTCCCTGGCGATGTCCACCAACAAAGGCCCCAACATCAAAGCAACGGTGTTGTTCAAAAACAACGCCGCAGCGATTATCGAGAAAGCCCTGACCTGGGTTGATGTTGAAGGAGTGGAGGTTTCGGTCGTCATCACATGCAGAGAAGGGGAGTGCTTGATTCACACATAGGACAAAACGAAGCAGTGATGACATTTCTAGAGTGGAGTGGTGGAGCTGCGGCCCCGATTTATCGGGGGAACCCCGTACCTTCCCGATGCAAATCGGGACGCTCTCCCAGGTGAGTTACGCGCTCAGATTCAACTGCGACTCAAGATATGTGCGACTCTTCCATGATTTTAGTTTTGATTCCCTTTGCCGTGCTTCAGAAAGAGAGTGGAATTCTTCTTGGTAGATTAGCTGCCAAGGACGAAAACCCTTTGTGGATTTTGTCATACCGGCGTTGTGTTGGGTAACGCGGTTTTGGAGATTACCGGTGGAACCGATGTAATAACGTCCGTTTCGCTCGCTACGGAGAATATAGACGTAGAACATTTTAGTGTGGTGGTGGAGCTGCGGGGACTCGAACCCCGTACCTCTTCAATGCCATTGAAGCGCTCTCCCAGATGAGCTACAGCCCCACTATTAAAGTATGCCAGTGTTATGTTGCGGTGTCCCGATAAATCGGGTTGAACCCCAGACCTTCCCGATGTGAATCGGGACGCTCTCCCAGATGAGCTACAACCCCACTTTTGAGGTATGCCAGTGTGTGGCGAGAATCCCCGATTTGTCGGGGAACCCCGTACCTTCCTGATGTGAATCGGGACGCTCTCCCAGATGAGCTACAGGCCCACACAAGAGGACAGCAACCAGCGGCGAAGCTGATTGCTGTCCCATAGCATAGCAAAACCGTTATGCAGGTTCAATAACTTGTGGTCTTGAATTAGCTTTGGTGGACTAATGCTTCCATCTAGCTCTTGAGGGAATACTTGACCACTCGGCGGCCCTTGCCCCAGTCGCCGGGGGTTACCACGTACACATCCTTGTGGGAGTCCACCCAGATGCCGTGGCAGGAGCGGTATCGCTCTTCGCCCCATTGGGCCAGACGCTCACCGTCGGCGGTCAACACGCTGACCATCCCACCGTTGTGCTCTGGGATGTAAGCGATGTCGTCCTCGTCGATGTACATCAAGGCTGGTCCAATGAGTTTGGTGGGCCAAGATTTGATGAATTCACCGCTTTGGGTGAAGACCTGTACTCGGTCATTCTCCCGGTCAGAAACCAGGACTTGCCCTTTGCGGTCGATCCAAACACCGTGCGGAAGGT
>PCAH01000033.1 GCA_002730485.1 Dehalococcoidia bacterium | reverse complement strand
CCATCGACCGCTGCTTCACCATCTCCGGTTTCGGCACGGTGGTCACCGGCACCCTGATCGACGGCACACTGACCGTGGGACAGGAAGTGGAACTCGCCGGCTCCGGGCAAAAGGCCAGAGTCAGGGGCCTGCAGAGTCACAAGACCAAGGTCGATGCCACAGACCCCGGAGTACGTCTGGCAGTGAACCTATCCGGCCTTTCCAAGGACGAGGTCGAACGCGGAGAGATACTGACTATCCCCGGCTGGCTCAAGCCCACGTACCGCCTGGACGCCCGCCTGCGCATGGTCAAGAACGCCCCCAATCCCCTGAAACACAACCAGGGCGTGACCTTTCATCTGTTCACCAGCGAGTCCCCAGCCAGGGTCAGGCTCCTTGATGCCGAACGGTTGACCGCCGGAGAGGAAGGCTGGGTGCAATTGCTGCTCACAGACCCGCTGCCAGTGGTGAAGGGCGACTTCTTTGTGATCCGTTCCGCTGAGGACACCCTGGGCGGCGGACAGATCGTTGACCCCAACCCGAGACGCCGCTACCGTCGTTTTGACGACGATGTCATCGAACGGATGATGACCCTGGACCAGGGCACCGGTGGTGACATCATCATCAGCGTAGCGGAGCAATGGGGTCCATGCGACATGACCACCCTCTCCCAACGCTCAAACCTGCCCCGGGAAGAAGTCTCGGCCCGGGTGAGTCAGTTGGCAGACGAGGGAGAGATCGTAACCCTGGGCGACTTTGGCTCCGATGCCGACGCTGTGGTCTATTCGGCCCAGGGCTGGAACATCCTCAAAAGCAAAGTAGCGTCCGCGCTCCAGCTTTACCACACCCAATACCCCCTCAGGCAGGGCGCGCCAGCCCAGGAGATACGCAGTCGTCTGGACCTTTCCCAACCGGTCTACCAACGGGCGCTGGTGAGGCTGGTCGAGGAACAAGTAGTGGTTGATGACCGACAGTCCCTACGCCTGCCCGAACACGAGATTACTCTGACGCCAAAGATGGAAGAAGAAGCTGCCGCCTACTTGAATTCCCTGCAAAAAGACCCGTATTCTCCATCCACCGATGTGAAGGTCAGCTCGGAGTTGCTGGGAGTCCTGATCGATCAGGGCAAGGTCGTCCGTGTCGCTGAAGGTGTTATCTTCGACGCCGCAGCCTACAAGACCATGACCGACAAGATCATCGAGCACCTCAAGGCCCAGGGAAATATCACCGTGGCCGAAGCCCGGACCATGTTCGACAGCAGCCGCAAATACATCCTGCCCCTGATGGAACACCTGGACCAACAGCAGATCACCCGCCGCAACGGCGACGAACGCGCCTTGAGATAGCACCGGTTGGAATTAACCAAAGCAAAAGTCACCAAAAGGAAAGAATAATTTGGGACTGGACATGGGACAGACGGTCCTGCAGTTGGACAAATTCACCCAATCGGTGCGCGGCGCCAGCAAGGCCCGCGAAGAACGGCTGACGGCCCTGATTAATTCTGCGTCGGGCATCGACCCCGACACCGCTGCCGAGAAGACTTCCGTTACCAAACAGCGACCGTACCTTGCCGCCGAAGTGGAGGAATCGTTGCTCGGCGTCTACCCACCGCCGCCACCGTTGGCCGATTGGGTCGTAGCCGCCGTGGACGGCTCCCATATCGATGTGGACCGGCACCTGCCCGTTGCCTGCTACCTGCTCAACTTTGGCGGCTGTGTGCTGACCTACGGCGCAAAACCCGACGCCACACTCTTCAGCGAACCCCATCTGGCCACCACCCAGGAAGAGCTGTACATCACCGACCCAGCCAGCTCAACCGGCGAGGAAATGATCAGCGGCGGCCTGCTGGGACTGGTGCGCACCGTGAAAGAGCTGGAGACTTTGGCCAACACCATCGAGCAGTGCCCTCCGAACCTGCCGGTATTGGGCCTGGTCGACGGCTCTCTGGTGATGTGGCCGCTATCCGGCCAGGCCTACCGTCCTTACATCACTGACGCCATCGTTGGCGACGGGTTACTCCCCGTGATGAACCGGCTGGAAGGACTGGCCGAGACCCGTCCTGTGGCCCTTGCAGCCTATGTGTCCTACCCACGGAGCACCGAGGCCATAAACGCGGTGCGCTGCTCCCTCTGCCCCCACGATGTCACCATCTGCACCCAGTCCTGCAACAACCGCCGTTCTACCCAGCAGCCTTGCAACGGTGCCAACGAGTTCTTGGACCGAGACCTGTTTGAGAGGCTTTTGGAGCCCGGCTGGCGCTCTCCGGTCTACAAGACCAACTCCTCGGTCTCCAGGGATTCATACAACGAGTCCAACAAGGTCTATTTCTTCTACATAAACGCGGGGGAGGAGATCGGTCGGGTCGAAATACCCAAGTGGGTGGCCAAAAACGAAACACTACTCTCCTTAGCCCACGGCCTGGTCTGGGACCAATGCCAGCGTGGCCAGGGCTACCCGGTGGCCATCTCGGAGTCCCACGAGCAGGCAGTTGTCAGCGCGGGAGACCGTCGAGTCTTTCGTCGTATGCTGACCGACTCCCTAGAACGTCAGGGCCTAACCGCCGCCACCTCCCAAAAAGACCGCTCCAAACGTTCACCTTGGGTTTAAGCATCTGGAATAGCTAGTCCCTTCCCCCAGTGGGGGAAGGTTAGGATGGGGCGACGCGCTTCCACCAACCAATCACCAGGAGACCAGCCATGATAACCACCAAACTCTGCTCCGAACTCGGAATAGACTTTCCCATAATCAACGCCCCAATGACCGGGACTGCCACTGCTGAACTAGCCTCTGCCGTGACCAGAACCGGCGCCTTCGGGATGATTGGCGCCACCTTGGACCCAGACCCCACCTGGCTCAAGGAACAGATTCAGGCCGTCAGGGATAAGACCGATCTGCCCTTTGGGGTCGGCTTCATAAACTCTGCGTCCGGCATAGAAAAAAACATCGAAGCCGCACTGGAGGCTAAGGTGGCCGCCGTGGGTTGTTCCTTCGCTGACCCGACCGAATTCATCGCCCAGGCCAAAGCAGCCGGAGTAAAGTCGCTTGCCCAAGTACAAACCTTGGCCGATGCGAAGAAGGCGGTGGCCGCCGGTGCCGACGTAATTGTCGCCCAGGGCAGCGAAGCTGGAGGACACGGCAGCCATATGGGGACGCTTTCCTTCGTCAGGGCGGTGGTCAAGATCGCAGGAGATATACCCGTTGTGGCTGCCGGCGGGATCGCCGACGGGCCTGGTCTGGCCGCCGCTCTAATGCTGGGCGCCGAGGGTGTTTGGCTGGGCACTCGATTCGTCGCCAGTCTGGAGTGGGCTGGGGCTGAATGGGCCAAGGGCCAGGTGGTAATCGCCGATGCCGACGATACTATCAATACGAAAGTCTACGACCTGGTTACTGATGCGCCGTTCCCACACAGCATTGGAGACCGCGTGATTGCCAATACCTTCACCGACACCTGGCACGGACGCGAAGCCGAGATGATGGAACGACAAAGCGAATTAAGGGAAGTCATCGCCGCCGCCGTCGCGGCCGAAGACGCCACAACAGCCCCAGCACGCGCCGGATCGGCATCCGGCCTAATCCGTTCCGTAGAACCTGCGTCCTACATCATCCGCGAAATCATGTCCCGAGCGGAAGACATCCTCAAAAACCGCCCACAAACGCTGCTGGGTAATTAAGCCCGGGACGAGAAGAAATGAGTCCCTTCCCCCGTCGCGGGGGAAGGTTAGGATGGGGGAAACGCCTCCCCCAAGTAATCGTCCAAATCCGATACCCGCTTGAACTCCCCTACAGTCTTCAAGAACTCTTCCAGACTCCCTGAGCTTTCCTCCAGTGCTTCCAGCTGGTCGCCTATCGGACTGATTGATCCAACCCCGGTGGCATAAGAGCCGTGAAAGGCGAAGAATGCCTGGTTGAGTTTGCGGATGAAATAGCCGTTGTCTTCCATGAATTGCCGCCGGTCGTTCATGTAGGATTCCGCCTCCACGCTCTGCCCGTTGGCCAGCATTTCTTCGGTGGTCAGGCGCGTCTCTCGCATCTCCGAATTGAAGTCAAACTCGTCCGGGTCCAGATCGTCATCTGGGCTAGCCGGCTCGCGGTTAACCATTTCTCCGGTCATCGCTGTAAAAGCCCGGTCACCGATCAGCTCACCGCCAATACTTGCTGCAGTCTCGTTCAGGGTGGTCATGTCGCCGCTGTCCCAGAAGTGTTGCCCCAGGGGCTGGAAGAAGAACCAATGATGCAACCATTCGTGGGCCGTGATGATCAAGGAGTCATGCAACGACATGGAGTCCGACACCACGCTGGGGTAGGTGGCGACCCCACCGGTGCTGACTATCAGCGCCGATACATCATCTTCCAGGAAGATAAGCTCCTCCAGCTCGTCGCGCACCGAGCTTGATAGACCCGGTTTCAAAAGGGTGGAATCTATCTGGACGATACGGTCCCTGGGCGAAGTGATCAAGGCCCCAGGCGACGCCGCATAGACCACGTCTACCGGCGGAAAGATGACTCCTATGCGGGACGAGAACCCTTCTTCGACGAGAATCGAACTGATTTCCGACTCCATGGTCTCTTCCACATCCGATTGTATGTCCCGGCGCCGCTTTTCCAATTCTGCAATCAGTTCTGAATTATCAGACTCTGAATCCCGATCCAGGTCTCTAATCCGAGTCTTCAGGTCAAAGAATTCCTGGGCTTGAGCAATCCTGACTTCCCGGGGCGGCTCCGAGTTCCATGGGAGAATGCCGTTGAACTTGTGGATCCACTTGTCAGAGAAGTTCTGCAACTCCCAACGCAGCAGGCTGTACTTGTGCGGCCCAATTGCCACGGCACTAGGGGACGGGTTATCACCGCCCTGCACGGCGCCTAGCAACACCAACACAATTACCGAGGGCAAGAAAAGTCGTTTGGTTATAGTAAACACGTTCTAAAACAAAACCCAGCTGTGCTGGCTGGCTGGCCAGTTAGGCTAGGACTCGGTAGCGGTAACTGGACTCCAGAAGATCACCTTCTTCGAACCGGTTGAAACGCAGCGGAGAGATATCCACGCTGTTGGATACACCCTCTACGATAAGTTCAGCCATGGTGACACCGATCATGGGGGAGAGCTTGAACCCGTGGCCGCTGAAACCAACGGCGCAGTAGAGGCCTTCAATACCAGGCACCGCGTCCAGAATGGGATGCCAGTCGGGAGTGGTGGTGAACAGCCCAGACCAGCCGCCCCTAAAATACGCGTCTTCCATGGCGGGGATCCGGTTGGCCAAACGGCCCAGAGCGCTGGCCATCTCATCCATGTCCACACCCTGGTTATAGGTCTCCAGGTCGACTTCTTCCTCTGGTCCAAATCCCATCATGGTCAAAGAACTGCCGTCAGGCCGGAACGAGAACGACTGGGCGATATCGCCAACCGTGGGGTGCAGCGGCAGTTTATCCACCGGCCGTGTCAGGGACGCCACCTGATGCCGCACCGGCACCAACGGAACATCGACACCCATATCACCAAGCACCTGCTTCGACCAGGGTCCAGCGGCTACGACAGCTATCGGTGTCTCCACCCGGCCTTCAGCGGTTACCACAGCCTTGACTCGACCGCCCTCAACCTCGATGGACGTGGCCGGGTTGCGCAGTGAGATCTCTGCTCCCATCTCCCTGGCTCGCACTCCGTATGATGTGGTGACCATATAGGGATCGGCGTAGCCTGATTGGGGTTCCCAGGCCATGAACTCGTCTTCATATACAGCGACCATTGGCGCGATGTCCTCAAGATCGGCTGCAGTCACTCGCATGGTATCTATGCCCAGTCCGTATTGCATGGACACGTTTCGGGCCAGGCCTACACTATCCTCAGCCGTCACCACCACCAGGTAGCCGGTCTCCACGAACCCCGATTCGCCGCCCACCACTTCCTTGAAGTTGCTGAAGATACCCAGGCTCTCCCACGCCATGATGGCAGTCACCGGGTTGGAATAATGCATCCGGCAGATGGCCTGGGAACGACCCGTTGACCCCGAGCCAAGCACGTCCTTCTCCAAGAGCAAGGTGTCGGTCACGCCCAATCTGCCCAAATTGAACAGCAAGCTTGTGCCAATAACCCCACCACCAACGATTACCACATCAGCCGTAGATTTCATTCTCAAATGCCCCTGGGGTACGTTGTTCGGAACCCTTACTTTTATGACTATACAGGCATCGAAGTTTCATGAGAATACGATGACCAGCTGGCCAGCGGCCGATTTATGACAATTGAGGGTAATTCTGTTTTTCGTGCGTGCCTGTTGACAGGCATTTTTGGTGAGAGTAGACTCTAATGCAATGTTTAAGGTGAACGGTAACCCCTGCGCCTCTTGTTGTACCTGTATCTGTTACATAGGGATCAGGTAATCCGCGCCGTTTAACCAAATAACACGACTAGGAACCCTTGGAGCCCGCCAGTTCATGTGAGATTGGTGGGTTTTTTTTATTTGCCCAAAACTTTGGAGGACACGTTGACTAGCAATACCTCGACCGGATCAGAAAAAAGCCTGGAAGCCATCTATAGTGAGAGCTTGGAACTAGCCAAGAAGTCTCAAAGCATCATTCCCTTCATGGACGACGAGATTGTGCGGTTGGAGGAGGAGTCGGCGAAGTTTGTGGCGGGCGAACTGGAAAATACGGAGTTCACACCCTTCCGTTTGAAGCAGGGTGTCTACGGCCAACGTCAGGCCGATGTACAGATGATCCGCATCAAACTTCCAGGCGGTATCATCAGTACCGAAGCCATGGAAGCTCTGGGCGTGTTCACTGAGAAGTACGCTCCTCTGGGCAAGGGACACATCACCACCAGAGAGAACTTCCAATTCCACCATATACCACTGGATCAGTGCCCCGACGCACTAAGACTGCTCGGCGCGGCCGGAATGAGCACCCGCGAAGCCTGCGGAAACGTGGTGCGTAACGTTGTGGGATCACCTATGTCCGGTGTCTGCACCTCCGAGGTTTTTGACCCCACCCCTTACCTGGCGGCATTCGTCAGGTTTGCGGTGCGACACCCGATTACCCAGGCATTCCCCCGCAAGTTCAAGAGCGCCTTTACCGGCTGCGACGACCATGACCATGTCGCCGCCGCCATCCAAGACCTCACCTATGTCTCCCAGATCAAGGTGGTAGACGGTGTGGAGAAGCGTGGCTTCAAGGTCTTCGTCGCTGGTGGTACGTCCATCATGCCCCGGTTGGCCAAGCCCCTGTACGAATTCCTACCTGAGGAAGACATCCTCCGGTTGGCCCTGGCCTTATTCACCGTCTTCAACAAAGCCGACATGCTTCGCAAGAACCGCATGATGGCCCGCTTGAAGGTCCTGGTAGACCGGATTGGACTAGATGAGTTCAAGACCATGGTCGAAGCCGAACTGGAAAAGATCGGCCCCATCGACCCGACACCATACATGGACGTTGAAGAGATATTAAAGGAGAACCCTCCTGCATTGTCTCCCAACGCCGCCAACGGTCACGACCACGGCGTAGACTATGCAAAGTGGCGTGAGACCAACGTGGAAGCGCAGAAACAAGACGGCTACTTCGTTGTTCACATCAAGCCGGACCGCGGCAACATCACCGCTTCCCAGTTCCACTCCCTGGCCACCATCATGGGCAAGTACACCAGTGGCCGGGCGCGGGTCAGTCAGGAACAAAACCTGCTCCTGCGGTTCATCCCAGAGCATCTACTACACGAAGTGTTCGACGAACTGACCAAGACTGGTCTGGCAGAAGCCGACGCCAATTCCATCAGCAACGTGGTCTCATGCCCTGGCACAGATAGCTGCAAGCTGGGCATCACCTCATCGATGGGTCTGGCTGGGGCTCTTAAACAAGAGATTCAAAGCTGGAACGGCCTGACAGAGGACGAGGGCGTCAATGACATTCGCATCAAGATGAGTGGCTGCCCCAACGGTTGTGGCCTCCACCACATCGCCAACATCGGCTTCCACGGCGCCGCCACCAAGGGTCCCGACGGTGAGCAGGTCCCCGCCTACGAGATGTTCCTCGGCGGAAACTACGGTGACGTCAACGTCCAGGACTCCAGGATTGGAACTCGGATTCCCCGAATCAAGATTCCGGCCAAGTCCGTCCCTGGCGTGTTGAAGCAGGTCGTCACTTATTACAAGGACAACCGCTCTGACGGCGAGAAGTTCAACCAATTCTTGGACCGTGTCGGTCTGGAAGAGGTGACGGAAGTCGCCCAGAACGCGGAGCAAGCTCTAGCCGATGCCACCCCCGCTTCTGATCTCTACGTGGACTGGGAACGTACCAACATATACAAGCTGGAACGGGGCGAGGGCGAGTGCTCCGTATAGAGCATCACTGATTTGGCAGCTTCAAGTCCATCTGCTCTTGCAGGAAAGACAATCGCTTACGTCGAGGCCCGCATGCTCTCTGAGATGGGGGCCTTGATTGAACGTCATGGAGGGGTGCCCTACCCCGCTCCGGTGCTCCAGGAGATACACCTCGGCGACACTGCCGAGGTGATACGACTGGTGGATGACATCTGCTCCGGCACGGTGGAGGTGATGGTATTCCAGACCGGCGTGGGCAGCAAAGCCCTCTTCGATAGCGCCGCGTCCCAAGGCCGTGAGGCTGAGTTACTGGATGCGCTAACCTCCGCGACCGTCATCGCCCGCAGCCCCAAACCTGCGGCCATACTGCGCCGCTATAAAGTCCACATCGACCACATGCCGCCCGAGCCCTTCACTTCAGCCGACCTGCTAACGGCCATCGAGGGGCTGGATCTGTCAGGTAAGAACGTGGCGGTGCAGGCTTACGGTGGACCCAACAAAAAGCTGACCCAAGCCCTGGAAGCTCGCGGCGCCACAGTCCGTGAAATCTCTCTCTACACCTGGGGATTGCCCGAGGATGTCTCTCCCGTATTGGCCCTGATAGACGCCCTGGCAGACGGCAAGATTGATGCATTGGCGTTCACCAGCCAGATTCAGATAGGCAACCTGCTGTCGATAGCCAAGCAGGCGGGCAAGGAAGAGTCACTCAAAAGAATCTTGGCTGAAGGGCCTGGAGTGGTTGCTTCGGTGGGGCCAGTCTGCACTGAGCGGATGCTTGAGGCTGGGTTCAGAGTGGATGTTGAGCCGGATCACCCCCATATGGGCAATCTCATACTGGCAATGGCGGAACGCCTCAACCCCAACTAAATTCAGTTGCCGACCTATAAAAACGGGCGTCCCGATTTTATTTCACAATCTGAGAGAGGGGTTTAGCTTTTAATCCAGCGTTTAAACCGGTCCCAGGGAGACTCGGCGTCATCTCCAATAGATTCCCCGCGCCACCTTTTTTCCATGGATATGTTTCTGGGTGTGATGAAAAAGAGCAGATAACCGACCACCAACAGAGCTAGCCCCACCCAGATCAAAACCCAAATCTGCAGCAAGGCGGTCACAACGAACACCACCAAGCCGGTCAATAGGATCTTCCCTGGGGTTATGGCAGGCCAACGCCCACTGCTGGGGTTATAAGAGGGTGCCGGTTTCTCAGCCTCAGCAGCTCTGCGCGCTGCCCTTGGCCGGTCTTCCAGAGGTTTTTCTGCTACGGATCGAGATTCTTCAGGCGCAGACTCGCCAGCATTCTTGAGAATCTCTTCAATCTCTTTTTGGTACTTATCTTGCATAAATGATAGGTGCCGTAGTCTCAGATTCCATGGTCGCTTTAATGAACCGGAATCCGCTGCCGGATGCCCCGGTTCCAAGCACCGTCAACCACCACACAACACGTATACTCACGCCTAATTGTGACTCATATTGGCTCAAAAAACAACTACAAAAGGTAAGCGACCCATCGAGCCTAGCCAGGCGTGAGCACCGGACATAATTTGATTAACTCTTAATCATTCTTGAGCGGTTCGTAACGTCCGATGCGCCCGGTGACCATGAATATCACCCTTTCAGCGATATTGGTTGCCCGGTCGGCAATCCGTTCAAGGTCGTGGGCCACCCACAGGAAATGAGTGGACGCCTCAATGGTCTTGGGATGCTCTCCCATGTCCAGGAATATCTGGTGACAAACATCATCGTAGAGGGTATCCACTTCATCGTCCGAATCCCAAACGTCGTTGGCCAGGTCTGTATCTCGATCCACCAACGACTGCAGGCTCCGGCGTAACATGACCGTACCCGCTTTGGCCATCAGTGGGAGTTGGGGAGGGGTTTCCATCGGCACGTCATCGCCGATGATCATGCAGATCTTGCCGATTCCCTCGGCGTAATCTCCCATCCGCTCCAGTTCAACGGCGATATGTAATACGGACAAGAGTGTCCTGAGATCGATGGCCAGGGGCTGCTGGGTAGCGATGAGGTTGATGCACTTCTCTTCCAATTCAAAGCGCTTCTCATCGATCTGGTCATCCTCGGCAACAACCTCGTAGGCAACGGCCAGGTCGCGCTTTTCCAGGGCTTCCATGGACTTGATGATGGCCTTTTCAACCAACTCGCCCAAATCGACCAACTCGGCCTGTAGCTCTTCAAGACTTCGATCGAAATCAGCTCTAACCACCTAGCCCTCCTTGCCAGCCAGACTGGAGTACCACCGGCTTGCAGGCGAAATCAGCTCTAACCACCTAGCCCTCCTTGCCAGCCAGATTGGAGTACCACCGGCTTGCAGGCGAAATCCGCTCTAACCATCTCGCACCTCTTGCCTAGCCAAACCTTCCGGTTATATAGGCCTCAGTCCGTTCATCCTCAGGGTTGGTGAATATCTGACGGCTCTCGCCGAACTCCACCATGAAACCAACCCTTGCCTCTTCCACCATCAAGAAGGCCGTGTAGTGGGAGACACGGGCCGCCTGCTGCATGTTGTGGGTCACGATGATTATGGAATAATCCTCGGACAATTCCCGCATCAACTCTTCAATGGCCAGGGTCGCTATGGGGTCGAGGGCTGAACACGGCTCATCCATCAGGATGACCTTTGGTTCGACCGCCAGCGCCCGTGCGATGCAGAGTCGCTGCTGTTGGCCACCGGAGAGGGCCAAGGCGCTGGTCTTCAGCCGGTCCTTGACCTCATCCCAGAGGGCCGCCCGAACCAGTGACCGCTCTACGATCTCATCCATGTCACCCTGGAAACCGTTGATGCGGGGGCCAAAGGCGACATTGTCGTAGATGGACTTGGGAAATGGGTTGGGCCGCTGAAACACCATGCCGATCAGGTAGCGTATCTCGGTGGGATCGACTCCCCGGCCGTAAAGGTCCAGGCCGTCAAACATCACCTGACCTTCAACCCTGGCCGAAGGTATCAGGTCGTTCATGCGGTTGAAGCAGCGGAGCAGGGTGCTCTTGCCGCAACCAGACGGCCCGATGATCGCCGTTATTCGGTTCCGCGCCACGTCCAAATTGACGTCTGTTACAACCTTTTTGGTGTCGTAAAAGACGCTCAGGCCGCGACTCTGAAGGATTGGATCCTGGTCTTGCAATATATCTTCTATCCCCTCTGCAAGTGAGCTATAGGAATCGGCCTAGCAATCCGATCAACCTTCCCATTTATTCTGGAATTTATTGCGCAGTATCACCGCACCCGCGTTCATCACCAGGAGAATAACCAGCAACACGATTATACCGGCCGCCGCCGCCTCCGGGAATCCTTCCTGTGGGCGTGATGTCCAGTTGAAGATCTGGATGGGCAGCACCGTAAACCGGCTAAGCGGGCTGTCCGGCGTGAAGGGCACAAATGTCAGAGCGCCCATCGCAATCAGAGGCGCAGTCTCGCCGATGGCCCGGCTGACCGCCAGGATCACCCCGGTCAAGATACCTGGGAACGCCTGGGGGATCACCATGTGCCAGATGACCTGCCACCGGGTGGCTCCCAGACCGTAGGCTGCTTCCCTAAGTGACGGAGGAACCGCCCGCACCGCTTCACCCGAGGCCACGATCACTATCGGCAGCACCAGCAGGGCCAAAGTGAATCCACCGGCCAGGATGCTCTTGCCCAAGTGAAGACTGTGAACAAATATCTGCAACCCCAGGATTCCGTAGACGATGGATGGCACACCAGCCAGGTTGGCGATATTTATCTTGGCTATCCGGGCAAATTTGCTCCGTGCGGCATACTCCTCCAAGTAGATCGCCGAGGCAACACCCAGCACAAACGAGACCGATCCCGCCACCATCACCACGTAGATACTGCCCAGGATAGCCGCCTTAATTCCCGCTTGATCCGGGTGCCTGGAGGCAAAGCTGGTCAGGAAACTCCAACTGATGCCGGTGATGCCTTGGATAAACAGATAGGCCAACAACACGGCCAACATGCCCAGCGCAATCAACACCGATAGTACACACAGTCCGTAAAAAGCGCGGCCCATCCATTTGCGGCGAGACCTTCTCCTCTGGAATTCTGTCTGGGAGATCACGGCCATTACTCGTACTCCTCCCGGAACCGGCTGACCACGAACTGGCTCAACAGGTTCATCAAGAGGGTTATGGTGAATAGCAGCAGGGCCACAGCGAAGACGGTCTTGAACTCTATGGACCCGGCCGGCGCATCGCCCTGGCTGACCTGCACTATATAGGCGGTCATGGTCTCGATGGGAACAAACGGGTTTAGCGTGAATGTCGGGTTCTGTCCGGCGGCGATGGTCACGATCATGGTCTCACCGATGGCCCGGGAGACCGCCAAGATAAATGCCGCAACGATTCCGGACAAAGCAGCCGGAACCACCACCAACGTGGAGACTTCCAACTTGGTTGATCCCAGAGCGTAGGCGCCCTCCCGCAGGTTTCTGGGCACAGACCGCATGGCATCTTCGCTGAGGCTGGAGACCATGGGCAGAATCATTATGCCCATGACGATTGAGGCGCTCATGGCGTTGAAGACCGAGATGTCTCCAGAGATCGACCGCAGGATAGGAGTCACAAACAACAGCGCAAAATACCCGTAGACCACGGTAGGTATTCCGGCCAGGACTTCCAGGATGGGTTTCACCACTTTCCGCACGGAGTTGGGGGCATATTCGCTGAGATAGATGGCGCTGAGCAGCCCCAACGGCAAGGCCACCACCATGGCCATAACGGCCGTCAAGGTGGTGCCCGCCACCAATGCCAATACGCCGAATTGTTTCGATGAAAAGAGCGGTGTCCAGCGGGTGCCGGTTAGGAACTCGAAGACCGATACGTCAGCAAAGAAGGTGATCGCCTCAGCAAGCAACACCGCCACGATTCCGACGGTAATGAGGACCGACAAGAATGTGGAAAAGAAAAGCATCAGCGCGATGGCACGTTCTGTGACCATGCGCTTCCAAGCCGCACGTGAGCCCTGGCCCAACGGAGGGCCAACCGGGTTTCTAGCCAAACCTAGTCTCACTTCTCATTAGATACGGACATCCCCTATTGGTTATCAAAGAGTATCTCTTCCACAGTACCCTTCTGAGGATTCTCTCCTCCGAAGATCGAACCGGTCAGGCCCCGTTGGAACCGGTCAGTCACCAGGTCATGCACCTTTTCTTGAAAAGGCACAAACCCCAGTTCTTTCAGCAGTTCGGCCCGCTCGTAGCTGGTGTAATAGCTGACAAAATCCTTCACGTCTTGCTGTTCCCAGGATTTCTTACTCACATAGATGAACAGTGGTCGGGACAAAGGCGCATAGGAGCCGTCATTGATCGTCTCATCGGTCGGGTAGATACACCCGTCTCCGCCGTCGACGGCAATCATCTTGAGTATGTCTTTATTCTCCACAAAGTATGAATAGCCGAAATAACCCAAGCTGCCCTTGTCTCCGGCAATACCGCGGACCAGGACATTATCCCGTTCACTGGAGGTGAAATCACCCCTAGAAGCCTGGGCTTCATGGTTCACAGTCTCAGTGAAGTAATCGAAGGTTCCGGAGTCCACGCCAGGACCGTAAAGCTGGAGTTTCTCGTCGGGCCATTCCGGGCGTACTTGGTTCCAGCGGCTAATCTTGCCCTCTGATTCAGGCGACCACATGGTATGCAGTTCATCCACGGTCACACACTTGGCAAAATCGTTGTCCAGGTTCACAGCCACGGTCAGCCCATCTATGGCTACGGGAAGTTCTACGAACTCGACCCCGCCTTCAGCGCACTTCTCTACCTCACTGGCCTTTATCGGCCGGGAGGCATTATTGATATCGATGTCTCCGGCGCAAAACTTCTTGAACCCGCCACCCGTGCCTGATATGCCGATTACCAATCTGGCCGATCCGCCAATGGAATCGCCCCAATCCTCCACCATGGCCTCGGTGATCGGAAAAACGGTGCTAGAGCCATCGATGTCTGTCGTTCCGGCCCCACAGGCCATCAGCAACAACATGACGAAAAAAAAAGCCGTTCCCCAGGCTTTTCGGCCCAGAGAACGGCTTACAAATCGGCTCCGAATCTTCATTCAGCAAAAATTATAAGACCGTCTTATGGGCCGCGCAATAGGGTTATCTGCCAATTTACCAATCCATTATTACGGGCAGTTGTGATGAGCGATACTAAGCCGTACCTTGTATACTTATACCCACTACTAGAAACCATTATTTGGCCCTACCGGGCGTCAAGGGATTTCCTGCCTACAGATCCTGTGGAACAAGCTCCGTAAAGCCTGAAACGGCATTTTGAGGTATCAACTTGAGTCAGAAACTTGAATTAAGCGTCGTGGACCAATCGCCGGTACGTGTCGGCGAGTCTGCGGGCCAGGCGCTGCGCGACACGATCGCCCTGGCGGTGGAAGTCGAGAAGATGGGCTACCAGCGATACTGGTTGGCCGAGCATCACAGCGCGCCCAACTACGCCGGTACCAGCCCGGAGATACTGATCGGCCAAGTGGCCGCCCACACCAACAGCATCAGGGTGGGCAGTGGTGGGGTCATGCTCTCCCACTACAGCGCCCTGAAGGTGGCGGAGAACTTCCGTCTGCTGGGAGCACTCTATCCAGGACGCATCGACCTGGGCATCGGCCGCGCCCCTGGCAGTGACCAGATCACGGCGGCGGCCCTGTCTTTCCCCGGCCAACCCAAAGAGATTCGCCACTTCCCCAGACAGGTGGTGGACCTGCTTGGCTTCTTGAACAACGATCTAGAAGACAACCATTTCTTCTCCAGCATCAGCGCCGGACCTGGAGAACCAGAAGTACCCGATGTCTGGTTGCTGGGCTCACGGTACGAAAGCGCCAATATGGCGGCCCAACTGGGGTTGCCATTTGCCTACGCGCATTTCTTCGGGATCGCCGTGGAAGAGGGGCCGGCTGTGGTGGAGAACTACCGGAAGAATTACCAGCCGTCGGAGGCATTTCCAGAACCGAGGGTCAACGTGGGCGTACACGTGGTGTGCTCCGAGACCGAGGAACAGGCCCTAAGACTCTCGGCCTGCCGCAACCTGTCCCGACTGCTGAACATCACCGGACGGGCAGCGGGAATCCCGTCGCCGGAAGACGCCGCCGCCTACGTGTATCAGGCCGACGAAGCAGCCTACGTGAAGCAATACCAGAGTGTGTGCGTCGATGGGACGCCAGATCAGGTCAAAGAACGCCTGGAAGAAATCTCAGAGTGGTACCAAACGCCCGACCTGAGCATAGTAACCATCACCCACGCCCTGGCCGACCGGGTCCACTCCTATGAGCTGCTGGCTGATGTTTGTGGGTTAACTCCGCTGGAGTAGGGCCTTCGGACTAAGGGCTTCGAATTGTTGTTTATCTCACCGGATTGAGGGATTCAGATGGAGGAAGATCCACGACTTTTCGAAGTCTTCTTAGACGTACAGCGTGGTTTGCCCAGGCAAGGCCCCGGAAGCGATGAGAGCACTAATCAGGCGGTCTCCCTTTGCAGAGGATTACCGAATAATCCGGTTATATTGGACATTGGCTGCGGTCCAGGCATGCAGACTGTTGCCCTGGCTCAAGCCCTTAGCGGTAGCATAACGGCGGTAGATATCTACCAAGAATACCTGGATCAACTTAAAGAACGTGTCCAATCCAGAGGCGTTGCCGAAAGCATCGAGATCCTCGTTGCTGACATAAACGACTTACCTTTCCCGCACCAGAGCTTTGACCTGATCTGGTCCGAAGGCGCCGCCTATAACATGGGCTTCGAGAATGCTCTGGTCGATTGGAGGCGCTTCCTTAAGTCGGGTGGTTGCCTGGCTGTAACCGAGCTAGTATGGCTCCGCCATGACCCACCCGCCCCGGTGTTTGGGTTCCTTGAAAATGAATACCCGGCTATGACCACAGTAGAGAATAACCTTGAGACCATCAGAAACAGTGGTTATGAACCCTTGGCACATTTCACTCTGCCTGACTCGGCTTGGTGGGAGCATTATTACGGGCCACTGGAAGAGAAGCTACCGGCACTGTACGAAAAATACTCCGATGATGCTGACGCGCTAAACGTTATCGAAAGTACCAAGAGCGAAATCGAAATGAGACGACTTTACCCAGACTGGTACGGATACGAGTTCTTCATCAGCCAAAAGGTCGGATAGGGTTGGCGGACATGATCCGAAGCGGATATTCGCCCTTCATCGGCTGGGATTTAGTTCGGTGCCAACTCGTTGATCACATGCATGTGGGACGTCTTGTTGTCGCCCACGGCAAAGGGCGCTATCACCGGTAGTTGCAATCCTGCAGAGCGGCGCTTTTCCAGGGCGGCGCGGCATTCATCGGCGGTACCGACAATTGCCACCTGATCCTGCATCTCCACGGTTATGGATTCAGCCGCTTTATCCAAGTTGCCGTCGGCCAGCGCTGCGGCCGCAGCCGACATCTCTTTATCAAACCCCGTCTGAGAGAAGAAGTTTCGGTAGAAGGGGTTGCTGGCGTAGCGGGCTACCTGTCTCCGCAGAGATTCCCTAGAAGCCGACACGTCATCTCCCACAGCAACCCGCACGTAACCAGCGATGTCTATCTCCGACATGTCACGGCCTGCTTTATCAGCGCCGCGCTTGATATGGGTGATGGCTTCTTCCAGATAATCCACGGCCGTCCAGTTCATGAGCACACCGTCGCACAGTTCCCCAACCATCTCCAGCATCTGAGGGCCCAGCGCGGCGATGTATATCGGCACCTTCTTCTTGGGGGTGGCCGCGCCCATGGACGCACCGGTGAGGTTGAACTGCTTGCCCTTGAAATTGACCTCTTCACCGGACAGCAGGCCTTTTATGATCTGGATGGTCTCCCGCATACGGGTCATGGGCTGTTTGAAGGGGATACCGTCCTTGCTCTCAACGGTCGGGGCATGGCCGACACCCAGTCCCAGCATGAACCGTCCGTTGGATACAGCCGCCATTCCAGCAGCGCCCATAGCTGTGTTGGTCGGTGTGCGGGCGAAGATCGGCAGGATCCCCGTGCCTAGCATCACCCTCTCTGTAGTCATGGCCATGGTCGCCAGGGAGGTCAGCGAATCCCGGCCACCGCCCTCGGGTACCCACACGGCATCAAAGCCGCTCTTCTCGGCTTGTGCCGCCAGTTCCTGGTAATCCTGTGGGCTGAGGGTTGGGTCATTTTCCAGTCGCACGCCAAAGCGGGCCATGATTGCTCCTAACTCAAGAGGTTTTTAGACGCCTAGTTGGGTTGCCAGGTCCCTGAAGTCATCACAGACAAAGTCGAAAGACGGGTCTGGCGTTGTATCTACTTTGCCGTTGATACCGCGCTCTAGGGGACGCTTCACAAACGCAGTCCTGAGACCCTGCTTGGCCGCAGCCAGCAGATCGCCCTGGTGAGCAGCGCACATCATCACCTGTTCAGGCTGGAGGTGCAGCAGTTCCACACCGGTCAGATAGGTCTTGGCGTCGGGCTTGTAGGCGTGGGCCAGCTCAGCGCCCAGGATGGTGTCCCAGGGCAGGTTGGCGTACTTGGCCATGTCCACCATGAGGGCAATATTGCCGTTCGACATGGTTGCCAATATGAACTTGGCCTTGAGTCGGGTCAGGCCGGGAGGGGAGTCGGGCCACGGGTCCAGACGGTGCCAGGCCAGGTTCAGGTCAGCCTTGGCTTCTTCACTGATGCCGGTGATCCCAAAATCGTTCAACAGTTCTTCCAGGCCCATGCGGTGTAGCGTGTCCAGTTCTGTCCAAGGCAATTCCCCGGTGCGAACCTTGTCCATGAACGGCCTGTATTTGGCCCGCCAGCTCTCGGCGAAGTCCACCCAATCGGCGGTCACGCCATTGGCCTTGCCAAAGTTCTCGGCGTGCTTGGTGACAGAGGTATGCCAGTCCACCACTGTGCCGAATACGTCAAAAACCAGCGCCTTGATATTCGATACGTCCGCTGCCATGTCCTGTTCTCCTAACTTACTTGGGTTATTGCTTGCTTATGTTTATGAGGATCTGAGCCAACTCGTCGGCGTGGGTGATCATTGTGTCATGGCCTGATGCCACAGGATATACGCCCCATCCGGCATTCCTCGCCCGTTCCGCAACCGAGTCGAACCCCGACTCACCACCGCCCACAAAGTTCTTGGGAATCTTTGCCGCCATTGGGTTTCCCATATGCACCGGACTTGCCATGGCCGTCGCCGGTTGCGGGCAGACGTTGGCCAGGGTCCAGGCCAGGTCTTCGGGGTCGCTGATGCCCCAACGCCGCTGTATCTCTTCCGCTGAGGCGGGAGCTGGCAGAAAGCCGTCGCCGTTATCGATGTGGTCTTGCACCCAGGCAGTGAACTCCGGTCCCCGCACCGGTATCAGCTGGTCAACCATGGACTCACCATCCGAGGGTGTGACCCCGTTGACGTAGACCATGTGGGAGATACGGTCTGGGCAGACCTCAGCTACGCCGGTGATGACCATACCCGCGTAGGCATGACCCACCAAGACCACGTCCTGCAAGCCCTCATAGGACATCATTTGAACAATGTCCTGGATGTGGACATCCAAGGTGATGTCAGAAGGACTTAATCGGTTGTTCAGATGGGCGCGTTCACCCATGCCCGTGAGGGTGGGAGCAAACACGTCAGCTCCGGTTGCGCGAAGCAACGGAGCCAATTTCTTCCAGCACCATCCACCGTGCCAAGCGCCGTGGACCAGAACGTAGGTTGTCATGTCGGGGCCTCCGGCGCCTGTCGTGCGGGTTTAAGTTAGTTGAGCGCGTCCACCTGACGCTGGACCTCGTCGTAGTCCGGCTCAACACCGGGGTTCTCACCCACCCATTTGAACCTAATCACGCCGTCTTTATCGATGACAAACACGGCCCGCTCGGAGGCTGTGTATCCCTCCATGCCGGCGAAATTCGGCAGGGAAACACCGTAGGCCTTGCCGACCTCGCGTTGATAATCGCTTAGAAAGGGAAACGTCAGATTATTGGCATCCGAAAATGCCTTCTGAGCAAAGATGGAATCCACGCTGACGCCCAGGATATTGGCGTTCAGGGAGTTAAACGAGTCAGCGCGGTCTCGGAAGGTACAAGCCTCGGTTGTGCATACCCCGGTAAACGCGCCTGGGAAAAAGGCCAAAACTACGTTCTTGCCCTTGGAATCGCTCAATGTCGTCGGTTGTTTATCATTATCGAACAGTGTGAAATCTGGAGCTTTTTGTCCTACTTCTGCAGCCATGGTCAGTCCTCCTGAGGGAGTATCGGTTTCACCGTTTCAGCCTCGTTTCTTGTTCGTTAGAGGCCTCTGCGGAGCTGGTTCATGCAGGCTCGGAATCCGAACCGAGGCTATATTACCACAGGCGTTAGCCTCAGGCGCGATTCGTGCCTATGGTACAATCTCCTGACCATAGAACCGAACATGATAAGCCCAGCGCCGAGCGCATACGGAGAGTAAATCAGGCATGTATTTTGATTCACGGCGTTCCACCATCCTGGCCACCAACGGCATGGTCGCCACCAGCCAACCTCTGGCCGCTGTAACGGGTCTCCGTATCCTGATGGAAGGTGGCAACGCAGTCGATGCAGCCATCGCCGCTGCCGCTGCGCTGAACGTGGTCGAGCCAATGTCCACCGGTGTCGGTGGAGACATGTTTGCCCTGGTCTGGGACAACAAGAAGAAGACCGTAAGCGCCCTAAACGGAAGCGGCCGCGCTCCCGCCGCCGCAAACATAGACGAACTGACCAGCAAGGGCCTGTCGGCGATGCCCGACACCGGCGTGTATTCCGTGGCCGTCCCGGGCACCGTGGACGGCTGGCAGACCCTGCTGGACGACCGCGGCTCCATGCCCATGAGCAAGGTACTCGCTCCAGCCATCAACTACGCCGAAAACGGCTTCCCCGTTTCCGATATCATCTCGTTCCAGTGGCAGCAGCAACTGGGCAAACTGTCTGCCTTTCCGTCGGGCACGGAGATGCTGCCCAATGGCGGCACTCCCAAACATGGAGATTTCGTAAAACTTCCCACTCTGGCGGCAACACTGCGGGCCATCGCCGAGGGTGGTCGTGACGCGTTCTATACGGGAGCCATCGCCGAGAAGACCTCAGCCTTTGTCCAGGAGCACGGCGGTTGGCTGTCGGTGGATGACATGGCCTCCCACACCTCTGACTGGGACGAGCCAATCTCCACTACCTATAGGGGTGTGACCTGCTGGGAGTGCCCTCCCAACGGCCAGGGAATCGCCGCTCTAGGCGCGCTCAACATCGCAGAAGGGTTCGACATCAAAGGCATGGGCGCACAATCAGCCGATGCCTATCACCACCTCATTGAGGCCATGCGGCTTGGATTCGCCGACGCTTTCCAGTACGTGGCGGACCCGCGTAAAGCTGAAGTCCCAATCAAAGAACTGTGCTCTAAAGAGTTTGCCAATGACCGCCGGTCCTTAATCAACTCCGGCAGAGCCATGACTTCCGTGCCCTACGGTCAGGTGATCAAGGGCTCAGATACCGTATACATCAGCGTGGTTGATAGCGAAGGAAACGCCTGTTCGTTCATCAACAGCGTTTTCTCCAACTTTGGCTCCGGCATGGTTGTCCCCGGCACCGGCATGGTCCTGCACAACCGGGCGTCGTTATTCTCCCTAGACCCGAACCACGCCAACCACCTGGCCCCCGGAAAGCGCCCCTTCAACACCATCATCCCCGGGATGACCACCATCGGTGATGAGCTGCATTCTTCCTACGGGATGATGGGCGCATTCATGCAGCCCCAAGGTCATTTGCAATTGGTCAGTAACATGGTCGACCACGGCATGGACCCGCAAAAGGCCATCAACGCCTTGCGGTTCATGGTCGGCAACAACAACGTCATATTGGAAGAAGGCCTAGACCCCGCGATTACCCAGGACCTGAGGTCCCGTGGCCACAACGTGGGTCACATCAACGGGTATGACCGGGTTTCCATCGGCGGCGCTCAAGTAATCCAGCGTGACCCCGAAACCGGAGTCCTCCGCGGCGGCTCAGAACCCCGCAAGGACGGCTGCGCCGTAGGCTACTAGGTGGCGCACAGGCGGCACGTCCGCGTTTCCATATCGAAAGATTAATGCTCAAGTTGGCAGCAAATAGGAGCTAACAAATGACACAACCGAAACCAGGCCCAGGGTTTTACAAGAAATATTTCCGGGATATCGATGTGGTCCACGGTCTGCAGACAAAGCCCGAAGACAGGGACTGGTTGTTGACCACTCCTCCGGATGACATCAAACAATCCGATGTCGTTCTTTACCTGGGCTGCAACGTGCTCCGCACCACCCACCTGATTCGCACCGTGACAGATATCTTTAAGTTGATGGGCATCAATTTTGCGTCTGTCGGCGGCAAAACCTACTGCTGCGGCATCCAGCACTTCCAGCGCGGAGACGAAGCAGCAGGCCGTTCCGTGGCCGCCACCACCGCCGCCAACTTCCAGAAGTTCAACCCAGAACAGGTGGTCATGTGGTGCCCGTCATGCATCTACTTCTATGACGAGATCATGGATATGCGCGGGAAGAGTTTCGACTTCAACCACGTGGCCGAGTTCCTGGTGGACAACCTGGACAAGCTGGACTTCAAGCCCCAGCCGGAGACCACCGTAGCCCTGCACTATCACACCGGACGCGACCAGGGCGACGCCGAAGCCAGGAGCGCCCAACTGCTGCTGTCCAAGCTGCCTGGCGTGAACCTCATCGACGTGGGCACCGACTCCAAGTTCGGCCGCCACTGCACGCCAGCGACGATCGACAAGATGGAACCTGGCGCCTGGGAAGCCATGTCTCGCAGTTACGTTGAAAAGGCCATCGAGATGGGCGCCGACACCTACAGCACCCTCTACCACGGCTGCCAGCGAAACATGTGCCGCTACGAGGGCGAATACCCGGTGAAGGTTGAACACTATCTAACTTTGGTAGGCCGGGCCCTGGGCATCGAGCATGAAGACGTGCACAAGAAACATGTCCTCTCGGGTGATGTCGATGCCATCTTGGAGGAGACCAGCCCCTGCGCCATGGCCAACGGCATCTCTCCAGAGGAAGCCCGCCTCACTATTGAGAAAAATTACGCAAAGAGATAATCTCGCTGGCAACGCACCAACAGACCGAACGACAACTTAGGAGTAGCGATCATGGATTTCGGATTATTTGATACCTGGAACGCCGTCTACGCCGGCGGCAAGTTCCCCTGGGACCCAACATATGATGGCGGAGAGCTTCTCGAATCGGAAGCTTACACCAAGAATTTTGAACAGATCGACGCAGTCGAGTCCGCAGGCTGGGACTACGTCTGGTTCGGCGGCAGCCATTTCTCCAAACAGGCCAGCATGGACCCCCAGGTTCTCATGCTCGCTGCAGTGATCGCTGCCCGTACCCAGAACATCAAGATTGGATCGTCCATCCACCGCCCATTGATGAAGTTGCCCGGGGAAGAATTGTCGGAGAGGGCACTACCCCATGAGCGGTACGCCTTCGACAATCTGATGCTGGACGACCCGTTCCAGACCGCCGAGCAGATCTCTATCATCGACCAGGTCAGCCAGGGCCGGTTCTACTACGGCGCGGGCGCGCGCTCACGTGGTTCTGACGAGCGCCGGGACTATTTCTTCGAGTTCCTGGAGGTCATGAAACAACTCTGGACCGAGGATTCTTTCTCCGGATTTGAGGGCAAGTATTACAACTATCCCCCGTTCTACGAGCCGTACCTGTCCATCCCCAAGCCCTACCAGAAGCCCTATCCTCCCATGGTGCTGCCGGTAGACAGTCAGTCTAGTTTCATACCCATGGGAAAGATGGGCTACAAGATCGCGATTGGAGCCGGAAGTTCTACCCACAACATCAGGGGCTCCGCAATCCTCAGGGAGGATGTCAAGAGCTACCGGAAGGCTTGGAAGGACGCCGGACATCCTGGCGAACCGTCCACAGTGGTCCGCATCCCGACCTTGCTGTCCGACACCAAAGAAGAGAACGACCGCCATGTTGAGTCGCTCATGGACCTGGCGCGAAGGTATTTCTCTGGAAGGACCGGGATTGGCAGCACCGACGCCGGTGCCGCCAGCCCTGACACTACCGCAGAGGTCAACCTCTTCGGAACGGGTCCAGAGGTTGTGGAAAAGATCGAGATGCTTCGCGACATGTACAGCACCGATGAGATCATGTTCGAGGTCAACTGGACTTCATCCGTCCCCCGTGAAGTAGTCATGAAATCGATCCAGATCCTAACGGACGAAGTAATACCCCACTTCAAGTAAGCAGCAGCGAGTTGGGCCGAACCCAACACAAGTCAACCGTTCGTGGTGAGCCCCGTCGAACCATGAACACGCATCAGCCAATCAACAAGAGTAAGGGGAGGCCATCTTTTTGGATGACCTCCCCTTAATTCATCCAATGCGATTCCACCTCTACATCCTCCGTTGCTCAGACAATTCCTACTACACCGGCCACACTGATGATTTGGAATCACGGTTAGAGGCCTATCAACAGAGAATCCTCGGTGGTTACACGTAGAAACAGCGGCCTGTCGTTTGGGTTTTCACAGATAAATTCGCCACCCGAGAAGAGGCGATTACTAGAGAACGCCAGATCAAGGGCTGGTCTCGGGCCAAGAAAGAGGCATTGATTTCTGGTGATTGGGAAAGGCTGGTCGAGCTCGCAAAACGTCGCGGTGGAGACGTCTATGAAACCTGACTTTAGCGGGTCCTTCGACGGGCTCAGGATGAACGATTTCAGTGGAAATTAGGTTCGGTCTAACTACAAACTGGCCAGCTTTTGACTAAGGTGACCAAACCTAGCCAACCGTTCGTGGTAAGCCCCGTCGAACCATGGACGCGCATAGGGCAACAGATCTCAACTAGGGCAAAAGCTCTGGTGAGAATTGACTTGGGTGCATCCTTCGACGGGCTCAGGACGAACGGATCTGGTGGAAATTAGGTTCGGTCTAACTACAAAATGGCTCGCCTTAGACTAAGGCGACCGGACCCAAGCCAACCGTTCGTGGTGAGCCCGTCGAACCATGGACGCGCCGCAGTCAGGTTCAGAAGTAGAAACCGTTACTCCTCCCAGGGCATCCGCTCGTCATCGCCACGGCGACGCCTGGGCGCATCAGGTGCCTCACCGGCCAGCACTGGTTCCGGTCGTTCCGACGTGCTGATGCTGCCGTCGCTGAAGATGACGCCATCTTCACAGTAGGCCTCGATGCGGCCACCGCCGAACTGCTGCTGGTAGAGGTTGGCGTATCGGCCGCCCTTGGCTATCAACTGATCGTGGGTTCCGGTCTCGACTATCCGGCCCTGGTCCACAACATAGATGATGTCAGCGGCGATGATGGTGGACAGCCGGTGGGCTATCACCATGGTCGTCCGATCTCGCATAAGAGGCTGCAACGCCGACTGCACATACCGCTCACTGGTTGTGTCCAAGGCTGAAGTGGCTTCATCCAGTATCAACACCCGAGGTTGATGCAAGATCACCCTGGCGATGGACAACCGCTGCCTCTCACCGCCCGAGAGCCGGAAACCCCGCTCTCCAACGACCGTGTCATAGCCGTCGGGCATCTCCATGATGCGGTC
Organism: Dehalococcoidia bacterium; assembly: GCA_002730485.1. The sequence goes on along the minus strand of PCAH01000033.1, from coordinate 13,629 downwards.
ATGGATGAAGGCCGCTTTGGCCGCCGCGATCATCTCGTCCCGGCTGGCCTCCGGCCTGGCGTAGAGCAGGTTCCGCTCCATGGTGTCGTGGAACAGGTAACTGTCCTGGGTGACAAACCCGATGATAGCTGCCAGGTCCACCTGCCGGATCCGCCTAACGTCCGTGCCATCGATGGACACCGACCCCTCTGTCACGTCATAGAGGCGTGGCACCAGGTATGCCAGTGTCGTCTTGCCCGCGCCGCTCGGTCCCACAAAGGCGGCCAGCTGCCCCGGTGGAATATCCAGGCTGACGCCATCCAAAGCCCACAGCCGTGAGTCCTCTTCCACGTCGGCGGCAATCTCATCACTGGCGGCACCGTAAGACCGTGCGTAATTTACCCGCACCGAATCAAAGGTGATCCCACCGGAGACCTGTTCTATGTCCAGCGACTTGGCATCCGGCGAATCAACGATGTCTTGGGTCAGATCCAGGTACCCGTAAATACGCTCGAACAAGGCCATAGACGACTGCAATTCAACCGACACTTGCAGCAGCCTCCCCACCGGAAAATACAAACGACTCTGCAGAGTGGTGAAGGCGATAATGGTCCCAGCTGTGACTGCTGGCGCTCCGGTGTCGGAAATCAGGTAGCCGGCCAGCAGGTAGATAAACGCCGGTGAGATGGACAGAAAGGTCATCACCACAGCGAAGAATGAATGGCCGATCATTTGCTGTCGCACGGCCAGATCAGACAACTCCTGGTTGTGACGGTGGAAATTGGCCATCTCCTGGGTCTGACGGCCAAACAACTTAGCCAGCATGATTCCTGACACAGACAGCGTCTCTTGAGTGATGGCAGTGACCTCGGCCATAGACCGTTGGGCCTCCGAGGTGACCGCCCGTCGCCGTTTGCCGACGAAGCGGGTCAGCACAAAGAAGAAGGGCACTGTTGCCACGGCCACGATGGTCAATTCCCAAGAAAGGATCAGCATCGCCACCAGGGTGCTCAGGAAGATGACAGTGTTGGCCACGGTGTCCGTAAGTGTGCTGGTCACCACCGACTGGATACCACCTACGTCGTTGGAAACCCGGGACTGTATCTCTCCAGTGCGGGTGCTGGTGAAGAACCCCAATGACATGCCTTGAAGATGGGCGTAGACGGCGTCGCGAAGGTCGCGCATGACACTCTGGCCCACAGAGTTGGTCATGTAGGTCTGAAGCACTCCCATCAAGCCGTTCAGGATGGCGATGGCCGACATGATTCCGGCCAGCACCCAGAGCAGGTTCATGTCGGGTCCACCCGTAGACGGGAACAAAGCCGAGTCGAACACGACCTTGATGAGCACGGGGTTGATCACGCCGATGCTGGCCGTAAGCAAAATCAGGACCGTCACCGAGATCACCTGGAACCGGTACGGCCTGAACAGGCGGACGGTCCTGGGCACGATGGGGCTGGACGGTGGGGGAAGGCCGATGGCCTCTGCCTTTTTTGCCGGCGGTTCCGGAACTGCGTGGTGCATTATCGGGTCCACCTGATATAGAAAACGGCGCTTGCGCGCCGTGTGAATTGCGACTATGGCTTAGCAAGTCGGATACGGTCTAACTTGTTATCCAGTCTATCATTTTGGAGTTAGGGGAAATCCCCACAGCCCCCCTTTTGTGAAAGGGGGGCTCCTAGAGCCGAACTTGGCTCGAACTATCAACCATGATAATGAGCAGCGCCTTCCCCTTTCATAAAAGGGGACTGAGGGGAATTTCCGCCCCTCTACCAGTCTCTAATGATCGGCAGAATCCCCTTGCCGAACAAGCCGATGTTGGACATGGTGGCTTCGTGGTCCATCTTGGATTCCTGGCCGTACATGATCAGGTGTTCCATGCCCAGGCGGCCATGCAAATACTCCAACTTTTCCAGGACGGTGTCGGGCGTGCCGCAGACGATATGGTAGTTCTCTTTTAGCTCCTCAAACGATTGCTGTCCCAGTGGTACGGCGTTCCGTCGACCGGCCACTGCCGTGGCGGCAACTGAACGGTAGCCAACCGGGTTCATGTACTCCCTGGGGCCTCTGGTGGTTGCGCCCATGCGCCAGAGGAAGTGCTTAGCCTGCTCGTCAGCCTTCTCCTGGGTGTCGGCCACGTAGCAGCAGAGTAAGTACCCGAAATTGTCCTTGCTTGGAGTATGTCCGGCCGCCGTGGCCGCGGCGCGGTACATGTCGAACAACTCCAGAGTAACGTCCAAAGCGGTTAGGAATGCAACGTAGGTGTAGCCGTGCGCTCCGGCCCATTCGGCAGTCTCCGGACTGGATGTCCCTGGTACCCAGACGGGCGGATGGGGCTTCTGCACAGGCACCATCCAGGGGTTCACCACTCGGTAGTTGTAGTGCTTGCCCTCCCAGCGGAACGGCCCCGGCGTGGTCCAAGTCTTGATCAGAAGGTCGTGGCATTCCTCGAACCGCTCCCGGTTCTCGGTGGGGTTGATGTTGGTGGAGACGGTCTCCACTCCTGTACCCCGAACCAAGCCGGATATTACCCGACCGCCGGAGATCACATCGATCATGGCGATCTCTTCTGCCAAGCGGGTTGGGTTCTCGTGGATGGGGAGGATGTTGCCCAGCAGCAATATCTTGGCCTGTTTGGTAATGCGGGCCAGCACCGACGCCGTCAGGTTGCAGGATGCGTTCATGCACGACGGTGTGGTGTGGTGCTCATTGACCATGATGCCGTGGTAACCCAGTTCGTCGGCGTACTGGCATTCGTCAAAGTAGCGTTTGAACAGGTCGGTGGCCGTGTTGGGATCAAAGTGGGTGTTGGGAAAAGTAAGCCGCAACGACGGGTACTTTTCCGCCTCTTCCTCAGGGTATTCGTGATAGGGAAATTCGCTGAAGTAATAGACCTTCATGGCGTTTGGTTTGTTCTCCTAGGTTTGATTGGGGACAGGGTTATGGGTTTGGAACTAAGCGCTTAAGGGATGAATTTCTTCGAGTTCGGCTTCACCGGCCTTCCTGGCTTGGTATAGATCCCAACGTAGTTGAAGAACCAGCCAAAATTCCTCCGAGTTTCCAAAATACTTCGCTAATCGAAGGGCAGTGCTGGCCGTGATTCCGCGACGACCATTCACAATCTCGTTTACTCTCTGATAAGGCACGTGGATACCATCAGCCAAGTCCCGTTGAGTGATGCCCATCGGTTCTAAGAATTCTTTGACCAGCATTTCACCGGGATGGGTTGGTTCTCTGTCGGAAGGTATTCTAACCATTATTAATGCTCCTGATTAAGACCACGGATCACGGATGGTAGTCCGCTATCTCAACGTTGCTGGCTCCGGAATCAGACCAACTAAAACAAATTCGATATTGATCATTTATCCGAATACTGTGCTGACCTTCGCGGTCTCCCCTCAGACTCTCCAGGCGGTTCCTTGGTGGAACCAACAGGTCATTCAATAACGCTGCTGAGTCCAGCAAATCAAGTTTTCTCGACGCTGTACTCAGCAGAGATCGAGGGCACGTACATCTCGCAGCGGAAGAAGTCGTCCCATTGAACACGTCTTCAGTCCCTTTGTCGGCAAAACTGACAATCACAATAGCATGGTAACCGATATATCATGCTACAACAATTAATCATCAACTTCCATCTAGAAGAGAGGATCGTTTAAGGAGAAGGCCCCTAGTCCTCCAGGGTGGTTATATCCCCGGGGTCTAGGCCCAGTTCGTTGGCTTTTAGTAGGCGACGCATAATCTTGCCGGAGCGGGTTTTGGGCAGCACTGGCATGAACTCCAGTTCGGCGGGGACGGCGATGGGGCCAAGTTCCTCACGAACGTGCAGTTTCAAAGCCGCCACCATCTCTTCGGACGGTTCCTGGCCCATGCGTAGCGTAACGAATGCCTTGATGATCTCGCCGCGTAGTTCGTCGGGCTTGCCGATGACTGCCGCCTCCGCCACTGCGGGGTTGGATACCAGAGCGCTCTCAACCTCAGCGGACCCGATTCGGTGTCCGGCGACGTTCAGGACATCATCGGCACGTCCCACCACCATGTAGTAGCCGTCGGCGTCCCGCAGGGCCACGTCACCGGTCAAGTAGACTCCGGGTAGGGTATTCCAATCCTTGGCCTGCCGCTCCGGGTCTCCGTACACCGTCCGGTAGAAGTGGGGGAACGGTTTGGTTATCACCAGCAACCCACCCTTGTCTGGCTCGGTGATTGGCACACCCTCCCGGTCAACTATGTCGAGTTCTGCTCCGGGCAGCGCCACGCCAACACGGCCTGGCCTGACGGGCAACGTGGCGGGGGTTCCGAGACAGGGACCGCCGGTCTCAGTCTGCCACCAGTTGTCCACGATGTGGCCCCACTCTCCGTTGCCGCAGATGAACTCGTAGGTCCATTTCAGCGCCTCCGGGTTCAGGGGTTCTCCGGCGCAGGTCAAGAAACGCAGCGATGTCAGATCATAATTCAGCGCGTATTCTTCGCCGTAACGCATCAACATACGCAGCAGGGTCGGTGCGGTGAACATCACGTTCACGCCATAATTCTCAATGGTCGCGTAGAAGACGCTGGGATCAGGGTAGTCGATGGCCCCTTCACGGAAGACCGTGGTGGCCCCAGCAACCAGTGGCGCGTAGACGATGTAGCTGTGTCCGACGACCCAGCCAATATCCGACGTGCACCAGAAGACGTCGTCGTCTTTAACGTCCCAGAAGGTCTTGAAGTGATAGTAGGTGCCCACCATGTAGCCGCCGTGGACGTGCTGGACGCCCTTGGGAGTGCCGGTGGTCCCGCTGGTGTAGAGGATGTACAGCGGGTCTTCAGAATCCATCTCTTCCGCCGGACAATGGATGCTGCTTTCGGCCATCAGTTGGTCAAAGTCCACGTCCTTGGAAGTGGGGTTTTCCGGTGCGCCCTTGCGACTCCACACCACCACCTTTTCCACCAAGTCCATATCTTTGACGGTCTCGTCGCAGATGCCTTTCAGGTCTACCTCGTTGCCGCGGCGGTAGCCAACATCGGCGGTGATAACCACCTTGGCCTGGGCGTCTTCGATCCGCCCCCTCAACGAACCCACACTGAAGCCGGCGTAGACCACGCTGTGGACAGCGCCGATGCGGGCGCAGGCCAGCATGGCGATGGCACCTTCCGGAGATAGGGGCATGTAGATGACCACGCGGTCGCCCTTCTTCACGCCCAGGGATTTCAGACCGTTGGCGAACCGGTTGACCGATTGGGACAACCGACCATAGGTGTAGACCCTTTCTGATCCGTCCTCGCCCAGGAATATGAAGGCGGCCTTGTTCTTGTTGCCGTTGGTGAGGTGCCGGTCCAGGGCATTGGCGGTGATGTTGCACTTGGCGCCCAAGAACCACTTGAAAGTGGGGTAGGTCCATTCGAAGACTTTATCCCAGGGCTTGGTCCAGTTCAGTTCCTTCGCCACGTCTTCCCAGAAGGCCTCTGGATCTTCGATGGACTTTTTGTACTCGCCGTCGTGGTCTTGGAGATATGCCTGCTGCACCAATGCAGAAGGTGGCAATATCTGACCGGTCTCTTGGAGTAGGTGGTCGATCTGTCCTTGCTGAACCATTGGAAACTCCTTAGCTCACAGTCCCGATTGAATCGGGACTTTCGGCCCTTTTAGCGCCCTTTGGGCGATAGATTCCCTTATCGTTGCAGCTGTCAGCGGACAGCTACCTAAATTTCGGCATTACCTCTTCAGCGAACAGTTTCATGGAACGCATGACTTTTTCGTGCTTCAGGTCGCCGTAGGAGAAGTGGGCAGTATAGTACTGGACGTTGTGTTTATCCCGCAGTTCTTTGATACTTTCGACAACCCGCTCCGGAGTGCCGACTTTCGCGGTAGATTCCAGGCGAGACTCGAATGAGGGCGGCTGTTCGGGGCGCGTCTTGATCCATTTGTCCAGGTCGGCGTAGATCTCGCTGCCCCCGGTGAGGGTGCGGCGATAGCCATTAAGGTCGGCGACCCAGTCCATGGAGGAGCGGGTGTCTTCCTCGGCCGTTTTCTGGACTTCGCCCACGTAAGTCACACGGAAGAACGGCATGTTGTCCCACTGGGGCTCTACGCCCTTCTCAGCGCACCTGGCGGCATATAGATTCCGTAGGCCGAGCACATCTTCGTCAGGGGTGTTGGCACTGGTCAACATGGGCAGACCACGGGACACTGCGTCGTCGATGGTGCCCGGAGTCCTGGAAACGGCAAAGTACAGTGGCGGGTGCGGCTTCTGGACCGGCACCGGAGCGATTGTCAGGTCGTCCACCTGGTAGTGCTCGCCGTGATAGGTGAACCCGGGTGTGCTCCAGAGACCCAGGATGATGTCTACGATCTCATTGAACCGCTGTGTCCTGGTGTTGTAGTCCACCTTGAAGTTTGCATACTCATAGACAACCTGACCCCGACCGATGCCAAAGTCCAAGCGGCCGTCACTGAGCAGGTCCAACATCGCCGTCTCTTCAGCCATGAACACCGGGTCATGGAAGTTGAGCACGCTCACTCCGGTGCCGATGCGTATCTTCTTGGTGCGTCCAGCCACGTAGGTGGCCAAAGGCAGAGCGGAGGGCACTATCCCAAAGCGGGTGAAGTGATGTTCAGCCAGCCAAACCGACTCAAATCCCAACTCCTCTGCATACTGAATCTGCTCGATCATCTCGTGGTAGAGCCGACCCTGATGGGATGGGTCTTGCTGAGGCCACGAGGGGAGTACAAACATACCGAATTTCATGGAAATTGAAGGCTCCGATGCGGCGGACAAGATCATCTGCTGTTATTGGTTTCGAGTTGCCCTATTCTAACTGGCCCTTAGTATCGCGGCAAGGCGGGTAAGAGGAGTGGCCCATGCCTACCATAATTCGTCTGGATTGACCGCCCAAACTACATAACCTACAATTTGGTCGCCTCCAGTTCACCCCGGTCTGTCGGTATCTGATCTGGGGGCAACACTGGCGCAAATTCTGTCTCCGGAACGGTCCGGAAAAGGAGTCGGAACGACCATGGCAACTGAGGAATACACACGATCCGAATTACTGGTGGACGCCGCCTGGGTTGATGCCCATAAAGGCGACCCCAACGTGGTGATTGTCGACTGCGAAGTCGATGCCGCCTTCGCCCGCGGACACATCCCCGGCGCAGTCCTGGTGCCGGATAACTACGAGAAGAACCCGGACACCGGCCGCCTGCACCTGATGAACCCAGAACAGTTCAAGGCCATGTGCGAGGGTCTAGGCATAGGCGATGACACCCTGGTGATCACTTACGACCATTCCCGCAGCCTGACCGCCGCCCGACTCTGGTGGGCCCTGAACACCTACGGGCACACCAACACCAAGATACTGAACGGTGGCTGGCGTGCCTGGATCAACCACGGCGGTGCCGTTGAATTTGGCCGGGCCGAAAAGCGCGATGTTACCTTCACTCCCAAGCGCGACGACTCCAAACTGGCCACGGTTGATGACCTGAAACAGGCATGTGAAGTCGGAGACTCAATCATCTGGGATGTAAGAAGCGACGGGGAATGGGATGGCAGCAACAGCCGTGGCAACAAGCGCGTCGGCCACGTCCCAGGAGCTGTGCACCTGGAGTGGTTCAACCTGCTGGACTCGACAACCAACGAGTTCAAACCGCAGGCTGAGATACTCCGAATACTTACGGAGCACGGTATAACGCCGGATAAGAATGTCTTCACTTATTGACAGGGTGGAATCAGAGCGGCGAACAGTCTGTTCGTCATGCAGTTAGTTGGCTACAACAACACGCGCAACTATGACGGTTCGATGGGTGAGTGGGCCAACCTGGACGACACACCCTTAGAGTGATCAACGGCATCTAAGAATATGGCCAGATACTGAACTAATGATTCGGGAGAGAATATGCCAGCCTTTGTCATTGGACAACTCAAGGAGATCAGCAATCCCGACGCCTTTGGAGGCTACCAGGGCGCCGCCGTTCCCACGGTGGTCCAGTACGGTGGCAAATTGGTGGTCAACAGCACCAAGGTGGAAGGTGCCGATGGAGACTGGTCTCCCTCTGCAGTGGTCGTGCTTGAGTTCGAAAGCGTTGAGCAGGCCAGGAAGTGGTATCACTCTCCCGAGTATCAAGCGGTAATCGGACAACGGTTCGATTCCGCCGACAGCGCCGTTATTATTATTGACGGCGACTAGCATTTAGCTGGATTCAGAAGAACCTACAAGCACCAATTTCATTTATTGGAAAAGGAGAACATCATGCCAGATTATTTCATGGGAATGGTCCATGCAGTCCACGACGGAGAAGCTTTTGGAGCCTATCAGGGCGTTGCCGTGCCCACCGTTACGCAGTACGGCGGCAAGATGGTCTGGCTGAGCAGCAACGTTGAAGCAGCCGACGGTGATTGGCAACCACTGGGCATGGTCTTGTTCGAGTTCGAGAGCTCGGCCCAGGCCCGCAAATGGTACAACTCACCCGAGTACCAAGCGGTCATCGATCAACGGTTCTCATCCGTCGATAGCAACACCGTCTTTATCGACGTTGACTAGGCTTTAGCGGGGAAATCCCCCAACCCCCTTTACGAAAGGGGGCTTTAACCTGAGCGCAAAAAGCGCCCCAACGAAAATTGGGGCGCTTTTTTAATTCTAACGCGGGTCAGAAGAGGAAGTTGATCGGCCCGGCCAGAAAACGCCAGACGAACTCCCACTTGCCTATGGGTATGGTATCCGGCTCGGTGAAGAACCACATCAGCGTGAAGAACAGCCAGATTCCTGACCCAGGAAAGCCCAGACACCCACAACCGCATTTGTTGTTCTTGAAGGAGGGCATCTGTTCAATTACTCTTGGAGCAGTTGCCTGGCGATGGTCTGCCGCTGAATCTCTGACGTGCCTTCATAGATGGTCAGAGCGCGAACTTCACGGTACAGGCGTTCTACTCGGTTGCCCTTTTCCAGCCCTGCACCGCCGTGGATCTGCACGGCTTCGTTGATTATCTTACTGGCTGTCTCGGTACCGAACAGTTTGGCGAATGACGCCTCTTTGATTATCGACGGTTGACCCGAGTCCTTGAGCCAGGCGGCTCGCTGGGTCAGCAGGCGGGCGGCGTCCAAGTTGACTGCCATATCTGCCAGCTTGAACTGGGTGGCCTGGAAATCAGCCAGACTCTGGCCAAACATATGCCGGTTCTTGGCATATTCGAGTGACTCTTCGTAAGCAGCTTGTGCCATACCGATTGCCGCAGCAGCGACGGTGGTTCTGAAGGTATCCAAGGTGCCCATTGCCAGCCGTAGTCCCCGCCCCCGTTCGCCAAGCAGGTTGGCCTGAGGGACGTGGCAGTCGTCCCATCGGGGCTCGCCGATGGGATGGGCCGCCATCAGTTCCATGCGTTTGGAATCGTCAAAACCTGGCGTTCCAGCCTCGACGACAAACACTGAGATTCCGCGACTACCCTCGCCGGGTTCAGTCTGAGCAAACACGGTATAGGTGTTGGCATCGCCGGCCTGGCTGATAAACTTCTTCGACCCGTTCAAGACCCAGTCATCGCCGTCTAGTTTCGCCTCGGTCTTCATGCTGATGACATCCGAACCGGCATGAGGCTCGGTCAAAGCGAATGCTGCTATGCTCTTACCGCTGGCGATGTCCGGCAGGTATTTGGCCTTCTGCTCGTCGGTGCCGCCCAGGGTGATCGGATAGCTGCCCAGACCCTGCATGATGAAATTGGTGTCTGCCTGGCAAGACACCCGCGCAAGTTCTTCCCGGATGATGCACAGGTCCATCACCCGCACACCTACTCCGCCGTACTCCTCCGGCACGCAGTACCGCAGCAGACCTTCATCGGCTAGCATGCCCATCAGCCCGGCGTGGACGGTGGGCGACTCATCAGCTTCTTCGGCAATGGGTGCGATCTTCTCTTCGGCAAATTGCCGCACCCGCTGTTTCAACTCAGTCTGTTCAGGCGTAAATGCGAAGTCCATTTTCTCTCCGGGTTTTGTTCTTAGATTTTATGCTGCCATTTTATGCTTCGACAGCTCTCCAACATAGGCTCGCAGTAAGGCGGCTATTGGCACTACTCGCCCTGGCTCCTGCCTGGGATAGACCTCTTCGGGCTTCCCGGTCTCCAAGTTCCTGATAATCAACGCTGGCACACCTTTACCAAATGATGTGCCACTTATCCTACGACTGCCAAACACCTGGCGGATACGGTATTTCTTGATAACAGCTACACCGACCGCATCCAGATAAGCGTCGGTCCGGTCCTTCTCGGTTAGGCCAGCAACATCGATCAACTCGACTGGCACCCCGAATTTATCCAGGTTTTCCAGTAATTTTTTAACTTCAGTAACACCTTCGTTGGTCGGTGTCATCGATGGGTCGACTTCGGTGGAAAAATAGTATTTCAACATGGTTCTAGGCTCCTAAAATCCGGCTAGTTTCATTTCACAGATCTCTCTACCACTCCTCCCCCACTATATCGCCGCCCAAATCTTTGAAGCTAGCCGGATGAAAAGCCAACACGTTTTTGCTACAGGTTTAGCCTCCTGACGAGTTCTTCAGCGGTTATCAACGCCCCCGTCAGCCCCTTGGCGTCCTGGTCGGAAAGATACTTGGCCGCTTTGACCATGTCATTGGGGGTGGCCCAGGTTGAGACATCAGCGTCGGGCCGTTGGGCCAGGAAACCCTCCGTGACCACCGGACGCAGCGGCCGCAATACGTTCACAGCAATATTGTGGGGACCAAGCTCCATGGCCAGGCCCCAGCTAAGCCGTTCCAGACCGATCTTGGCAGCGCCGTAATTCTGGCCAATAAGCGCAATCTCTTCGCTGTCGGCCGACAGGGTGGATGAAAAGATGTTATTGGCGGAGTGGGAAGAGATGTTGATGATGCTGCCGCCGCCCTGCTCGATCATGATGGGCGCCACCGTCTTGCAGGTGATGAACGGAGCACGCAGGTCGATGGACATGACCAGGTCCCACTCTTTGACACTCATCTCCAGGAAAGGCGTGTAGCTGCCGATGGCCGCGTTATTGATCAGGATGTCCACCGCGCCATATTCGTCCAGCGTCCGGTCCACCAGGTGGCGAATACTGTCCTCATCTCGCACATTGGTTGCCACGGCCAGCGCTTTGCCTCCGGCGTCTTCAATCTCACCCACGGTGGAATGTATGGTGCCAGGCAGCATGGGCCGTGACTCTTCAGAACGGGCTGCCACCACAACGTGGGCTCCCTCCAACGCCAGTCCCATGGCCATCGCTTTGCCAATACCCCGACTGGCCCCGGTAACTATCGCGACTTTGCCTTCTAGGCTCATTGATTACGTTTCTCTCCATAGACCGTGCCGCATTAAGAAGACGGCGTGATTTGCTAGCAATTTACGGCCCACAGGTAAGTTGGTCAAGTTGTGGTTTAACACACGCGGTTCAACTGCTGACGATTACACGACCAGATACCAGGTCTTTCTCACTGAAAACGTCTGAATTGACTGCCATTTCGGTTTCCAGTAAACTTCACCGTCTTATTCTGGCTCGCCAAAATGGTGAGCTAGAATCGGGTTAGCCGATTGGAGTAACCTGCCTTTGTTGACGTTGCCCCAGACATTTTGGAAGCGGAACCGGTCCTTCAAGATTTCACTATTGTTCTGCATACTGACCGGCCTCCTATCCGGATGGTTGATCGTCACGTTGATCCAGGACAACCGTCAGGTTGCCGATGATGCACGCGGCAACGCCGTCCAGCAGGCGGTGGATGCTGCCAGAGAGATATCTCTGGTTCTGGACACGGTCCCAGTTCTCGCCGACCGGTTATCCCAGGAGATCGGCTCCGGACAGCTAGCTGACGAGGATGTCGAAACCAGATTCTTGAGTTTGCTGGAAGCCAACCCAAAGGTCAGCGCCATCACTGCCTGCTTCTCTCCCGAGCACCTACCTGATTTCGTCGTCGCCCGCGGTGATGACCGATACTGCCCGTTTTCCTACACTGACGAAAACGGTGACCTATTCATCCAGCGGATCGAAGATAGCTACGATTACACCTTGCCCCACGGGAGTATCGATTCCAGCGGCGAGCCCGTTAATACTTACTGGTACCACAGTCCCATCGGCGAAGGGCCTGTATGGGATGAACCTTATTTGGGGTCTGCCACCGGGGTTTATTGGGGAGGGTACGGAATCCCCTTTTACAGAACGCCTGCAGATGGTGAGGTGGCTGACGCATCTGGTCGCACTCCAGCCGGAACCATTGACGTCTCTCTGACCCTGGAACAATTCCAGACCCTGGTGGGCGAACTGGATTTTGGGGACGTTGGCACAGGTTACGGATTTATCATCTCCAAGACCGGTGATTTCATCTATCACCCTGAATCCAGATTCGTGAACCAAGCTCTAAACATCACAGACTATGATCCTCAACTGAGTATCAGCGTCATCAATGGCACCTCCCAGACCGAGGAAGGATCTACGTTGTCGGTGTTCAACCACGTAGACCAGCAGTCGGGAAGGGAGTCTTGGCTGGTCATCGCGCCGGTTGGGCCCGCTGGTTGGTGGGTGGGAATAGCTCTGGACAAAGACTCCATAATCCAGCGGGCGGCGCTGGTGGAAGAGAACCGCAGAAGAGAGGTTGAGATCGCCATGGCAGTGGCGGCCTTCCTGTTCTTCTCGGCCTTGGTCTACATCATCCAGGAACACAAGGGCTCCAACAGAGGGTATTGGAAGGCTTCGATCATATTCTCGTTCTTGGCTATGTCAGGTATCGCCTACATCTGGGTTCTCACTCTAACGGGGTCTCAAGAACCGCCAAAAAACGATGTGATACTCCAAGAGCAGGCAATCACCAGCAAGATCGTTTCCAATTATCTGGAAGATTCAGACAAGTTGATGGAACTGCCAACGGGCATCTTGGTTGAATCGGTGAACTTTGCTTCGGCCCACAACGTGGAATTCACCGGATATATCTGGCAAAGGTATGGAAGTGATGTCCCAGAATCCATGATCCCTGGGCTGACTGATGAAGTACCAGGCTTCACTCTCCCCCAGGCCAATATCGGATACAACGACGACGTGGCTGAGGTTTTCCGGAGGGTTGAAGATGATGAGGTTGTTATCGGTTGGTATTTCAGATCCCAACGCAGACAGCAATTGGACTATGCCCATTACCCATTCAACCGAGAAGACCTCCGAATCAGGATCTGGCCGCCTGACCCATTTGGCGATTTCTTGCTCGTGCCTGATTTGGCATCTTACCGAAGCACCATTCCCGAGATATTGCCCGGCATGGACACCAGCGAATTGGTGCTGGGCGGTTGGAAAGCCGAGAGCAGTTTCTTCAGTTATAGAGACCTGAACCTGAATACCAATCTGGGGCAGGGCATCAGTGCCAACCAAGTTGTGCTGCCGGAGTTGTTATTCCACGTGGGCTTGCGCCGACAGTTTGTGGACGCTTTCATCTCCCATGTGATCCCATTGTTGATCGTGGCATCCTTGCTGTTTGCCGTGCTGGTCATCGTCACCCTGAGGCAGGAGCGCATCGGCATATTCGGCTTCAGCACCTCCAATGTTCTGGCCTACTGTGCGGCTCTGTTCTTCGTCGTGGTCATCTCCCACATCAGCCTTCGGGACGGGTTGGACGCACCCGTAGATATTGTATATCTGGAGTATTTCTACTTCGTGATATACACCGCCATCTTGCTGCTG
>PCAH01000004.1 GCA_002730485.1 Dehalococcoidia bacterium | reverse complement strand
TGTTGAGAAGTTTACGCCGAAGCGGCGTGTTGTTGTTGATGAGGGTGAGGTTTCGGGGTTGTCTGATGGTGAGTTGGCTGATGAGTTGGAGGCTCAGGTGCGGCATTTGAGGGTGGTTGACGACGATGGCTAGGTCTGTGGTTTCGATGTGGGGGCCTAATGCTCAGGGGGTTCGTTCTCGCCCTAATCGGTCTGTGTCGTTGCTGTCGCCGGAGTTGCAGCGGATGGGGATTGGTATGAACGCTATGGCTGACAGTACACGGCCCCTTGACCCGTATGACGATGCGGACATTATTGACGCCCTATGGGAGAAGGGGGGTCGGCGTCCGGTTGACTGGCCCAATCTGACCCATGGCTCTCCAGAGGTTGTAGAGGTTGTCGAAGAGATGGAGGGACGCCCGACGGGGCCAACTATACCAAGTGGAAGCGGTTGGGGTGTTTTGGGTCCCAACAGGCCGCAGCCCTCTGAGGCCCCGTCAGGTCGCCCAACTATACCAATGCACAAGAGGCCGCAGCCCCCTGAGGCTTCATCGGGTCGCCCAACTTTACAACTTGGTCCCGACAGGCCGCGTCCTGTGGGGTCTGAAACTGAAACTGGTCAGGCGTTAGCGGACATCTTTCGCGGTATTGGTCAGGCGATACCTGAGGCTGTGGCCGATGATCCAGAGTTTTCTGCTACTCAGATTCCGTCAGGGATACCGGGGTTTGGTAATGATGCCGCCCGCAGGGAGATGCAGGCGGCGATGCAGGCGTCTTCGCAGCGTGTGAACCCGCAACAGGAAGTGTTTCCGGGTATGGGTGGTTGGCGGGAGCAGTTGGCGGAGGCGCGGCAGAAGTTGAAAGAGGCCGAACGGCGTGAGGCTGAACGGGCGGAGGAGCGGCGTACCGGTCGGTTTGCTCCCAGTGGACAGTTGCCTGTTGACCCGACGGCATTCAGGGCACCACAGGGACAGACCATGGATTGGTTCAACAATCTGTCAACCGAGCAGAAGGTTGGCATGGCGTTGATGTTGATGTCGGGTGGCATGGCTGCCGGTGGCGGTGCTGCTGCTGCTGGTGGTGGTGCCGCCTTGCGTGGCGGGGCGGCGCTGCTGCCCCTTATTCTAAACCAGTAGGGGGTTGAGGTGGGTGAACGACGGGAGTTGGTGGCATCGTTTGCCGTGGAAGCCCACGAAGTGTATGACCCGTTCTGCGACCACGACAATTGCGTGTGTTGGGAGGGTGTTACGCTGCGTCACGGCCCGTGCAGTCTGCTAGATGACTCGTCTGACTGAACTTCAACAGGAAGCCGAATGGCGGCGCTGTGTTGACGACGAGCGCCACTTTTTGAGAAACTACTGGCATATAGCGCATCCGGCCCATGGCCGTATCCTTTTTGACCTGCGTGCTGCCCAGTCGAATGCGTTGACGCATTGGGATGAGCATCGGTATTCCCTGACTTTGAAGGCCCGTCAGATCGGTTGGACCACGTTGGTGGCTGCCCACCAGTTCTGGTTGGCGTTTTTCAAACCGGATCAGAACATTATTGACCTGTCGCGCACCGAACGCGAGTCGGTGCTGTTGTTGAGGAAGTCCAAGTATGGTTTTCAACACATGCCGGATTGGATGTTGGAACGTGGCCCGCAGACGCTGGTTGAACATCAGCAGAGGATGGCGTTTAGCAACGGTAGCCAGATTACTTCGATGCCTTCGGCATCCGATCCTGCTAGAGGTGAGTCGGCTTCGCTGGTTGTGGTTGACGAATGGGCGTTCCTTCCGAACCCTGAGGAGGCGTGGGCTTCTATAGAGCCGGTGGCGGATGTGGGGGGTCGCATTATTGGTTTGAGTACCGCTAACGGATCGGGGAACTTTTTCCATGAGTTGTGGGTTGGGTCGCAGACTGGGACCAACAGGTTTGCACCCATGTTTTTTCCGTGGTCTGCTTCGGAGGACCGTGACGAGTCTTGGTATGAGTCGAAAAAGGAGTCGATGCTGTCGTGGCAGTTGGCTCAGGAGTATCCGACGACGCCTGAGGAAGCGTTTATCAAGTCTGGTAATCCGGTATTTGATCTGGATGTTCTGGAAGACATGGAAACAAATGTTGAAGAGGGGCAGGGCGGTTATTTATGGCAGCCATATACCCGAGTAGTGGAATGGCGAAAAGATGTTCACAGTTTGGCGTGAACCCGTTGGTGGACACCCCTACTGTATTGGGGTTGACACGGCGGAGGGGCTTGCACACGGGGACTATTCGTGCGCGCAGGTGTTGGACGTGCGAACGGGCGAGCAAGTTGCTGTGTGGCACGGACACATTCCCCCCGACACATTGGCCAACGAGGTTTACATGCTCGCTTTGTGGTACAATGATGCCCTGACGTGTGTTGAGTCGAACAATCATGGTTTGACGACGATTGTGCAGTTGCGGCATTTGGGGCATCCGAACCTGTTTCGGAAGCGTTCGTTGAATCAGGTGACTTCCAAGGTGTCTCAGGAGTTTGGGTGGAAGACGACTCGCACTACGAAGCCGTTGCTGATTGACGATTTGGGGATGGCGTTGCGGAGCGGCGAGTTGCTGCTTCGCGACAGGTACACGTTGGCGGAGTTGCGTACGTATACCCGTAATGAGCGGGGTTCTATGAGTGGTTCTCCGCACGATGACCGTGTTATGGCGTTGGCTTTGGCCAATCAGATGCGCCAGTACGCTTTTATGCCCGAGTTTGCGCCAAAAGTGGACGATTATTGGACTGTGGACTGGTTTGCCCGCATGGTTATGCGAGATGCCGATGTGTCCAATCCGATGCAAATAGGGGCCAAAACGGTGCGTGGGACAGTCTAGCCTTCCCTATTAGAGACTCTATTGGAGGTTTTTGCCTTGGCAGTACGTAACTTTGTGTCACATACCAGTGGTACGGAAACAATTGATGGCCCGAAGGGCCAGAACAACAAGATGAAGCGTGGCGGCTCCGTGTCGGCCAACCCGATTTGGGAACCGGCGACTCCCAGTTCACCCAAGCAGCGGTTTGATTCACCCAAGGTGAACAACCAGACTGGTGGCTACGGTGAGAACTCGCCGCGGACCACTCCGTTCAATCAGCATGGTCCCACGGGTTCTATTGAGCCTGCCAGCCCGCAGCCAAACCTGAAGGGCCATAACGCTGCACCACATACCAAGCGCCCGTAACTGTGGCGATCCTCCACCCGGAGGCGTCCTACGAGGAGTTCCACGACTATGTGGTGGAGCGGCGTGGGGCGTTGTCCTGCGCCGAGATAGATGACCTATGGGAACGCCGTCGAAGGCTTCTTGGCATCGGGTTCGTAACTGGGCGGGGTTACCGATCTCTGTTGCCTCCAGACGAGCAGCACTTGTCGCGCGAGGAGCGCGGGCGGAAGACGCAGCAAGAGGCGTTGGCCCAAGGTCGAAGCATCGAACGTCTGCCAGATAGGGCGACGTTCTGATGGCTCGCAAAACCAAGGCCGACAAGTACGAGATTGTCAAACGTCGGTTAGACGCGTCCGCTCGTTGGCGTGACGAAATGGGGTACGACAGCCTGTGGCGTCGTATGGCCGATTTGTACCGTGGTAAGCATTGGCCGCAAACGTCGGTCAGTTCCGAGGATTTGATTGCCGTCAATCTGGCCTTTAGCACGATCAATGTGATAGCGCCGTCTGTTTCGGTGAACCACCCCAAGATTGTGGTAACTCCCAACCAGCCGGAGGATCAGGACCGTGCGGCTTTCGTTGAGGCTGTGGTCAACCATTTGTGGAAGCACCACGATTTCCGTAAGCCGTTTCGCCGCGCTGTCAAGGATTTTCTGATTTTCGGCCATAGTTGGGTGAAGGTTGGTTGGAAGTTTTTGGAGCAGGAGCGCCGTCTGGGGGAAACGGAGCGGGAAGACCTGTACAACGAGGCTTTGGACGAGGCTGACCAGTTTGCCATGGAGGCACCGGAGTTGGCGGGTGGTTTGCCGACTGATGATGAGATGGCTGCGAACATTCCACAGACTGCGATGATGGTTGTGGAGGATCAGCCGTTTGTTGAGCGGATCAGCCCGTTTGACGTGTTTGTGGACCCTGAGGCGACCTGTTTGGAGGATGCCAAGTGGATTGCTCAGCGCATTATCCGCCCGTTGGAGGAGGCTAAGGCCGATAAGCGTTACAAGGCGTCGGCCAGAAGGTCGTTGTCTGCGGATTCGATGGTGTCTCCGACATATTCGGTGACATCGCGGCAGGAGCAGGAAGAGTACCTGATAAACGAGGAGCGGTGCGTCGTCTTTGAGTATTACGATGTGGCTGCTAACACATTGTGTGTGACTCCACAGTCTGGCGACCAGTTTCTGATTGATCCGACTCCGATGCCGTATGCGTATGGTCAACCGTTTGTGATGATGCGCAACTACGACATCCCCGACTATTTCTACCCGATGGGTGATTTGGAGGCGTTGGAGTCTCTACAGCAGGAGTTGGACAAGACCCGTTCGCAGATGATGAATGCACGCAAACGGTACGCCCGCAAGTATTTGTACCATGAGCGGTCGTTTGGCCCTGAGGGCCGTGAGGCCCTTGAGTCTGATCAGGATGGCCGGTTGGTGCCGGTGGTGGACGAGAATAAGCCGTTGTCGGAAACGGTGGTTCCGATGCCGCAAACCCCGTTGTCTCCTGAGGTGTACAACATGTCGGAGATCGTGGAGGCCGACATCAACACGGTTTCGGGTGTTTCGGAGTATGCGCGTGGTCAGATGCCTGAAATCAGGCGCACTGCTACGGAGGCGTCGATTATTGCGGATGCCGGGAACGCTAGGGCTGCTGACAAGTTGGCGACCGTGGAAATCGGTATCGGCCAGATTGCCCGTCGGGTCATCCAGTTGATGCAACAGTTTATGACGGGGGAGCAGATGGCGCAGGTGTCCAATCGGGGGGCGAGCCTGTTTGTGCCGTACACGCGTGATGATGTTACGGGGGAGTACGATTTCAGTGTTGAGGCCGGTTCCACGCAGCCGATCAATGACACTATACGCAAACAGCAGGCTGTGTCCCTGTTGAATGCGTTGGCCCCGTTGGTGGGTACGGTTATTGACCCGTCGGCGTTGGCGAAACATGTTTTGACCAACGGGTTTGGAATCAAGGACCCGGACAAGTTTATGATGCAGCAGCCACCGCAGGTCCCGGCACCGAATGGTCAGGACCCCGGTCAAGGTCAGGGCGCGGGTCCCGGTATGCCACAGATGCCGCCGGGGATGCCCGTAACGCCCGGTCCGCAACCGGAAGGTGTGTTCGCCCCCAGTGGCGGCATTCCTCCCGAGTTGCTGGCCCAGATTCAGGGACAGATGGACGTAGACCTTCCGTTCTTGTAGCAAATGGGACACTCGTCCCGTATTCATAGGAGCAACCCTTAGGACTCCGAGGAGACAATAGAATAATGGCAGAAGATGTTGAGGGAACCGTTATGACGGACAACCCGGATTCTTCAGTTGAAGTTCAACAGGAACCTGTTGGTGAGCAGTACACCGTGAAGGTGGATGGCTTTGAGGAACAGGTCAGTCTGGACGAACTTCGGGACGGATACCAGCGACAGTCGGATTACACCCGTAAGACGCAGGAGTTGGCATCCGAACGCAGTCGGTTACAGCAGGCAGAGGCAATAGTGCAGTCGTTGGAGGCAGATCCGGCGGGGACACTAGAGGCTCTGGGTGATGCTTTCGGTGTTGACAGGGCAGCCGCCCAACCTACGGTGGAGTTAGATCCGTGGGATGAAGGGCCGGACCCTAGTGAGCAGCGGATAGCGAACTTGGAGGCACGCCTAGCGCAACAGGACCGGGTGCAGCGACGACAACAAGTAGAGAAGCAGGTAGAGCACCTTAAGGGTTCGTACGGGGAGTTCGACGCTACTGAACTGTACCAACACGCGTTGAAGCACAAGATAGGCAACTTAGAGGCGGCGCTGACACATATGCGCTACAACGAGGTTGCCACAAAGGCCAACAAGTTGGAGCAGGAGCAGGAGCGTACCGAAGCGAAACGGGATGCCGCTGTTGTGGAACCTTCTGGTTCCAAGCAGGCGGGGTCTTCGTCAGCGCCGGTGGAACAGCCCTCTTCGATCCGAGAGGCGTTTATGGACGCCAAGCGTTCCCTGTCTTCATAGACAACAGAGAGAGGTAACAGATAATGGCTGGTAACAGCAGTTTTGACGAGATTCTGTCTACCACCCTGAAGAACTACGTCCCCAAGTTGACTGACAACATTTTCAGCGCAAGACCATTGTTTTATGCGTTGACGAACGGTCAGACGATTCGGCGTATTTCAGGTGGTGCGAAGATCGTCGTCCCGATTATTTACGGGACAAACAGTACGGCTGGTTCGTACAGTGGAACCGACACTATTTCCGTGACGGCTCAGACAGGCATTTCTGCTGCTGAGTATTCGTGGGGTCAGTATGCGGCCACGGTTACGATCAGCGGCATTGAGGAAGCCAAGAACAACGGCGAAGCCGCGATCATCGACCTGCTGGAAGGCAAGATCTTCCAGACGCAGGAAACGGTGATTGAGAACATGAACACCATGTTCTGGGCTGATGGCACAGGTAACAGCAACAAGGACTGGAACGGTCTGGACTTGATTGTTACAAAGCCAAATACCGCCCTTGGTGGGATTGACCCGACTGGTGCGGGCAACTCGTTCTGGGCGTCAACTGAGACAAACCAAGGTGGTGCTCTTACCACCGCTGGCATGGCGACCCTGTACAACGACGTTTCGGTCGGCAACGACCAGCCGACCATCATCATCACCACGCAGGCTTTGTACGAGAAGTACGAGGACCTTCTGGATGATCAGATTCGGTACACGGATACCGATGTGGCCGATGGCGGGTTCCAGAACCTGCTGTTCAAGGGCGCACCCGTCACCTTTGACGGGGCTTGCACCAGTGGCGAGATGATGTTCCTCAACACCAAATACCTACAACTGGTGGCTCACAGCGATGTCTGGTTCAAGCCGACACCGTTCGTGCGTCCCACTAATCAGGATGCTGTGTTCTCACAGTTGCTTTGTTACGGACAGTTGACGTGCAGCAACCGCGCACGACAAGGTTATCTGTTCGGGGCTACCTGATAGACGGTTCGTTGCCACGGGAGGCATCATGGCACGGGGTTTCGCATACGCATACAAGAAGGGCCAGCGCCCCGCAAATGAACCTGCGGGAAACCATAAGACGCTGAAACCCGAAGGTCACGCCGTCGGGCCTGACCGTCGTATACATCGTGTGAACCCCACCCCCACCTATGATGTCCCCGTGGCAACACCCTCTGTGTGCGTTGCCACCACGAAAGCCGGGGACCCCTGCAAGGGGCATCCGGTTGGTGATACCGATTCCTGCGTCTTTCACACGGCGTAGGGCCGCGTTATGCAACTAAGCGACATGCGTACCCACATACGCAGCGTGGTTGACATTACGTCGAACGACATTGCCGATACGACAATGAACTGGTTTATCCGTGAAGGATACGATGCGATTGTCTATTCGGAGAAGCGTTGGCCGTTCTACGAG
>PCAH01000032.1 GCA_002730485.1 Dehalococcoidia bacterium | reverse complement strand
ACGGACTTCGGCTCGGAGAACCCGTCGACTGACAGCGACGACGCCCTCGGTGCTCTCGGCGACCCGGTTCATTCTCTCCGAATGCTACCCCTACTCCGTGATCGTGGCTGAACCACAGAACTCAGTAGTGTCCCGAGCGTGAACGGCTCTCAAAAACCACTGGCGGAGTTCACACGGACCAGAACCGCGCTGATCGTCGCGCTAATGCTGGTCACCGGGTGGACGGTCCTCTCCCCCGTGCTCGGTACGGGGTATTACGCCGACGACCTCCACAACTCCCAGCGATCGGCGGTCCTTGACGCTGAGGACCAGTCCGTCTGGGAACACTCCATAGAGAGCACACGACTGTGGATGAAGAGCCAAGGCCGGTTCTTCCCTGTTTCCGCCCTAGAGAATTCCCTCGTCTTCAACACGGTGCACGATCGTGCCGTCTACAAGGCCCTTCAGGTAACTGCTGGTGCGGCCATGGCAACACTGCTCGGCGCACTGGTAGCACTCCTCACCCGGAACCGTCAAGTAGGCCTGCTCGTTGGATTGCTCTCCCTACCAGGCCTGCAACTCAGATACTGGTATGACTCAATCCACTCGTTCGGCATTCTCTTGCCGTCCTTGGCCATCAAGTTCCTCGTGGTCCTGCTCCTGCTACTCCTCGGCCTACGCTCGGCGCATAGGGGGCGCGCAATCTTAGCATTCGCGGCGGCAGGACTCGTCTGGACAGCGGGACTTCTCCAGTACGAGATCACTTACTTTCTTGCTCCGCTGCCACTGCTGTTGATCTGGCACGAACGTTGTCCAGAAAGGTGGCAGCGGTGGGCCGCCGCAGGCTCAGTGATCGTCCCCACGTTCCTCCTGGCGAACTACGTCGCCACATTGCGTTCGGCCGCAACCCCAGCTCCGGCATACACGACAAATCTGGCCCTGGAACACATGGTGCCGGCCGCTGTGTATCAGGTTGTCGGTGCCATTCCCGGCTCAGCTGCGCTGTTCGCTGCGGGTGTGCCGAGCGTGAGCACCCTCATTGGTGACCTGTCCCCTTGGAGCGTTGTCGGGGCACTCTCTGGCGGCAGCGCCGCGTGGTTGCTGGTCGGCTTGGTGCGACGACCGGAGATCAGGTCGATTGCGGTGCTGATTGGTATCGGCGCTGGGGTCTGGATGCTACCAGCGCTCCCGATCTCCCTTTCTATACGGTGGCAGCAGGAACTGGGCTGGGGATTTGCCTATCTGCCGGTCGTGATCCAGTCATTGGGTCTGACGCTGTTCGCCGTGGGTACCACTTTCTTCGTCGCCGAAGCGACCCACCGTGCCCTGGAGGCCGGTCTCCTTCCCCCCCCACCATCTTGGGGGCTCTCATTCTTGCGCGTGATCTTAAGTCTGACGATTGCCGGAATTCTGCTCATCGTCATTTCGGGCAACCGCTGGGTGGGGGAGCAACTGACAGGTTTTCGAGTTCAACAGGAAACCACGGACGCCGCGATCTCTAGCGGCTTCCTCTCCCACGTCACCGACGATTCGACGCTGATTGTCACACGACTCCCGGGTGGGAACCTGTACTACAACGATCCCTATGTCACCTGGCGCGGTGGACCAACTGGAATCGAGTACCTCACAACTGTGCCGGACAACGCCGTTGTTTGCGGCAACTTCCGTCTCTGCACTGCCGAAGGTCGTCAACTGTTCCACCTTCGGGAGTTCATGGATGACAACGGCTCGATCTTCGTTGCCGCTGGAGCAGTGGCTGGACAGACACCTGATGCCGGCGATCCGCTCATCGACCTCGACAACACCCGGGTCTTCGGACCGGGCGAATCCATGATCGCGTGCGCTGAGGACTCGCGGACCGAAGTCTACGACTGGAGGGGCTGGGGGATCGGCACCTGTTCGGGGTTTCCTGCGCCAATGTCCTCCCTGGTCGACCTTGTGGCCAGCGCAGGCGCGATCGGCATCAACACCCCCACAAATGAACTCATCGCGGCAGCGATCGGCGCTGGCTTCTTCGATCGTGTTCCTGATGGTGCATCGATCGTTTCCAGCCCAGGTGGACCGCTAAGCGGTACCTACTTCGCCTACCTGGGGGGACCGGTGGGCCTGACTTTTCTGCCGATTGCCCCAGAAGGCAGTGAGGGGTGTAGCCCGGTCCAGGTCTGTACGCCAGCAGGAGAACCGCTCTTCGTCCTTCGGGTGCTCACGATGTCAGATGGTTCATTGCTCCTGGTTCTTGCCCCAGTAGCAACACTGCTGCCTTCGGACCTTCTCATACTCATCGAACACTCGACGATCTTCGGGCGCGGCAATGCTGTTCCGCCGTGTGACCTAAATGATCCCAGCCACGATGCCATCGACGGATCGTCCGACGAGTGGATCATCCGCCAGTGCAGTGGTCCCCCGACGGCGACGGCAAGTCTCTTCACCTGGGTAAGTGTCGGTTGTGGTCCCGAATTGGTCGGCTGGCCACCCTGCAACAAAGACTCTTGAATCGGCGTCGATCAGTCAGTGCAGATGAACCAACCCTTGATCTCCTCGGTGCACCCAGAGCCCACCCACTGCGAGAACGTTGACGCTGTCGAGGGAGGGCCGGAACACTGCCTCGTGGCCCAGATGTCGTCACTTTCCGGGATGTGTCCGGGTTCGGGGCCATGCATGTCACACGTCCGTACCTTCGACGCTGGGCCAAACAGCGTCGTGTGACCTATCACGATCAGTGGGTCAACGGGGTTGCCGGTGTCGCCGGCAACCGGAGCCTGAAGCAGGACCGTGTCTCCGTCCCCGACTGGAATCTCGCGTAACTGGCGAATCGGTTGTCCATCAGGACCACAAACTTGCGTCTCACTACATTGGCTCGAACCGGTAGGTATCTCAGTCGTAAATCTCACTGCCGACGGCCCGCCTCGCCATGCCACGTAGACTCCGGCTAGGTCGTCGGTCAACGCCAAGAGATTGGTGACGACCACAGAACCATCATCAATGCCTCTCAGAGCACCGGCGTCGATCGCCTCGTTCAACGTCGTCGCCATCAGGAGATCGGAAGCCACTGGCTCGCCAGAACCGAAGGAGTCGGCGACCTCCTCAAGGCTGACCGGTGGTCCTTCACACTCGTGAAGAACCCAGTCCGAATTAGTGTCAACGGCACTCGACACCTTCGACCCACTGTTGGTTACGGGACATTCGTCCGCCCCGTCGGCACGGCCAATCAACACCGCTTCGTCGAGGAGTATGGTTGGGGCCACCACAGGATCCCCGTGAGCGACCAGTGGGGCCAACAACAGCGTGCGGCCGTCGACACCGGCGAACTCTTGAAGCAGGAAGAGTCGATTCCCTACGTCATCACAGGTGCCGACCGCTCCGCAGGAAGTGATGCGCTTCGGCAGTTCACCTTGGACTACTAGACCCGACGGTGCACCGCGCCATGCCAAGTATTGCTCGTTGAAGTACCCGTAGTCGTCCACGGAATGCGCCACCACTCGCACACCATCGCCGACACGCTCAAAAAGACCCGCATCGATAGACGCCAAGATCAAGTCCTGACGTGCCCGAACGTCCTGAAGTTCATCGGCAACCCACCGGTTGCCAGTCCCCGCCGTGCAGGTAGCGAACACAACGAACAGGCCGAGACTTGCGTATCCGGCAATGCGTGTCCACTGCGGTGGTTCGGGTACCAGGCCGAGCCGAACGAACCAATCCAGGCCGCAACGCAACCCGACAAACAGGGACGCCAGCAGGGCGGCCATTCCGAGTGCCTGGAGGAACACCGGCAAATTGACGAGGCCCCAGTCGAGTTCTTCTTGCCAACGGAGCGACAAGGATGTCGGAAGCGCTGGACCAACCACGACCAGCAGGCCGATGGATACCAAGGCGACTACGGTGCGGCCCGACGATGGACGCCACTCCCGGATTGCACAAACCACGACCACCCCCATCGCAACACCGACGAAAAGCCCTCCGGCGCCCGACTGACTGAATGAGTCCCACACCCCGGGGACGCCGGTTCCGCGAAAGACTGATGCCGACAGCGGGAACGAGCCAAGAACCTGATGGACAAAGGCCGGTAGGGCAGCGTCGAGCACCGGGTTTGACCAATTCGCGGGAAGCGGGTCGGCGAAACTGCGCAGCGTAACGACATAGTCACCGAGCAAGAATGCCGGCACGAGAAGCGCGCCGAGCACAGCAAGGCGCCTACCCAGGTCGGCATACCGCTCGTGCCAGACGATAAGGCCAGCGACTGGAACAACCAGGTAGGCCACTTCGTACTGGGTAACCGCCGCCACTTGGAGTCCGGCGGCGACGACTAGGCATGGGGTAAAGATAAGAAAGCGTGTCGAACGCAACGCCAAGAGGGTGAGAATCCAAGCAACAAGCAGTTTCGCCACAAGTGATGGCATGAGGAGTCCACCCGAATGGATCGGGTCGTCCCAGAGTCGGAGTTGGAGTCCCGGAATCAGGAGTGCCGAGGTCGCCAGTCCCGCCCATCCGCTCTTAGCAAACAGGGCCACAAACGTTCCCAGAAGCATGATGACAACGACGACGATGCCTACCTGCAAGGCCTTGTATGGAGCACGGTGTTGAACGGCATCGAAGATGACAACATTTTCGAGTTCGGCCACCGGAAGGAACCGTCCTTCTTCCACACGTAAGTCGCGCTCCAGAGTTCTTGCGTGCTCGGCAGTCGTTGTATCGTTCCAGGCCAAGTCAGCACTCAGCTGGGAATCACGAATATCGTCTCCTGTGTACGGCGTTTCGAGCACAGGCCACAACACGAAGAGTCCCGCAAGCAGCATGGCCGCTGTGGCAACTACGAAGCGAGCGCTTAGTCCGGACCAGAATGGGACATGGTCGGCAGCCGAACCAGTAGGGCTGAGGCTCATCGGCCCCGCCACTCCTCAAGATCGCTGACAGGCATCTGAACCTCCCCGCGCTTCGTAGAGGCTTGTTTCATTGGATCATGGCCTTGTCAGCAAAGAGAGTCGCAAGAATAACTGGCTGCATGGAGGCACCGGTGTGACGTAGGCGCGGCCCGAGGTGATCTCGCCGTGGAGGCGTCGGTCGTTGAGTCTGCCCGTGAGTAACCGACTCTCTCTTCCACTACGACCCGTGCTCATGCTGGTGTTCGAGCAGCATCCACATCGACGACTCACGAAACTCTGTTGGGTTCTTCCCACGTCTTGACATCGATCCATCTTCTCAGAATTGGAGACTCCAAGTTTCTTGGCGCGGTCTAGCACATCACCTACACATTACCCGGGAGTGGTTCAAGTCATCACTTGGCGACAGACGGGATTTCCTCTTAACCAGCAAACGCCAGAGATCGCGAATGCCAAGTACGAAAACCATGGCACCAGCCAAGAGCGGATTGGCAACAGTGGCCAAATGTATTCGTTGCTCACCTATGAGCATCCACTTTGGAGCAAGATAAACGGCGAGCAATCCTATGACAATAAATGTGGTCAAATCGCGTTCGACATGACCAGCATAGATCACAGCAATGACGAGAAAGAAGAATAGTGGATTGTAAATTCGGCTGATTTCCATGCCAATGGCAGATAATACGCATAGATAGGTGGTCGCAGAGAGGAGACTTGTCGCACGAATGATTGCACTGATCGATAGAAGTACACCGAAGGCGACGAAGATGACACCGTAATTGACCATTCCCCACTGAGCCACACCTTCCAACAGCGAAGGTCCGAGAACGGTCACCGAGGCGAACAGTCCCTTGAAAGACTCATTAAAGTTGGTCAGATGGTGGACTTCCGATGTTCGAAAATATGTGGTTGCTCGTAGGAATGACAGCAGGTTGTGAACGGCGCCCCCTTCAAAGGCGAATGCCGACACGACTGAGGCTGTTGCGCCCGTCCCAATGGCGACCCAGAGTCCCTTCCAGGCCCGTTCCCTAACTAGGAGCAAGAGCAAGAGCACCGGGTACGCCTTCATAGCCGCGGCGATCCCAAACCAGAAACCAGCGACACCGTGATTCGACCGAAGCAAGGCCATCATGCCGAACAGAGCTGCACCCACCACCAATCCCTGAAGGTTCCCCCGGTCTACCATGTGAATGAGTGGCGCGGCCAGCAGAACCGGACCTACAAGCAGCAGGCGTTCTACGACCGGGCGAGAATCGAGGAGGAGGTAGAGAGGTATCAATACCACTGCCACAGACACCATCAAGAAGAGGATCACCGCAAGCGTGTAGGGAACCAAGTTAAGCGCAGCAATAACCAGCACGGCGAATAGTGGGTAGACGGCAGTCATTACGCCTGGCGAGTCATATGGTGCCTGAAGTTCGGCGTGCCGAAGCGGCAGCAAGAAATCACCGAAGAAGTGGACACCGATGGGGTCTGGATACATCTCGGGCCTCATTGGGCCTGGTGGGTCGACCGCTGAGAACGAGATCAGACGATCGATCGAATCCTGCTGATAGTAAGCCGATGCAACGAACGTTAGAGCCAGACCAGCAAGGGAGAAAAACAGCAACAGTACCGCAAACGCCATAGGAAAATCAACACCGGTAAGACGATCTCCAAGGCTTTGTCTCTCTACGTTCTTCTCCAATGAACGCAACCTTCCCTCAACCATGCACCGTGATGTCCAACAATCAACCTCAATGATTAACCGAATCGCCCGCAAACCCAATCGAACTGACACAGTCCATATGGCGGGGTCAAGATTGAGTATACTACAGCGGATCCAACCAAGTAGCTGAACACAACGCTAGAGGGAAGAGGTCGCCTAGAGCGCTTTACCAAATGTCAGACGCTTTACGAGCGACCAAGGACAGCCAGAACTCACCTACGTTCTTCCGACCCGGGTCTTGGAGTTCCTAACCGCTCGAGCGAGGGCCTGATGATGGATTCTCATGGTTCCCAGGAAAGAAGTGATGAGGGCCACCACCATGACCACCTTTTCAGACGTCATCTGCCAGCGACGTTTACGTTTGTTGGGATTACCTGACGAGATTGACAACATCACCGGGGCATGCCGGCAGAAGGACGTCAAAGGGACCCACTACTATCAGGGGTCCAAGATCGCCGTCCACTATGCTGCCTAGGCGCTGTGGCACAGGGATTGACGCCTCGACCCAGGCCGCTGAGGCTCCGACCCATATCGTGGGCGAGTCGCCGGCCTTGGTCGTGGTGGACCACACAATCGGTTGGCGCCACTCCGCGGAAGGCCGCGCCGAGTTCGGCTACAAGAATTCCAAGACCACGGCGCATGGCATCTTGGTTTCCCATGGGTTGGGTTACCGCCCTCAACGCGTCGTTCGGACCCTAGCGATCGCCTCATTGTCGCGTTCGATCACCGAACCCGTAATCGAAACCAACCCGTTCGGATTCTGCCACTTCGCTTCGCTCCCTGCCGAACTGGTCGTTCTCGACAGCTTCAACATCGGCAAACTCAAACGTGTTGGCAAGGTCTACCGACTTACCGCTGTCAACGCTTGTGCCCGTTGGGCGATCATCAAGTTCAGTATCGACTCCGTCATCGCAGTCGACTCGGCCCTCCTAGTTGGCCACCTCCTCGGCACCATGCGGCGTCCGAGCATTCCCATCACCAGAGCGCTTAGCGACAACGGACCTAAAGGCATCGAGAACTGCTTCCATGACCGCGCCACAGAGATGCGCCACATCCACTTCCGGATCCTGCCCTGGTCACCGATCCACGACGCCGTCGTCGAACGTTTCCAAGGCTCCATGTTGCAGAAATGTCGGCGATCTATCGTCTATCACTGGTGCTTCATCTCGATCCGCCAACTTCAACTAGGGGCCAACGCCTGGCTGATCCGATACAACACCCACCGACACAACCGCGATGACTGCACGCACGGCCCTCAACGAATCAAGATCCTCGAATCCCACACCCCACAGCAGGCAGCATGACCGCCAATCATAGAGCCAACCTGACACCTCGAACTCTGGATAGGAAGACCTAGGAGTCCCGCAATGACCCACGGGCAAGCAATCAGGCGCTTTGCACTGATGATCTACGCGATCGCGACAATCATCGCGCTTGCTGACAAGGGGCTTGAGCAGGGTCCTAATCTCGGACAGATAGAGACAGCGAGGGCTGCGATTACTGACTTCCTTCCCGCACATCTCGAGGAAGGGTCAACACTCATCGTCGTAGGTCTTCCCCAATGGAAGCAGTTCTACGGCCGCACAGCCCTAGTACGCTCCGGTGTATTCACCGACATTAGTGTCAAGACAAAACTCCCTTCCGAGGTAATTCATTGCCGTACCTACCAAATTTGTGATGCAAGCTCACGGCCGCTCTATATACTATTTGAAGTTTCTCGGCCAAGAGGCGGAGTAGTTCTCGTCTTGAGTCCCGTGCTCGGTACCGGTAACTACGACGACAACCCGCTGATCCTCTTAGGTACGACTACGCTGTTCGGTCCTGTAAATGACACACCGGACTGTAGCAATATGGTGCTAGCGGAAGAACCTTTGTCCATCACTCAGAATATTGGGCCATCGTCCTGGATCGCATATTCATGCCAAGGACCCCCGACTCAGATCTCGACTTTTTTGGAATGGGTGCAAAGCGGATGTGATGGACTAGAGGGCTGGTACGTTTGTGGCGAAGCGGCTGGATAAATGTTCACTAATGGGCCCCTTAAGCGGAAACTGGCTCCCACTACTCTTCCTAGACAAATCGTGGCGACCTCCGTTGTATCCGCACGCCGTTGATGCGACGACAGCTTCTAAGATCGCCAAGTTTCTTCGCAAGTTCAAGTTGGGTCCGGTTAAGTTCGCTGCCCACGTGGAGGTACCAACAATGACAGTGCACCGTGGGTTCGGCGGACTCAAGATCAACTAGCTGGCGTTCATGAACCGCCCCACCGATTGGACTATCAGGCGAAACAAACGTTCCCATCTTTACGAACTCGTCAATCTCGAAATCAGGAAACATGGATGTCCTCCAGAAGACACCGACCGGCACAACAACGGCCGAGTTGCCTAGTCCGAGCACACATTGCGGTGCAAACTGGTACTTCGCCCATGCTGGCAACGAGGACCACACCCGGCTCGCCTACGGGGTGATCGACCATAACGAACGGACTGGCACCTGCCTCCGCTTCGGGCGCAGCACTCTGGCCCTTCTATGAACCTCACCGAATCCTTGAAGCCCACCGCATCGACGCCGCAAACCACACAACCGGCAACTCCGACTCCAACAATT
>PCAH01000196.1 GCA_002730485.1 Dehalococcoidia bacterium | reverse complement strand
AGAGCCGATTCCGGCCCAATGACCACACGCCTGGACTCCGGTTCGATCCGAACCACGAACCTGGGCTCACCCTCAGCCACGCCCAAACCGCGCCGTTGCCCAATGGTGAAATACTCTATTCCCTCGTGCTGGCCGACCACCATCCCATCAAGCTCGACTATATCGCCAGGAGTTGTTGTCAGCCGCTGCTTGAGGAACACCTTGTAGTCGCCGGAGGGTATGAAGCAGATATCTTGGCTGTCGGGTTTGGCCGCAATCAGCAGACCCGCATCCTCGGCCATCTGCCGAATCTCACTCTTGGGATAGGCCCCCACAGGCATCAGGGTACGACTCAATTGTTCCTGACCCATGCCAAACAGCACGTAGGACTGGTCTTTTGAGGCGTCTACCGCCTTCTTCAGGAGGACGCCTTCAGACGTGCGCTCAAGTTGGGCGTAATGCCCGGTGGCGACGTGATCAGCCTCTAGGATCGCAGCCCGTTCCATCAAATGGCTGAACTTGATCTTGTCGTTACAGGCGATGCAGGGGTGGGGAGTCCGGCCCAACTGGTACTCAGAGGTGAAATAATCCACCACCTGAGACTGGAACTCCCTCTGAGTGTTCAATACATAGTGGGGAATTTCCAAGCGTCGACAAACAGAACGGGCGTCTTCGACGTCGTCCAGGGTGCAACACCCCTGATAATTCGGCGGCAGGTCTTCTCCGTCCAGGTTGTAGAGCTTCATGGTCACGCCCACAACGTCGTATCCCTGCTGTTTCAACAGCAGAGCGGCCACCGAGGAGTCCACTCCTCCGCTCATCGCCACGACGACTTTTTCTGGCATGCTCAATCGTTCCTGAAGAAAATCCCTTGATTCTCAGACTAGCACACCCCAATCAAGGCGTACACCCACGCTACATTACGTGCCAGACCAACCCCAGATGGCTCGAATATCCACCGTGCCTAGATGCATCCGAAAGGCCAGTTTCGTAGTAGTCTATATTGTGGTTCTTAGCACTCGTCGATTGGGCCTAAGAAAACTCCTGGAGCAGAACCACCGAGGGCAAATATAGACACAAACGAAACATCGGAAACTCTCTTTTGCGGAAACTGCGGCGCATCAGTACTGCCAGGCGATGCTGAATGCAATCAATGCGGTACGCGAGTGCAGGCTGAATCGGACCTAATCGACCTGATAGGCGACCACTTTCCCTATTGCCGCGCCTGCGGTGTTCCGGTAACCAAAGAAGAGGCTCTGCACTGCACCAAATGCGGTGTCTCGCCCCTCTGCCGTGAGCACTTCTATCCCTCGACTCGGTCGTGCTCCTTGTGCCCGCCACTAGAGGCCACGGAAGAACTAGAACAGCCATCTCTTTCCAGGCTGCCAAGGGGGCCCTGGGCCACGCCTGCCGTCTCTGTGGCTTGTCCAAAGTGCGGAGCGCGAATCCGCCAGGGCGTGGAGTTCTGCCCCAACTGCGGCACCGATCAAGGGGTGATCAAGGACTCCGATTTCGCCGGATTATTCCCAAGGGTCGGTGCGGCGATCATAGATATCCTGCCTCCACTGGCGGTCACCGGGATGATATTTCCATTCATCGATATCCCAGGCGTGTTCATGCTGCTTCTGGTCGGATACCACGCGTTTTTCACCTACAAGAGGGGCCGCACCCTGGGCAAGATGATGTTGGGAATCCAGGTGATTGGCATAAATGGTGAACCGCCGACGCTGAGGCAGATCATCCTGCGCGAGGTTATTGGCAAGCTGCTAATCTTCTTTACCCTGTTCATCGGGTTCCTCTGGATAATATGGGAGCCCAAGAGGCGTGGTTGGCACGATTACTTTGGCAGCACCTACGTTACCTACACCAAGCGTGACTAGCCCCGAAGGTCTGCTACACTGGCCCCAACTTGATCAGAACGGCCCGGCCCCGCGCCTGGCCCGAGTTGGAGGATCTTCATGGCAGTCACATTTGGAACTTCTCTTCCCAGTCGTGGCGATATGGCCGGCCCGGAGCAGCTACGTAGCGTTGCCCAGCGCGCCGAGGACCTTGGCTACGACCACGTTTGGGTCAGCGACCACATAATCCTGCCCAAGAAGGTTGACTCTTTCTACCCGTACGCCGCCGATGGTGTGCCCACTTTCAAGCCTGACGAGCCATATTACGAGCCTTTGGCGGCCCTGAACTTCATCGCCGGTTGTACTCAGCGGGTGCGTTTGGGGACCCACGTGCTGATCATCCCCTACCGGAACCCGGTACTCACGGCCAAGATTCTCTCCACCCTAGACGTGCTTTCCGGCGGTCGGGTGATCCTGGGCGCAGGCGTCGGCTGGATGGAGGAAGAATTTCAGGCCATGGGGCTCGATACCTACAAGGAACGGGGAGCGGTCACCGACGAATATCTGCAAGTCTACAAAGAATTCTGGACCAAGGATGATGCATCATTCGAGGGGAAGTATTACCAGATTTCCGATACCGGGTTTGAGCCCAAACCGGTGCAGAAGCCCCACCCTCCGGTATGGATTGGTGGGCACAGCGGTCCGGCGGTCCGCCGAGCTGCCAAGTTCGGGGACGGCTGGATGCCCATTGGCCTGCGTCCTCCGGCGATTTTGGAACCTGAAGAGCTAGCCGGAAAGATTGCCCAGCTTCGAAAACTGACGGTGGCAGCCGGACGGCCAGAGGATGCAGTTTCCCTGACCTTTAGCACTGGTGTGGTGTTTAACGACCAGGCAGGCAGTTCCCGTGCCTGGATGCAGGGAAACCCAGAGCAGATAGCTTCAGATTTGCGGCAGTATCAGGATTTGGGAGTGTCCAACTTCATCATCAACTTCCAGGGCGGCACCGTTCCCGAACTGCAGGAGAACATGGAAAGATTCTCCCGTGAGGTCATGACCTTGATTCCGGAGTGATTATCTGGGGATTGATAGCAAGTGCGGCACCCGCCTCGCTCATGATGAGCCTGTCGAACCACTTGTTTCATCCCAGGTTATTCTCGCCGTTAATTGACCCATGCGCATCCTTCGACGGGCTCAGGACGAGCGGTTCTGGACAACGTTGGCTAACCCCACCCGAACCCGTCATTTCCGCGAAGGCGGGAATCCAGAATGTCCCACAGAAAGCCAACTGGCATGAATCCAAACCTGTATGGATTTCTGCCTTCGCATGAAAGACGAAAGGGCCATGCGGCAGTTCGAAGATGGTCGTAGGGGCGGGTTTGTAACCCGCCCTTCTCCGGGTAGGCCAAAACTCAACCGTGCAACCAACCTGATGCGTGTCCTTCGACAGGCTCAGGATGAGCGGGGTCAAGTAGTAGGTTGGCAAAGCTTGCCGATCTAAACCACCGGCGCTTCGGAAATCCCGTATTTCTGTTCCAACTCGTAGACAGCGTCCAGACCCATCAGGCCGGCCACGTCCCAGCGGGTGCCAAAGCGTTCCGGGTTAACTGCGCCCTCTTCCACAAGCTCGGTGAAGGCGTCCTTGAGTTGCTTGTAGATCAGCCAGATGGTGCTGCCGCAGATCATGATCTTGTAACCCAGATCGTCCATCAGCTTGGTGTTGGCCAGGTCTCCGTTATACATCCTAGGCAGGCCAGCCATGTCTCTGGCGTAGTTTTGAATGTCTTCCTGGCTCTTAATTCCGTCCACAAACACCAGGTCTGCTCCCGCCTCCATGTAGGCGTTGCAGCGGTCGATGGTGTCCTCCCAGCCGGTGACTGCGTAGGCGTCACACCGGGCGATGACGACAAAATCGGAATCGACACGGGCGTCGAGGGCGGCCTTGATCTTCTGCACCGCTTCCTCTTTGGGAATCACCTGCTTGCCAGCAAAGAACCCGCACTTCTTGGGGAACAGCTGGTCTTCGATATGGACTCCAGCCACGCCTGCCGATTCATACTCGCGGATGGTACGTTGCACGTTTAGGGGATTCCCGTAGCCAGTATCGGCGTCGCAGATGACCGGGATGTCCACTGCTCCTGCGATGTACTTGGCGTTGGCGACCATCTCAGTCATGGTCAGCAGACCAACATCCGGAAATCCACGCTCGGCGGAAGTGCCGGATCCGGTCATATAGACAGCAGGCAGCCCCACCGACTCCGCGATCTTGGCGTGGAACGCGTTGAGCACGAATGGTGCGACGATCAGGCTGTCTTGCTCGAGCAATTGGCGCAGTTTAGCGGTGGTTTTCATAGCTGGTCTCCTCTCAATAAACCGGGCCTAACCAGGCGGGAACCGGTCAGTTGGGAGCATGATAACCCAGGGCCAGTGGGACTGCCAGACTGGGCAGGCGGGAATCAGCTACGCAAGGACACGAAAATGGGTTGTTAGAGGACGTAGCTGGATAGGTGCTCCCAGCTAACATCGTTAGCCCAACTGCCGTGACTCCAATCATCCCCGGCAGCCTCAGAATGATAACGAAGCAGGACAAGTCTCCAGGCGCGGGCCACCACCGGGACACCCACGTCTATTGCCACACCTTTGGCAAAACCTGCGGCATCGGCCATGACCGTGGGCGGTAGGTTGGCATACTCCATCAGGTTGATCTTGGGATGAAACGGGCCGTTGTCTGACGGAAGACTTGCGCCTGGCAGCTCTTCAAGCATGCTCGTCGCTTCGCGTTGCAGCTTGGTCAGAGGATGGCTTGCGTCGGTCTGCTGGAAATCCAGATAGACGTTGTTATTCTCACCGTTTACGCCTTCGCCGTGGCCATTCCTTCCATTGGCCACACCCAGGCAGTTGATGGAAAACCGGGGACTGCGTTTGCGGCTAACCTCGGCCAGGCGACCGACACCATGGGCCAAAAGGGCCAAATTCGTGTCTGAGCACTGGAAATAACTGACCACGCTCATGCGCAGCATATGCATCTCGGCCGCCCACGATCCGTACTGGCCACAAACTATATTGCGCGTGCGGTAGGCCCTGGCGGTAAACGCCGGCTCCACGGCCAATTCTATGCCCAACCTGGTAGACACGTTTCTCTCCTCACATTCGGAACCAACAACTATGGTCCCACCACCCAAACCCTGATTGGTTGGGTAGATTCAATCAATATCTATGCCTGGTATTAAACCAGCCGATTGGCCAATTCCTCCAGACCTGACACTTCTAAATCGGCTTGTGAGCCGTCGGCGTCAACGTAGGGTATGTCATAGCGGTTTATGTAGGCGCCTGCCATGCCTGCGGCCCTGGCTCCACGGATGTCCCAGGCGTGGGCCGCCACGTGGAGCACTTGTTCACCCGGTAACCCAAGCTCTTTGAGAGCGTGTTGGTACACGCCTGAATGGGGCTTGTAAAAACCTGCCTGCTCAGCTGATATCGCCCTATCCACCGGAATACCCAGACCATTGACCGCCCCATCCAGCGATTTCAAATCTCCATTGGACAAAACAGCCATTTGGTATTTTCCCCGCAGTCGTGTCAGAGGTTCTTTTACGTCTGGGAACAATGTCGGCGTGGCCTTGCTGGCCACCAAATTTTCGATGTCGTCCTTGGAATGGGAAATCTTGAGCTTGAAGAACAACTGACTCAGGGTCAGACGACGCACAACTTCGAAGGGAGTTCGTGGCCGTCCCAGGAGCGAGTCCACGTTGCTCTCGTGCAGGTATGCCACCTCCCAGGCCTGGACAACCTCGGCGGCGCTCCCTGAATAACCCTTTTTCTTCTAGAACCCTGCGAACCCAGGGGCAAAGCTGGCCACCAGGTCCAACAGTGTTCCGTACATATCGAAGGTGATGGCCTTGATTGGTTCTAACGGTAATCTCTGCAAATCTCACGCCTAGATTGTATCGGTATGCTCTTTCAACTGAGTACCAAATGCCATCTTGGGAGCTGGCTAGCGTATGGCTCGGTCCGCGATCACCACCGTGAACGCAATAAAGGCCACCAGCACGACGATCGTCAAAGTGATCAGCCATTGGGGGATCACCTGGGCCGGTTTATCACCCTCATACCCAGGAATGCGCTCTCGCTCAGCGATCTCCTGGGGTGGGATTTCCAAAATCTCCCTCGCCCGCATTTCGTCGCCCTCATAGACGAGCAAGTCGTGGGACAGGTTATACGCGGTGCCCCAGAGGCCCGGGCCCCCACCCAACGGCTTAACCATGCATGGGATGCCCTCCAGATTCAGGCGTTGTTCCGCCATTCGGGCCGTAGGTTCATTGTCGTAGACCATGAGACTGACCTGCTTCCGATTTGGCTCCTGAAACATGGGCCTATTATAGAGGTTCCCGGGGCGAGAATTAGGTGTTTTTGACAACGGAATAACGCGGTTGGATGGCGGAGAGACCATCGGATGGAGCGGACAACGGATTCAGGCATAATTAGGGGTGTCGCCATGCCTAAGAGGTGATATAATACGCCAGCGCACGGCTGGGCCGAGGTGGTGGAACTGGTAGACACGCGGTCTTGAGGGGGCCGTGGGCGTAAGCCTGTGTGGGTTCAAATCCCACCCTCGGCACCATTACTCGGGGTGGATATCTCAAGATATTCCCTACGGTTTTTATAGTAGAATACCGAGAAAGAAGTGCCTGGCCGTGGGGCAAAACAAGGCGACGTAGCCAAGTGGTTAAGGCGGAGGTCTGCAAAACCTCTATTCGGCGGTTCGAATCCGCCCGTCGCCTCCAAAATTTCCCCAGCCATGTTCCCCAGGAGTGATTCTGGAACAAGTTCACCGGCTCTTACCAAGACACGTTCCGCGCCTAGATTCCCTCATCTCCCTCTCTTCAGGTTCCTATTTACAACAAAGACACCCAGAAGGTTGAACCGGTTTAACCCAGCCCAAAAAGCCGGGATGGCGGAATGGTAGACGCGGCGGACTTAAAATCCGCTATCTTAACGGATGTGTGGGTTCGAGTCCCTCTCCCGGCACCAACTTTTCTCACACCTGAAGAGGCCGCTAATTGAGGCGGTCTTTTTAATTGGCTGTTAACACCTGCATCGTCGCTGTTAACAAAAGCGTTAACAACCCCTATGTAACGCTGGTACAGATCCTTCCGCCACGGACGCTTCCCGTTGAGCATGTAGGACAGGTACGCGAGACTGATCCCCAATTCCTTAGCAATCTGTCTTAGTGACATCTTCTGCCCCCCTGTTCGCGCTCTCG
Source organism: Dehalococcoidia bacterium (assembly GCA_002730485.1). The sequence continues at coordinate 519 of PCAH01000196.1, read as the reverse complement.
TTTCTCTGTGATAGCCTCTTCAAGCCACTGCCCAACCTGCTTGCCTGCATCCCTTGCTGCTTGACGTGCAGCTGCAGCATGTTCTGGGTTCATCCTAACGATGAAATTGGGCTTCCTGCCGGTGCGCGGTCTGCCTGTTCTCGGTGCGATGTAGATAGTTTATTTTTGGCAATGCCCAAAGTCAACGATCAGGTACCCACGAAAGCATGACTGTTTTAACTCTAGGGAAATCATGGGTAGGAAAGTACTAGGTAAACAAAGGCTGACCTTTCATACCCCAGGTCTTCAGATACACAGGAAGGTCGTTCGCCTCAAGGACGTTACTAGTGAGGGTAAGTATCGCCCCATAATTTGTTGATTAAAAACGCAGAGCGACAATTAGTTAGGCTATTCCGATTACCAACGGACCAAATATCAATGGTGACCTGCCCCCAATCTTTGTACCAGTTGCTATGTTAGTCCCACAAGCCCTGGAATAGGTTCAGCAGTCAGCACGGCCTGGGGTGCAGGCGGTTTGGT
>PCAH01000031.1 GCA_002730485.1 Dehalococcoidia bacterium | reverse complement strand
CGCTTCCAAGAAGCCTGGGCCGTCGGTGTTGTGACCCCTTAAGTGTCCGTCATGGTTGACTATGGTGTTCACCGCGCCAGCCGTAGTCGCCCACTCATCCACCTCATCCAGGAAGGGAATCACCGCCTGTTTGTGGGGGAGGGTGATGTTGATACCCCAGGCGTCCGGAGCCCTGAATCCAGCGACAAAATCTCCAACCTCATCCGGAGTGACCTCCCATTTCTCATAGGTGGCGTCGATACCAAGGTGGTCCAACGCTGCCTGCTGAAAAACGGGAGATATCGAATGGCTGATCGGATAGCCGATTATTCCGAGTCGTTGTGTCATGTGGTTAACCGGCCAACTGCTCCAGAATCTCGTTAAGGTGCTGCTGACGCTCTTTCAGGTCTTGCAGGCGGGCCTGTTCAGCCTCAACCACTTCCTGCTTGGCTTTGCCCAAGAAGTTGGGGTTGGAGACAAGTTTCTCAACACGGTTCATGTTTTGGACGCACTCGTCTAGTTCGCAACGTAAGCGTTCTTGTTCCGCGGAGAGGTCAACCACCCCTTCTAAAGGCAGGTGGATGATCAACGGATTTACCACCAAGGTCACGCCCTTGGGTAGGTCATTTCCGGGTGAGCCACCAGGCACGACATGGAGGGGTCCCACCCGTGAAAGCGCCTTGATGACTTCCGCTTCCTCTTCGATGGGTCTCTGCATGCCGTTGGCCTCGAACTGGGCCTCCAACCGCTGTCCAGCGGGAATCCTCAGTTGGGCGCGGGTGTTACGCACGGCGCGGATGGCCTGCATCACCAACCCGATCTCTTCATCGGCCTGAGCGTCGTCGCGGGGACTTTCCACTGTGGGATATGCGGCCACCATTATCGACTCTGCAGTGCCTCCCTCCTGGGGAAGCTTGGACTTCAGACTCTGCCATATCTCTTCAGTGATGAAAGGCATGAAAGGATGAAGCAGACGTAGAGTTCGTTCCAACACGTGTACCAGGGTTGGCGATGGGGAGGGGGTTTCGCCGGAGCGGGTCCGCAGCTTGGCCATCTCGATGTACCAATCGCAGTAGTCGTTCCAGAAGAAATCGTACAGCTTCTGCTGAGCGTCGCCCAGTTCGAAGTTACGTAGCGACTCGTTGACCTCTACGGTCACTTGATCCAGTCGGCTGATTATCCAGCGATCCTCTCGGTGTTCAACCTTGGGCAGGTCGTGCCAGCCGTTGAGGTTTGACTTATCGTCCAACCCCGAGATCACAAACCTGGAGGCGTTCCAGACTTTGTTGGCAAAGTTGCGGGCTGCTTCCAAGCGGTTCTCGCCAAAGCGAAGGTCGTTACCAGGCGCAGTTCCGGTGGTGAGGGCAAAGCGCAGGGCGTCTGTGCCGTACTTCTCGATCAGGTCCAGCGGGTCCAGGGTGTTGCCCCGGGTCTTGCTCATCTTGGCGCCGGTGGCGTCACGGATTAGGCCGTGCAGGAACACGGTGCGGAAGGGCACTTGCCCGGTGTTCTCAATGCCCATCATGATCATGCGGGCAACCCAAAAGAACAGAATATCGTACCCAGTCTCCAACACTGCCGTCGGGTAAAAGTATTTAAGGTCTGACGTTTCTTTGGGCCAGCCCAGGGTTGAATGGGGCCAGAGACCGGAACTGAACCAGGTGTCCAAAACGTCGGCGTCTTGTTCGATCTCGGCGCTCCCGCATTTCTCGCACTTATCGGCGTCTTCCACCGAGACCGTCATGTGGTCGCAGGAAGAGCAGTACCAAACCGGGATGCGGTGCCCCCACCAGAGCTGGCGACTGATGCACCAATCGCGGATGTTCTCCAGCCAGTTGAGGTAGACGCGGGTGAACCGTTCGGGGACGACCTTGATGTCACCATTGGCCACGGCCGCGTGGGCTTTTCCGGCGATGCTGTCTGTTTGGTCAGGCCCGCCAAGGTTTACGAACCATTGCAAGCTGACCAGCGGTTCGACAACCGAGCTGCAACGCTGGCAATGGCCGACCGAATGCAGGTGTTCTTCCATCTTTTCAAGCAAGCCCAATTGATCAAGTTCTTCAACCACTTTCACGCGGGCATCCGCGCGGTAGACACCCTCGTATTTACCGGCGGCAGCGGTCAGGTTCCCGTCCAGGCCAATAACATTTAAGACCTCTAGCCCGTGGCGTTCGCCAATCTCAAAGTCGATGGGATCGTGGGCCGGGGTGACCTTCAGGACGCCGGTTCCGAACTCGCGGTCAAGGGCATCATCACCGACCACCGGGATGGGCCGATCCATGATTGGCAGAACTACGTTCTTGCCGATCAAGTCGCTGTATCGTTCGTCTTCTGGATGGACTGCCACGCCGGTATCACCCAGCATGGTCTCGGGCCGGGTCGTGGCAACGGTGATAGACGACTTTGGATCATCTTGCAACGGGTACCGGATGTGGTAGAGGTTGCCGTCCACATCCTGGTAATCGACTTCAAGGTCACTAAGGGCTGTGGCGCAACGGGTGCACCAGTTGATGATGCGCTCGTGGCGGTAGATACGGCCTTTTTTGTACAAATTGACGAAGGTGGTACGGACAGCCTTCGACGGGCCTGGATCTAGGGTGAACGTGAGCCGGTTCCAGTCGGCGGATATTCCCAGGCGACGGGATTGCTCGTGGATGGCTCCACCGGCCCGACCGACGTGCTCCCAAACCTTCTCAAGGAATTTCTCACGGCCCAAATCATGGCGGCTGGTCCCCTCTGTGGCCAGTTGCCGCTCCACTGTCCACTGGGTGGCGATACCGGCATGGTCGGTGCCTGGCAGCCAGAGGGTGGGCACTCCGCTCATCCGACGCCAGCGTACTAAGGCGTCTTCGATGGCCTTTTCTAGGGCATGGCCCAAGTGCAGCTCCCCGGTGACGTTGGGCGGGGGCATGATGATCACGTAGGGCTCTTGGCCTTCCACGATCTTGGCATCAAAATAGCCTTTGGATTGCCAATTCTCATAGATGCGTTGTTCAACGTCGGCAGCGTTGTACGCGCTGGGCATCTGGGCAGAAGTCATTCCCGGAATCATTCTCCGTAGTTTGGGCTAAAGGGCCGATACACAATTTAGTTTGATAAATCAGTTGTACCAGCCATGAGCAAATATATCATTCGCCGTTGTTGAGCGTCCATTGGAGGACGGTTCGGGGATACATCACATTCGTGGGGGATAGGCAGCAGTGGCCTACGCCTGGCAAGGCCTAAATAGCGTTCTAAGCCGATTTGCGGAGGTCAGAGGGTGTAAATGGCCTATGAACACGATATTAGACCGTGTTTTGGCGAGAATCAAGAGTCAGATGGCCGAAGCACGTCCCTGATGGCTCTGTTCCAGGATTTCCAACCGTCGGATGGCCTTGCGAGTGTCGCTGGCAACTCGGGCCGGGTCCCAGAGATTGATACGGCGCTTGTGGAGCCAGTAGGTGAATTCTTTGAGGTCCGACATAGAGAGATTGCGCCGCCGGTCTTTCTTGGTTTCCTTTTGGAACATCTTCAGCAACTCTGACCTTGGCCTTCCATAGAGCTTATCGTAGGCTTCATCAGTAAGGTCGTCGGTGGCCGAGCTACTACGGGACATATGACGCTTGCGGACTTCTTCTTCAGCGACCAATTGCAGCGCCTCTTCCAGGGTCACCCCGTAGCGATAGTTCATGTATGCCCGGTACTTACTTGGGCCGAGATAATCTCGGAACTGATCCTCGTCAACTATCTCGGGGATCTTGCCACTGAACAGCAGTCTCTCTGTCTCTTCCGGTGGTATGGCGCCGTTCACGTCGGCGCAGAGGCGTTCGGCCAGCAATAACCAGTCAAAGGCTTCTCCCAACAGGAGGTAGCGGTACTGGCGACCGTTGATCACTTCCTCGGGTAGAGTCCAGCGTCCCATAGCCTCCAGCAGGGCACGGCGCCAGGGAGCGCCAGTGGATAGCATGGTTCTGAAATGTAAAAGCGCTTCCGGGATGGCATGGGCGATGGCAGTCTCGCCGGATTGCTCGATGATCTCTACCCAATCATCGACCTGAACGCTGTCTACTTGCTCTTCAACCTCCGAAATGTGTGCGAACTCGGCGTATTCTTCCATGTCTGGCATCTGGCTCAATATTGGACCGTGCCAGTGCGGCGAGCGTCAAAAACGCCGAGACGATTGGGTTTTGGAGTTCTGATGTACTCAAGGAACTGGTCTTTGGGCAGGGTGTTGAGTATGTCCTCTGGGCGGCACCAGGCCCGGCGGGCCACCGCCACACCGAAGCGACGCTTGTCCAGATGGGTATGGTGGTGAGAATCGGTGTTGATCACCAGGGGGATGCCCATCTCCCGGGCCCGGTAGGCATGGGTGTCACGTAGGTCGAGACGCTCCGGAGAGGCGTTGATCTCCAGAGCCGTTCCTGTATCCCGGGCAGCTTGGAGTACGGCTTCCAGGTCAAATTTGACCGGCTCCCGTTGTCCCAACAGCCTGGTGGTCAGATGTCCGATGATTGTCACGTGGGGGTTTTCCATGGCCTTAATCATGCGGGCGGTCATGGTGGCCTGGTCCTGGCTCATGGCGTTATGGACCGAAGCTACCACCACGTCCAACTGGGCTAGCATCTCATCAGGGAAATCCATCTCACCCGAGGCCCGAATATCGCATTCGGAACCGCAGAGGATAGTGATGTCGTATTCCTCCTGCATCTCTCGCAGTATCTTGATCTGCGATTCCAAACGGTCAGGTGTGAGGCCGTTGGCGACTCCCAGTCCCTGGGAGTGATCTGTGAGGGCCATGTATTCATAGCCCTGGGCAACGGCGGCATCTACCATCAACTCTATGTGGTCGTTTCCGTCACTCCATTCACTGTGCAGATGCAAGTCACCCCTTAGGTGTGTTTCTTCTACCAAACCTGGCAGGCGGTCTTCCAGCCCCGCATCTACCTCATAGAGTCCGGTGCGTAGTTCCGGCGTGATCCATGGCAGGCCAAGTCGCGCGTAAAAGCTCTGCTCGTCGGCAAATTCCTCCACCTGGCCGGACTCGGTGTTGGTGATGCCGTATTCGTTCAGTGAGAGCCCCTGTCGGTTGGCGAAATCCCTGAGACGGATGTTGTGCTGCTGACTGCCAGTGAAATACTGGAGCATGGCCCCAAAGGCCTCTGGTTCGGCAATCCGGAGGTCTATCTGGATTCCGGTATCCACAACCACACTGGTCTTCTTAGCACCGTGGACGAGCACATCTTTGACCATGGGCAGGGCGGCCAGGGCATCTCCCACGGCCTCGGGGTTGGAGGAGGTGCCAATCAGGTCTATGTCTCCAATAGTCTCTTCCCAACGGCGGAGACTGCCTACTGGGAATAGCTGGCCAATATCGGGACATTGCTCCCGCAGAGCAGTCATCACTCGTTCGGCTACAGGCAGCGCTTCGCCGATGGGAGTGCGATTACCCATCTTTTGGAAGGCGCTGATGTGCCTGAGAATACCCTCGGCAGCCCGTTTGCCCATGCGGGGTAATTCAGCTAGGCGCCCGTCCGCAGCGGCTTCAGCAACCCCTTCTACCGTGCTGATGCCCAACTGCTGGCTGATGGCCATGGCCATCTTGGGGCCAACGCCCGGAATCTCTTTCAGATCCAGCACGCCTGTGGGAAGTTCCTCAACCAGTTTTTCGTAGGCTGACACCTGACCGGTTGAGATATACTCAGCGATCTTCTCACTGATGGCTTTGCCCACGCCAGGTATCTTAGTCAGGTCTTCTCCGTTCTCCACAGCCTGGGCCAGGGGAGCCGAAAGCTGTTCTATGATGCGGGCGGCCCGCTGATAGGCACGAATCTTGAACACGGTATCGCCTTTCATTTCCAGGAGGGTGCCCATGTTATCGAAGAGCTCGGCTATCTGTTCGTTGGTAGCAGCCATGATGGGTTACTCTGCCGAGTTCCCTTGGATGCCCAGCACCATCTGACTCATAAATGCCGAGAGGTGCCGCACCCCGCTGATGGCGGCCATGTATTCCATATGTTTGGGGCCGATTAAACAGACCGTGCCGCTGACGCCGTGGGGGACTCCGTAGTCGCACAGGATCACGCCACAGGGGTTCAGGAACTCGTCTTGGTTCTCTGCGCCGATGAACACGGCAGGCTTGGCCGTTACCTGGGTGGCGTTCAGGACCCGCTCCAACAACTCCCTTTCTTCAATCAGTTCCACCAGTTGTCGGGCCAACCCCTCTCGGGAGAATTCGGGCTGACTCAACAGACGGAGCAGACTGTCTGTGTAGTGTTCTTCAATGTCGGTCTCGGTCTCGGCCTCGCGCATGAGGCTCGCCGATCCCTCTTTGACCTGCTCTTCCAATGAGTTGAATTCGAGTCGGTTCGATTGCATCTGAGATCGGTTGAGGCCGTCAAGGAAATCGTTCAGCCTACTTGCAGCATGGTCCAACTCCACCTGGTTGATACGCTTGCTGAAGGAGATCAGCTTGCGCAGTAATCGAGCTTCTTCCAACACCAAAACCAGCAAGGCGGTGGATTCCTGAAGAAAGACTAGCTGGATGCGTTTCAGGCGGGGTGACTGGGCTCTGGGTGCGGTTACGATTGCCAGCTTCTCTGTGAATCCGGACAGGATCGCCTCGCACCACTTGCTCCAAGTTCCGATATCCGGTTCCGTTTGGGCCAGGTCGCGGTCGACGCTTTCCCGCACTTGCGATGAAAGCTGAGGAGTCTCAGGCAGGGATACCAGATAATAACGGTATCCGAGGTCATAAGGGACGCCACCTGAGGAAACGTGGGGCCAAGAGATATAGCCCTCTTCTGTGAGTCGGACCATGGTATTGCGTACGGAGGCGGAGCTTAGTTTTTGGTCAAGACTCCGGGCAATCTCATCCGACGCTACCAGTGTGGCGGTTTGAAGGTACTGGCCAACCAGGACGTTTAATACTGTAGCCGCACGTTCTGTGAGCATCAGTCTCCCGTCAACAGCCGTGGCACTTCATCTTGAGGCTAAATCGACTATTTTTTGACGTTAACATAGCATTCTGGGCGGTGTCAAACGTTGACCCGATGGGCCTATACAATTATACTCAGGCACAGTTTGACCGGAGATTTACCGGTGTGTGACCAGGGGTCAACAATCGTTGCCCCGGAATAATCAGAAGACAGGTGGGTTGGGATAGAAGTGGCCGCTCAAACTGGAATGCGCTCCCTCATTGACTTCGCCATACCCGTAAGCGGGTTCGGCTCTCGAATCGCTCGAGATGTCGCCCTCATTGTCCTCTTTAGCGTAATCACCGCCGGCTTTGCACGCTTCGTCGTTCATCTCCCCTTCACCCCCGTACCGATCACCGGACAAACTCTAGCCGTGCTATTAGCCGGTGCGGCCCTAGGCAGCCGACGCGGCGCAGCATCAATGCTCCTTTACGCCGTGGCTGGCAGCCAGTTAGACATGTTTGCCGGGGGCGGGAACTCCGCTGCTGCCGGTTACAGCTTTGAATTCACATCTGGGTCTTCAGGTTTGGTCTGGGACCTGGCATCTGGCGGCTACATAATCGGCTTCATTCCCGCAGCCTTCATCGTTGGCTTCTTATGTGAACGAGGCTGGGACCAAAAATCTTGGATCATGGTAGCCATGCTGTCAGGAAACGTGGTCCTATACGTTCCCGGCCTGATTCAGCTGGCCTTCTTCGTACCCGGCGACAAAGTCTTCGAGTACGGCCTATATCCTTTCATAGCTGGGGATTTGATTAAGCTGTACATCGCAGCCATCTCCGTTCCCATCGCATGGAAACTTCTAAATCTGAAACAACACCGGGATGAACCATGGACATAACCTGGTTAGGACACTCTTGCTTCCGCCTCCACGACGCAGACATGGTTGTGGTGACCGATCCGTATCCGGCGGCAATTGGACTCCGCGTCGACAACAGACCCGCATCGATTGTCACCGTGAGCAACCCGCACCCCAATCACAGTGCCTCTGAAACCCTTGAAGGCGATTATAAAATCTTTACGGACCCCGGGGAATACGAGTACGACGGCGTAACGGCCAGAGGGGTAATGACTCCCCTAACCGAAGGTCAGCCGGTGGAAGAGCGAAACGTTGCTTTCACCATTGAAATCGGCGGGATAAACGTCTGCCACCTAGGAGACATTGCGGCGCCTCTGACCACCCGTATGGTCGACGAGTTAAAGCCGGTGGACGTGGTGTTGATACCGACCGGTGGCCATTGCACCCTGACTATGGATCAGGTCTTTCAAACCCTTCAAGACCTAGATGCCAAGATCGCTATTCCCATGCATTTCAAGACCGAAGGGACAACAGTGGATATCGATCCCCTAGACCCTTTTACCCAGCGCATGGGCTTGGACGAAGTTCAACCGCAGCCCCGCTTGGTTGTAACCGCCGCAAACCTGGGTACTGACATGCGAACGGTGATTATGACTAGTCAAGGCCGTCCTCGCTAGTTAGCCAACCCTCTCCAAACCCTTAGGATTCCCTAGCGCTGCCTCCTCAGGACATGACATGCGTTTGGCATGTAACGTGACAACCACATTCGATCCCTTCCGATGAAGGCCGGATACCATCATGGGCCTATCGAATCAGCTTGCTAATTTGTTGTCGTACCAATGCTGGTTTAGTTGGAGGGAGGAGGTTTACGCTACTTTCCGCCGTGCAGCGAACAACAACAGTCCGCCCAGTACCACCGCGATAGTACCGGTGAACAGAGCTGTCTTGGGGAACTTGGTTACTGCGGGATCTCCGGCAATAGGAAGGGAAGCGGTAGGTGTTGGCACCTGTGTCGGCTCAGGAGCTGGTGTGGGACTTGGGGCAGGCGGGGCGGGCATCGGGTCATCGAACGTAAGATCTTGAACGTAAAAGTCAAAGACGCCAATGTAGGGGCGTTCTTCCATTGCCTTGATACGGCCAAAAGTGTTCACCAAGTAGAAAGTGATGGTGTGTCCCACAAGGTCTTTGTTCATCGGCTTTACTTCTAGTTGATCGAAGGTTCCGTCAGCCTTCAGACTATATGGTTCACTTTCAAATCCGTCTTGGCAGTCGTCGATACAGGCAATCAACAAAGTACCGGCGGGTGGAGGGGAACCTTGTAAGGTGACACCACCGGAGAAGAAGTCTTGGAAGAAAGGCTGAGGTGGTCGTTCATTTTGACCAAAGCCGGCACCAATAAGACTAATGGCGACGCCCGTGAGAAGTAACATGACTATTAGATTGGAAGATACTATCCGCACCACACACCTCCAAGGGTTGACCTGATAAGTCCTTCAGATCACGTGAGCAACCCTGGCACGAAACCCCTCAGTCCGTTTCCCCTATGCCACAACCATCCGTAAGGGTTCGCCGCCCTTTATATCCTCAACGATTTGGAGATTCTTTGCAACAAGAATCCTTCATCGTTAATCAGCAATTTAACAGGCTAATAAAAAAGGAGCCTCTGGTTAAAGAGGCTCCTTTCAAAAGCTGGATGACGCTTTCCTAATATGGCTTAGGCACGGCGGCCCATCATATAGGATCCACCGGCGGCCAAGAGGGCCACAGCGGCTATTATGAGTGCGATGATGCCAAGGGTACCACCACCATCAATACCGTCTGCGCCGGCGGCTCCAGGAGGGCCAGCAGGGCCTGTTGAGCCAGCGGCACCAGCAACACCGGTGTCACCCTTGGCACCTGCGGCGCCAGCGGCTCCGGTATCACCTTTGGCGCCATCGGCGCCATCGGCGCCATCGGCGCCATCAGCGCCATCAGCGCCTGTAGATCCGGTCTCTCCGGTTCCACCACCGCCTTGGGCAGTCGAGGCTGTCAGGTCTAAT
>PCAH01000030.1 GCA_002730485.1 Dehalococcoidia bacterium | reverse complement strand
GAAAAAACCAAGGATGGCGAGGCGTATGATGAAAGGCGGGTTATTCCCCCGGGTTGGCGCTTATGCCGTTTTAGCTTTGGGCTTCTGGCTCATGTTTCAGGCCTTTGAAACGTCAAATATCCTGACAGGGATTCTTGGCGGGGCCATCATAATTGCGGGAATGTATCTGATGACCGGAGTCTGGCGGGACATGTTCGCCAAATTCGGTGGCAACTACCAACTAAGGAAGGAGAACAGCTCCAGTGACGACACGTCGGAGGACAGGATCGAGGGAACCGGTGATCTCATCGATGGAAGCGACCAAGGCGGTGAACTTCCACCGAAATGATGCGTTGGTCGTCTCCACCTCATCTGCTCTGAGGGACTGGAGTCAGGTATCGGAACGCCGCGACCTGGATGTTGACCTGTCTGATTGCATGGACCGCGCGCCCGCTGTGGGCCTGGGACTGGCATTAGCCCAACCTGACGGCAAGGTGCTGGTGTTGGACTGCGATGCCACACTCCGGACCAACCTTGGCGGTCTGGCGACCATTGGGGAGTCCAACCCAGAAAACCTGGTCCACTTCGTCTTCGACGACGTCGCAAGTACATCCACTTCTGGCGTCCCCATCAAGGAAATGGATAATCTCGACCTGGCACAGATAGCCATGAGTTCCGGCTATGCCAAGTCATACGAGTTCGACAAGCTGGAAGAGTTGCTCATCGGGCTGGAAGACGTGATGCGTCAGAAGGGCCCGATCTTTGTTCGGGTGAAGGTCTTCCGCGAGGGTGAACAGAACCCGTATCCCGAGCGCACCATGGCCCAGGGTTGGGCTGTGGTGAGAGAAACGCTCTCCCCGTCCGAATCAGAAGCGGAGTAGCTTCTGGAAAGACTGCTATTACTCGAGAGGGGCTGAAGCAGAGCCGGGGCGAACCACTATCTGACAAGCCACATTGTAATCTATCGATACACGGTCATGCTTGGTGGCGACTTCCATCACTCCCAGATATGGAGTGGCTTCTGCCACAGTGATCGGCTGCTCCGGCACGATGTTGGAATCGGCCAGAAACCGCAGCAACTGGGTATCTTCCTCTGGAATCCGATCCACCACATAAGGAACCCCAGGCTGTGACGTGTCCAGTGTCAGCGCATCGGCTGGCATCTTGGGTTCACCGGAACCTGGGATCGGACGACCAAAGGGTGAACGTTTGGGATAATCCAACCGCTCAACCAGTTTTTCCTGAAAATCTTGGGACATACCGTGTTCCAGACGGTGGGCCTCGTTGTGGGCCTGGTGTAGGTCCATGCCCAAAAGTTTGACCACCAGCCATTCCGCCAATCGGTGCCGACGGGCAATGTCTTCCCCGCCTTCCAATCCCTGTTTGGTCAAGCGGATACGCTTATCGGCGCCAACGTCCACCAGGGTCTGACGTTGCATGCGTCGGATCATTCCAGCAACCGACGGCACAGACGTGCCCAATCCCTCTGTCTCAGGGAGTTGGCGCAGGGTGTCGGTCAGTTGGGTGATGGTTGGGGTTTCGTCGTCTTCCCATAGCTTGTAGAGGCAGAGAAGATAATTCTCGGTACCGGGAGACAGGCGCAGATCACCATCGGTTGATCCGTTTTCGCCGCCGCCGTTTTGTTTCTTAGGAGGTGCCATTGGGCTTCCTTGTAATGCGCGCTTGTCGTAATGCGCGCTTGTCGGGTTTTGCTGGATTGGGCTATCGAGGTCGCCGATCGGGTAACTGGAAGATTAATGACCGGCTGCGGTTGCGGTATGCGGCACGGTCACCAGTTGGTCGCCTACGAAAGGACGCAGATGGTGGCCGTCACGGAGAGTCACTGTAACCTTGGTACCCAGGGCAAATTCAAAGGTATGGGAGAGTAGGCACCGAACCGTAGCGCCCGAGGGAAGCTCGACTTTATAGAGGTAGAAGGCTCCGCGGAACTCTCGTTCAACTACAATCCCGGTTCCTTCATCTGAGGGTTGGCAGTCCAAGCAATCTGGCCTGACCATCATCTCGATCTGACTGTGACCATTGGCGTTTAGGTCCACCAACGCGGCGGCATCCATCTCCGGCCAGTCTATGGAGCCGACTTCAGTATGGAGGGAACCATTGTCGTGTTGGGCAGGCAGGAAATCCACCATGCCGATGAACTGGGCCACGAATTTGGTAACCGGATGGTGGAAGATCGACTCTGGAGAGCCGGTCTGTTCCACTTTACCGCCGTTCATCACCGCGACGACGTCGCCAACGAACAGGGCCTCTTCTTGGTCATGGGTCACGAATATCGCGGTGGTGTTGCTGGCTTTCAGGATGTTGAGCACATCGCGCCGCACCTGTTCCCTTAGTTTGGGGTCCAGGTTGGAGAACGGTTCGTCCAGCAGCAGTACCTCTGGCTGGGGAGCCAAAGCTCGGCCCAAGGCCACGCGTTGCTGCTGACCACCTGACAGCTCGTGGGGCATGCGGTTTCTTTGGGTGGTCAGGCCGATCAACTCTAGGACTTCGTCGATCCACCGTCACGGTCCTGACCCTTGGGCAGCCCGTAAGCGATATTCTGTTCAACAGACAAGTGGGGAAATAGAGCGCCTTCTTGGAAGACCATGCCGACACGTCGGCGTTCCGGCGGAAGACTTTCACCGCCAACGTTCATTGTCTGACCACCAATGGAAATGACACCTTTGTCCGGGTCTTCAAAACCAGCTATCAACCGAAGTGCGGTGGTTTTACCGCAACCGCGGGGGCCCAACAGCGCCAATATCTGGCCCTGGGGAACTGTCAGCTCAAGTCCGGCCACAGCAGGAACACCATTGAACTGTTTCGCCAAGCCAATGCACTTCAAAGCAGGTGCATTGCTCAGGTCATCGACTGGTTTATTTAGGTCAGAAAGTTTCATCTATCCTTTAATCGCCGAGAAAAAGACGCAAGGTCACCCGATTTCCACGCCTCGCTAGATTCAGATACGCGTATACGTACTAAATAATAATGTCAACATATATTCCAAACTAATCCCCAAGCGAAATAAATGCCCCCTGCATACTTCATTAGTACTTAAGCAGGTCTTGTTTTCAGGCTCGATGTAGCCGAATATATTACGAAATATCTGGGGGTTATGAAAAGTCTAGATTTGACTACATTCAGACGGTTTCCCCTTACCGCTGAACCAGATTCTTTATTGACAGTGGCGACATGGCAACATATGCTCTTTCGCAGTTAATCGCGTACACATCATTTATTTGTTAATAGACATATCATTATAAAACTTGTCCCAACGACAATCGACTATTTGGCAATCGGTTCTAACCAAAATGTCCACTAGCACCAACAAAGGAATTCGCATTTGGGGAATACTGGGGCTCCTACTAGCCGCCGCATTCCTCTCCGCCTGCGGTGGATCAGACAGTGACACAGGCTCGCTGACCGTCTATTCTGGCCGGAGTGATACCCTGGTCGGCCCGTTGATCGAACGCTTCCAAGACGACACCGGAATCGACGTGTCGGTCAAATATGCCGGCACTCCCCAGTTGGCGGCCACATTACTCGAAGAAGGGAACAATACCCCAGCTGACGTCTTCTTTGCCCAGGACCCCGGCGGACTTGGCGCAGTGGCCGGAATGATGACACCGCTGGAGGAGGAGGTTCTGGGCATGGTGCCACAATGGGCGGTTTCTTCCACCGGAGTTTGGGTGGGAGTATCCGGCAGAGCACGAACAGTCGTGTATAACACCGAACAATTGACGCCCGATGACCTGCCTGAAGATTTAACCGGATTTGCCCACCCCAAATGGAAGGGTCGCATCGGATGGGCTCCCACCAACGCCTCATTCCAGACCATGGTCACAGCCATGCGCTCGATTTGGGGCGAGGAACGGACGGTCCAGTGGCTGAAGGACATTCAGGCAAACGCCCCCAAGGTCTACCCTAAGAACACTCCAATCGTCTCGGCAGCGGCAACGGGAGAGATAGATGTGGGACTGGTGAACCACTATTACCTGCACCGTTTCCTTGCTGAAGAAGGAGATTCTTTCGGCGCACGGAACTACCATCCCCCGGCAGGCGGGCCCGGAGCTATCGTGATGGTCTCCGGTGTGGGCATCCTCGACGCTTCCGACAACAAGGAGAACGCCCAGAAGTTTGTGGATTATCTACTGACAGAGAGTTCACAAAAATATTTCGTCGATGAAACCTATGAGTACCCTCTAGCCGCCGGCATACCGGTCGCGGAAGGTGTCTCACCTTTGTCCGAGATCAACAACCCTGACCTTTCTTCGGCGGCGCTGTCCGACCTAGAAGGAACGCAATCTCTGCTCCGTGAGGCTAGCATCATTCCGTGAGCATCGCTGGGGTAGCATCGGCTGGGTTGAGGTCGTTGACCGGAGGCAGGGGAACACCTCCGGCAATCGTCTGGATTCCCGCGTTGGTCGTGGGGGCTGCCCTGCTGTTGCCTTTGATCTATCTGGTTGTACGCACCTTCGGTGCCGGTGGCGACATCTGGGACTTGCTCTTCCGTCAGCGGGTAGGCACGATCTTGGTGCGGACCATCCTTCTGGTTTCCACTGTCACAGTCGCGTCGATAATCCTGGCCATCCCTCTGGCCTGGCTGACCACCAGAACAGACCTCCCTCTACGCCGCGCCTGGGTGGTGTTATCAGCACTGCCTTTGGTGATTCCCAGCTACGTTGCCGGATTTGTCGTCGTTGCCGCCTTTGGGCCACGGGGAATGCTGCAACAGGCCCTTGACGGCCCCTTCGGTATCGAGCGATTGCCAGATATCCATGGGTTTGCCGGTGCACTATTGACCCTGACCTTCCTCAGCTTCCCGTACGTGGTGTTAACCCGTACGCGCTGCCCTGCTCCGTATGGATCCCGCCCTGGAAGAATCTTCCCGGGTCCTTGGCAGAGGAAATTGGACCACATTCTTATCCGTTACGCTGCCGATGCTACGCCCGGGAATCGCCGCCGGTGGACTACTGGTGGCCCTGTATACCCTCTCTGATTTGGGGGCCGTTTCTCTACTGCGCTATGAGACATTCACCTGGGCTATATTCGTCCAATACGAGTCTGCTCTGGACCGGACGCTGGGAGCAGGATTATCCCTGTCGCTGGTGATCTTGGCCCTGGCGATCGTGAGACTTGAGTTATTCAGCCGGGGACGTGCCCATTACTACAGCAGTTCGACTTCCATATCGCAGCCGCCATCGACCATCAGATTAGGGCGATGGAAGTGGCCCGCATTTGCCTTCTGCACCATAGTGGTGGCAGTCTCATTGGCTGCACCTATGTCCATCCTGGGTTACTGGGTGGTCAGGGGAATCTCCGCCGGAGAACCGTTCAACCTGGTGTGGGAGGCCGTGGGAAACTCGGTCTACGTGGCGGCTCTGGCGGCGACGGCAGCGGTGATAGCGGCCCTGCCCGTGGCCGCGATGTCGGTTCGGTACCCAGGCGCTTTCAGTGGATTCCTGGAGAGGCTCAGCTATGTCGGGTTTGCCCTGCCTGGCATAGCGATTGCCCTTTCGCTGGTCTTCTTTGGGGCCAGATACGCGCCGCCTCTATACCAGACCACCGGACTGCTGCTTTTGGCCTACGTCGTCCTGTATCTGTCGCCGGCCCTAGGAGCGGTGCGCACTTCTCTATTGCAGATCAGCCCCAGGATAGAAGAGGCGGCCCGAGGTTTGGGTAATAGCCCCCTTCGTGCTTTCTCATCGGTAACCCTTCCCGTGGCTCGGCCTGGAATATTGGCCGGATGGGCCCTGGTGTTCCTACTAGTGATGAAAGAACTACCTGCCACACTGATACTGAGTCCCATCGGTTTCAACACCCTGGCCACCTCCATCTGGTCCAACGCCTCAGAGGCTTTCTTCGCCCGGGCAGCTCTGCCTGCGTTATTACTGATTGCCGTTTCTGCGGTTCCATTGGCATTCCTCATGCTCCGTGAACGTCGGTAGGCTATAATCTACCCGTCGCGGCTTCAGGCCGGACTATAAAATCGCTTATTCGGGAGTAGTGAGTTGCCTCAGGACAACAACACCCTCAGGGTTATCATTCCCGGCAAACTGGTAGACGGAGTTGGTACCCAGGCTCAGCAAGGCAAAGCTGTGGCCATCCAGAGTAACTCCATCAAGTGGGTCGGCTCCGCAGCCGATGCCGCCAGCCTGGATTCTGGCGGTGCCACCAAAGAGATACTCGAATTCCCAGGCGGCACGCTGCTGGCAGGTTTATTCGACATCCACACCCATACCAACATGCCCGGCGATGGTCGGACTGGCGAACAGGTAAACCTGGACGACAATGATGAAATCCGCCTGCTCAGGGCGGCCAGAAACACTGCGGCGGCGGTGGCGTCAGGCGTGACCACCATGTGCGACTGCGGTTCCTGGAACCGCACTGGATTTGCCCTCAAAGAAGGCTTGGCGGCGGGCCTGGTGGAAGGCCCAAGGGTACTGGTGTCAGGGCCTCCCCTTACGGTAACCGGCGGCCATCTCTATTACATGGGCGGCGAGGCCGACGGCGTGGACGAAGTACGAAGTATGGTCCGCAACCTGGTGAAGCAGGGAGCCGATTTCATCAAGATCGCCGCTTCCGGTGGCAGCACCTCGACCAGTGATCCATACCGCGCTGCCTACTCCGTGGAAGAACTTGAGGCCATCGTGTATGAAGCCCACAATCGGGGCCGACCCGTGCTGGCCCACTGCCGCTGCACCGATGCTATCAACGCAGCGCTAGACGCGGGGGTGGACGCCATACTGCACTGCTCTTTCTACGACAATGACGGCACGTATCGCTATGACCAGCCAACGGCAGAACGTCTGGCCGCCTCCGAGGTGTACCTAAACCCCACCATGGGACTGGGTCAGGCCAACCGAGACCGTCTGATTGGCATCCGAAAGGAACGGGGACTCAACGCCGACGAAGAAGAGCGGCTGGAGCGGTCCAGCGCCTCCGGTGAGAATTCCAGGTCTCAATTCAGTGCCCTCGTCGAGGCTGGGGTAAAGCTGGTTGGCGGTTCGGACTGCGGTTGGAGCTACTATCCTTTCGGCGACTTCCAAGGCGAGGTCATGTCCCTGCACAGGGCTGGCCTGTCTCGCATAGACGCTATTCATGCCGGTACACGCAGCCCCGCCTTGGCCCTCGGGATAGCAGATTCAATCGGAACGGTGGAAGCAGGGAAACAAGCCGACCTGCTGGTGGTCAACGGAGACCCGACCCAGGACCTGGAAAACCTGCGTGACGTGGCCGCGGTGTTCAAGGGCGGGGCCAGGATTGCCACGGCCAAAGAACGCCAGACATTGGGCTAGAGACCATGCACCATTGGGAGATAGGCGGACCCATCAGCATCGGCTGGCCGGATCACGACGTCCCGGAACGGGAATACACGATCGTTGAAGTCGAGAGACTCGGCCAGGTGTTCCGCAGTCGGGTGACCGACGGCAAGAAAGAGGGTGGCTTCCTGGTGGTGTTCGACTGCCCAGAGGTTGTCCTGGAGATGTTGGCCGAAAAAGCCACTCAACGGCTGGGCTTCAAGGTGATCGTGTCCAATCTGCGGTGCAGCATTGAAGGCACGGTGCTTCGTAGCTTTGATTACGAATGGTATCCCACGCCTGAATTCGCCGACCGTCCCAGCGACCTGGCACGAGCCATCGCCGAGTCCTTGGAGGAGATGAGGACAGCGGGCTGAACGGCCAGTCCGCTCGGTCGACATCAGCAAGTGGACTTGCTTCAGAGTGGAATGTATTATTATGTCCGTTAAATTTGCCCACCGCAGGTGGATCAGTAACAGGAGTATTCTATGAAAAAAGTAACTATGAGCAGCGTAGAGCGAACCAAAGCCGAGATGAATGACCTGGGCAGCGGCGGTCTGATGACCGGCACCCAGGTTTGGCGTCAATCCATCCTCAATCCGGAAGACAGCAGCAACTTCAACTTCGCCATCGTCGCGTTTGACGCCGGCTCCAGGAACAAATTCCACAAGCATTCCGGCGACCAGATTTTGATTGTCACCGAGGGCACCGGCATCGTCGCCAATGACACCGAGTCGTTGACCGTCACCGAGGGCGACGTGGTTGTCATCCCCGCTGGTGAGAATCACTGGCACGGCGCTCCCGACGCCACTTCTATGGCCCACATCACAGTCACCGTGAAAGGCAGCGAGACCGAGCAGACCGAAGCCTAGGGGGCCCATTCGGCCAGGCATTGGAAAGACAGTAGCCCCGGAGACGATTG
>PCAH01000029.1 GCA_002730485.1 Dehalococcoidia bacterium | reverse complement strand
GGCATTTGTGATCGGAGATCAAGTGGAAGGCGGACTGTACGGAGAATACCCGTCTCTGGAGCCAGACAAGCTGGACCAGGGTGACCTCCGCTGGAACAACGACTTCCGCGGAACCTACGCCACTTTGCTCGAAAAATGGATGGGCCTCAACTCGAAGCCCATTCTCCGAGACTCCTTCGAGCTGATGGATTTCATAAAATAAGACTCTTCGCAGTTCGAACAGGTCTTAAAGCCGCCCGGCTTGTCGGGAGCGGAACATCTTTGTGAGGAAATAATGGTAGCTCAAGTAGCGCCTTTGAATTTTCGATATAGTCACACCATAGGCCGCCAGGAAACCCGCGGCGGTGACGGTTTCTTCAACCCTGTTGCTATTGCCCGTGGCGAAGGCGACCGCATGTACGTGGTGAACCGAGGCACGGAAACGCCGGTGTTTTACCCCTGCAAGCGGGTCACCATCTGCAGCGTGGATGAAGAGTACATCGGGCAATTTGGTTTCAAAGTCCACCCAGAAGATGCCGTCAGGTCTGCGCCTGATGGCGCTTTGTTCTGGCCAACATCGGTGGCGCTGGATTCCCAGGGAAACGCTTATGTTGCCGATGAGTGGCTGGACCGGATATCCGTGTTCACCAAGGACGGAGACTGGATCGGCAAATGGGGCGAGCAAGGTGATGGCGACGGCGAGATCAACAAGCCTTCCGGCCTGGCCTTTGATGCTGAAGACAACCTGTACATGGTCGACAGCCACAACCACCGCATTCAGGTTTTCGACACCAAAGGGAATTTCAAGTTCAAGTGGGGGACTCAAGGCACCGGCGACGGTGAGTTGAACTTCCCTTGGGGCATCGACATCGACAAGAACGGTGATGTCTTTGTGGCCGACTGGAGAAACGACCGAATCCAGAAGTTCTCCCCAGATGGCACATTCTTGATGAAGTTCGGCTCCTCAGGTAGAGGCCCGGGCGAGTTCAACCGCCCCACAGGGATAGCTGTCGACAAAGACGGAGCTATCTACGTAGCGGATTACAAGAATGACCGCTTGCAGGTGTTTGACTCGGAAGGCGAATTTGTAACCCAGTTGACTGGCGAAGCGACGCTGTCCAAGTGGGGCAAAGAACGGGTGGAGATCGACCAGTCGTTTGTAAGAGCTAGGGCGAGGTCCCAGGGATTGGACGAGCGGGAGAAAGTGTTCCAAGGGCCCATATCAGTGGATGTGGACGATGAAGGCCGAGTATTTGTGACGGAAGTTCCTCGCCACCGCGTTCAGGTCTTTTTGAAGCAATCTCCTGAATTCCACGGTGGTCCGCTCTAGCCAGATTCCAGGTTTCCGGAATGACGTCAGGCTTCGGGTCTATGGGGTTGGTTGAGCAATCCTGTCTATCAGTTTTCGGATTTCACTGATATCGAAGGGTTTATTCAAGACTGGGTTCCCGGTCATTGTCAAAACTCTTTAGAGCTTTGATTAGCGGTATCTTCAGTGACAAACACCATTTTCCGCGCCAGGTCCGCTGATTGATTGCTGGCCAGTTGATAGAGACTCTGACCGTCCAGCCCTGGCATCGGAGAACGCCCCTGGAACCGAACTGCCCACCACATCCACAGGAACATCAACAAGCAGGATATAACCCTCGATCTGGCAGACGCCCGAGGCAAAGAACTTTTTCTTGAACTGGTTAAGCTCTGCGATGTTCTGGTGGAGAATTATCGGGCGTCGGTGATGGACCGACTCGGTCTCGGTTACGAAGTCTTATCTGAGGCCAATCCAAAGATCATATACGTGAAGATCAGCAGCCAGGGAGCAACGGGGCCGGAACAGAACTATGGGTCCCTGGGATCCACATTGGAGCAAACCGCAGGATTGGCTTCAATCACAGGTTACGAAAACGGGCCGCCGCTCATGACCAATGAGACCTATCCTGACCCGGTGGTTGGTTTCTTGTCCTTTGGCGGGTTGATGACCGCACTGAGACGAAGGCGCAAAACCGGCAAGGGATGTCTGGTCGATCTATCGCAGCGGGAGTCGACAGCCATGCTTCTGGGTGAGGCTGTGCTTGATTATTCAGCCAACGGCACAGTTGCCGGAACAATTGGGAACAAACACCGCGACATGGTTCCCCACGGCGTATATCAGTGCCTGGGCGACGATATGTGGACAGCAATCTCAGTTGGTTCTGAGGACGAATGGCTGGGTCTGTGCCAGGCCATTGGGCAGCCTGGCCTGAGTTTCGACCCCAGATTTGAGAACAGGGAGACACGCCGCGAAAATCAAGACGGTCTGGACGAGATAATCACGTCCTGGACCAGGGAGCGTGACCACTACCAGATCATGCACCTACTCCAAGCCCACGGCGTGCCCGCAGGGGCGGTGTTGAATGGCAGCGAGACCATCAAAGACCCGCACCTGGCAGCCCGGGGGTTCTGGGACACAGTCGATCACCCAGAAGTTGGTGTCTATAAGCAGACAAGTACACCGTGGGTCCTTTCCAAGAGCTCCCGTTTAACTGCCACGCCAGCGCCGGGTCTTGGCGAACACAACTACCAAGTGTTGGGCGGCCTGCCGGGATTGTCCACCAGCGAGATAGATGACCTGGTTGAACGCGGTGTCACTGGTGAAATACCCGACCCAAGCGCTTAAGGCTTTTGGTTGTCCAAGTCGCAACCCTAGCCCGGGTTGGGTTTAGAGGAACTTAGAGCCCCATCGCCTCTAATCCCAGCTTGGCCAAGCCCTCATCAGCATTGTGGCCGCGGATGCCGCCAACTCCGATTCCACCAAGTATCGCTCCGTCTTTGATGATGACCACGCCGCCCTGTTCGTAGGTGATGGTCGGGTCGCCGTTCTCGCTGACGCTCTGACCTATGTTCTTCATGTTGGCACCCCAATCACCGCTGTTGATGCCCAAGATCGCAGCAGAATAGGCTTTTCGCACGGCATGGCGGCGAGTGAAAACTCGGGCATGGTCCATCTTGGCGAAGGCTTCCATGTTGCCGGATGCATCCACTATGGCCAAGCAGACCGGCGTTTCAGACGTGGCTTGGGCTTTTTCCATCATTACTTTCATGGCCGCCTGTACCTGCTCATAGGTCAGGTGTTGTTCTGCTATGGCCATGCAGGGCCGTGTGGGTTCGTTATGCATTGACATGTAATCGATCTCCTCAGATATTGTTCTGCGGGTTTTCCAGGGGGAATTGTAACAACAGGTTACAGATGAATGTGTGCCCGAAACGACATGCGTGTAGAATATCGAGGTTGCCCAGAAATTGACACGGAGATATCACGATGCGAGTCGGCCTGATTTCAGATACCCACAACCCCAGCGTTGGCGATGAACCGCCACCGGAGATACTAGCGGCCTTTGATGGGGTTGATGTGATAATCCATGCCGGGGATATCTATCAGCCTGAATGCCTGGACTGGCTGGAGAAGATTGCTCCGGTGTATGCCGTGGAGTTGGGCGCAGGCGCACATTTCAGTGAAGACGACCGTGTGGTGGACATGCGCAGGGTGATCGAGCTTGAAGGTCACTCCATTGGGATAGTCCACGACTTGCTCATTCCAGGCATGGCTCAGGAATTAACGGAGTTCAGTCCGCTGTCCAAACATTTCCCTCAGGACGCCAGCCTATCCACCGCCCTTCAGAACGTGTTTGACGCCCCGGTGGACATCGTCGTATTTGGCCACACCCATTACCCGGTAGTGGAAGAGTTCCAAGAGATTTTAATGGTGAACCCGGGGAGTCCAAGTCTGCCGAAACAGATACGACGACTTGGTCAGGTAGCGATCATGGAACTGGATTCAGGCAGTAAGAGCGCCGAGATCCTGAACCTCTCTACCTTCAGCTGATGGGGAAGCCTCTCATCAGTTGAGGGGCCGACCAGAGATTACCGCACCCTAGATTGGCTCTCCAGAATCCCCGCCTGGCCGGTTCTTGCCACCAAATACGATGTTGCGGCCCAGATAGGTGGCCAAGGCAGCGAACGAAAGGTTCAAGCCTGCTATCGCAATCCACCGGTTTCTATTGCTATTGGTGGGTGCCTCCGGTTCAACAAACGGAGCAACCTCGATTGGTGTCGGCACCCACGGCTCGGTGCCGTCCAATTCGTATTTCAACCGCTCCCGTGGCCGCTCTGTAACAGAGATGATCGTTGAAACGGAGTTTCCATCGAAGTAGAGATCGGCTTCCGCTCCAGAAACCGAGGCGGTGTTGACCAGGTCACCGGTAGCCAGTTGGCCCAACTCAAACGTGAGAGACACCACCCTGCTTTCGCCGCTGGCCATGTTCCCGACCAAGCAATTAAGTTCACCTGCTGTGATGCTGCAGGTGGATGAGTCCACTGCTGACGGTACGATGCGGAGTCCTTAAGGGATCTCGTTACTTAGTGAGACTCCCGTTGCTGGAGATGGGCCCGCATTGGATACAACAAAATCAAAGGTAAACTCTTCCCCATGGAGAACCGATGAAGAGACGTCTTGAATGGAGATGGAAAGGTCTGACATCATCTTTACCGTGGTGCTTTCATCGGCTGCCATCACAGCAGAATCCGGATCAAGTCCCTCTTGGACCAGCTTCGCTTGGTTGATCAACACACCTGGGGCTTCAGGCTCCACAACAATGGTGACTCTAGCCTCTTGTCCTGGTTGTAATTCCCCAAGTGTGCAGATTACCGTTCCGCTCCCCTCAGTACACTCACCAACCATCTCCGCTGGACCATTGGACGATGAGAACAACAGAGATGCCACTTTGGGGATTGCCTTGGTCAGGTCATAGGAGCCGTTAGGTAGTAGCTTAGAACTATTACTCCCAGCCCCGAAATCGACCACGGCAGATGCGAAAACGACCGAAGAAGGCAGGCTGACGATCAGCCTTGATTCAGTGACCGGATTTGGCCCACCATTTCTAACATCAAGGTCGTATGTGAGGTCGGAGCCTAGGAATACCGGGTCTGGGAAGTCGGTCAGTATGATGCCAGTGTTGTCGATCTCGCCCTCTTGAATGGAAACGACGTAAGTCAGGACTCCAACTATTACATCTGTTATGGCGGTGCCTTCATTGTTCTCATCGACAGGATCGGTCTTGGCTCCGGACACGGTAGCTCGGTTGACCAACTGGTCTTCCGCATCCCCACCAACGGTGATGTCAATAGACACCACCACGCCCTCGACGGGTTCCAAGGTTCCCAGATTGCAGTCCAACGACTGGGGGCCGTAAGACTCAAAAATCGCCTCGGCAGGCAGGTCATTCACCAGCCTGACGCCGGTGGCAGTCATTGGGCCTCGGTTCACCACCGTGGCTGTGTAGGTCAGCTCTCCTCTGCGGACCACTCCAATGTTGTTGGCAGCGACCCCCACCGAGAGGTCTGCATTGTCGGCATCGATCTGGAACGTGTTATTGCTCAGGTTTAGGATCTGCTTACTCGATCCTTCAGTTAACCCCGAGATAGAGACATTGGCCAGTCCTTCGCTTCCCTCAGGGACAACATAGGTGAGGGTCCAGACTTTGCCATCAGCCGAGGATGTCATCACGAACGGCCCCTGGTCGGGTCCTGGTGTAGCGATTGAGATGCTGGGTGTTCCCTTAAATGTCACGTCAAAGGTAGCGGTGATGACTATGCTGGTTCCGGGAACGATGCCTTCTTCCGGCGAATAGGTCAGTTTAGCCTCAATTTCTTTCGGTCCTATCAAGAAGGTATTGTTGGTCGCCTTCTGATTTTGGTTACCCGACTTGTCCAGGCCACCGGCAATGGTAACTGTCGCTTCGCCGTCGCTGTTTGGCGGCGGGCTGTAGCTGTACGTCCAAACCTTGCCGTCAGCAGACTTGGTCATTGCAACCGCCGACAGGTCGGTGCCAGTGGTGTCTATGGAGATCGTAGGTGTACCGGTTATCTCCGGATTGAATGTAGCCGTGATGACCACCGTCTCTCCGGCCAAGATATTCTCGTCTGGGGAGTAGGTCAGCGCTACGCTGGCACCCTTGCTGTTGATGTCAAAGGTGTTATTGGTCAACTCGACGTTATCTGATCCGGACTCAGAATTGAGACCACCAACGGAAACAGTGGCAGTACCGTCGCTGCCTTCTGGCACCACGTAACTGTACGTCCAGACCTTGCCGTCTGTGGAACTTGTCATCTTCACGGAGTCTAGATCGACGCCTGGAGTGTCGATTGCGATGGAGGGTGTTCCGTCCGGCGAGCGGGTAAAGGTCACCTTGATCACAACGGTCTCACCGGCTCTGACGTTTCCATCTGGCTCATAGGTCAACGAGGCGGTTATCGGCTCAAGGGCTGTGTTCGTCACAGAGACCGTATTGTTGCTGCTCACCGGGTCTTGTTGGTCGGCGCTCACCTTTCCGGTGTTAACCAGGGTGCCAGATTTATCTATCTTGACGACCACCGTGACGGTGGCTGTATGTGATGTACCCAAAGTCCCAAAAGTACAGGTGATAGAGGGCGATGTGACACAACTACCGCGAGATGTCGAGATCGAGCTCAACGTAGTGCCGCTTGGCAGGGTATTTGTGAAGTTGGCTCCCGAGGCGTCCCCTGATCCTTTGTTGGTGACGGTATAGGTGTAGGTCTGGGTTCCTCCAACCAACAGATTTCCGGTTGGGCTGGAATGAGTCAGGCTCAAATCAGCCGTCGCAGCGACCTGCAGTGTTCCAGATGCCGCCGCCGCAGTGATGGTGTCGCCCGCAATCGAACTGTCTTCGTTGATCGTTGCACCGCTGGAATTAGTCGTCTTGATCCCATAATTGCCAGTGGTACCGGAGCTGGTGGGGTTCTTGATCTTGGTGAGTTCGATGGTCACCGCGGTGCCAGCGGAAAGAGCTGTACCACCGGAGCGGGTGATGGTGATGACCTGCCCTGACACAGATACCGTTTCGGTACCGTCAAAGCTGGTGCCATCTCCACCAATTGCTGTGGTGCCCTCGCTGCTGACGGTGAAGCCAGACGGAAGGGTTATCACGATCTTGCCATCGGCTGCCAAATCGCTGGCCAAAGTGAACGTGATATCGATGTCGCCAACATTACCTGCCGTCAGGCTTTCTGGCTGTACATTGGTGCTGGTGAGAGTTCCTATGACGAGACTGTCTGCGGCAACCGCTGTGTCCTGGTCGATGGTCACATCACTGGAATTGGTCGTCTTGATACTGTAGGTTCCGGTGGAGCCCGCAGTAGTCGAGTTCTTGATGTTGGTCAGTTCGAGGGTGACGGCGGTGCCAGCATTTAGCGAACTACCACCGGAGCGGGTGATGGTTATCACCTGCCCCGATATGGAAACGGACTCGGTGCCATCAAAGCTGGTGCCGTCACCACCGATAGCCGTGGTGCCGCCGCTGCTGATGGTGAACCCAGACGGCAG
>PCAH01000028.1 GCA_002730485.1 Dehalococcoidia bacterium | reverse complement strand
TGTCGGCGGCCATGATGTGTTCAGCTAGGAGGCGTGAGCCGCCCTCGGCCAGGTCTATGACCACGTTGCCGATGATCGGGAAGTCCTTCGATGTGACAACGGCGGTTACACCTGGCAGTGCCTCGGCCTTGCTGGTGTCGATGCTCTTGATTCTGGCGTGGGCGTGGGGGCTGCGCAGCACTTTGCCGTGCAGCATGCCGGACAACTGGGTATCGGCGCCAAACTTGGCCGCTCCGATCACCTTGTCCAGACCGTCGTGGCGGATGGGCCTGGTGCCTACAACGTCGTATTGTTGGGTTTGTTCTGATTGTTGACTGCCGCTGGTTGTGGCCATTTGATATCCCCTAAAGTGGAAGTTTTGGCTTGGACTTTTGTTTGTGAATATGACTTAGCGTCCCACTATAGCTTTGAGTACGAATAAGTCAATCTTGAAAGCAGGTCGCGTAACGGTATCCCCGTTGGGTATCCTACCCTTTTAGCATCGGTAGGACTTCTTTGGAAAATAGTTCCAATTGGCCGGTCTGGTCGGGGCCGCCGAAGCGGATGACCATGGTCTCAATCCCGGCTTCGATGAATTCCTTAAGCCAGGTTTGGGTTCCTGACACGTTTCCGGTGAACACGCTTTGGGTGCGGGCCATGGTCTCAAAGGGCATCTTGTAGTACCCCTCTATGAACTCCCGCATCTCTTTGTCAGCCTGGGCTGTGTCATTATTGATGTTCAGCGTGGTGTAGAGGGCTTTGTGGAGGCGGCCCGAGTCGTCGCCCGACTCCTTGGCCAGAGCCTCAATATCCTGCCAGCCTTTGGTGAACGCCTCCGGAGACTGGGAGTTGGGGAACCAACCGTCGCCGATCTTCAGCATGCGGCGTTGGGGCTTCTCTGCGCTGGCGGCCATCCAGATGGGAATCCCGTCTTTTTGCACGGGTTTTAATCCCAGGCTAACCCCGTCCAACTGGAAGTGGCGGCCATTGAAAGTCACTTCGTCCTCTGTCCAGAGTCGCTGCATCAGGGAAATGGTCTCTTCAAAGATGCTGACCCTGTATCGGAAATCGACCCCGCAGGACGCAAATTCCTTCTGGACTGCGGGAGTCTTGCTGGCGATACCCACTCCAAGGATGACCCGACCACCGGAGATTATGTCCAGGTTGGCAACTTCGTTGGCCAGTATCACCGGGTTGCGGAGGGCTGGCAGGTAGACCGCTGTGCCCAACTTGACCCGCTGGGTACGGCCCGCGATGGCTGACAGGGTGGTGAGGGCTTCCAGGCGCGGTCGAGCCAGCACACTGTCCCCGACCCAGACGGAGTCGAATCCGTGTCCCTCGGCCGTCTCAGCCAGGTTGATCATAGACCCGAAATCAGGGTCGCCGGGGGCCATAACCACCTCTCGAGTGGGGAGCAGATAGCCAAAAGAAGTCGCCATGATCGGGCCTCGCTTTGCTTTTGATGAATCACGCGATAAGGGTGCCTGGCTGATTGTGCGTCAGCGAGACACCCCTGTTAGGCCCTAGATTATAACTTGCCCGGATAGATGGTGTTAAAGAGGATGTTCTTGGGCTAGTCTTCCTTCCTCACACCCATCCGATACGCACCGTAAGAGATCAGCCCCAGTACGATGAGCAACCCCAAAGTGCCGATGGGGATGAAGATTGCCAGGTTGCGACCCAAGGTTGAAGACTCCGTCTCATTGAAGACTATGTCGATGTGAGCGTTGGGTTCATCATCGTCAACTTCAGCCAAAACCGGATCACCCTTGGAGCCTTCTCTGATCTCCTTGGCGATCAGTTTTCCTTGGTCTTCGATTGCAGTTACTACAAGGTTGAAGTCATCCGGCAATACTCGGACGGTCATGATTGCCCGTTGGCGTCCGTCCTGGACCGATGTGTACACCTGGTCGATCTCACCGTTGACCTGTGTCACGACCGCTTTCACTGCGGCGACGCTGCTGTCTACATCAGATGGCTCAATACTCAAGGAACCCGAAGGCGCTCGCGGATCGTCTCTCTGTGGGTGACCCAGGGATACCGTGATGGTGGCCAGGTCGACACGCCGTTCCAGGAAATTGAGGTGACCTTGGATGCGTTCCAGATCGGTTCGCACCCGGGAAAGTTCCCTTTCGATCACCAGAACATCACTGACATCATTGGCCCGATCCAGCAGGGACAGCAGGCTCAACTCTTCCCGCTGGGCGCTCTTCAGGCGAGCTTCCAGGTCTATGAACTGTTCCGTTACATCCTCAGAGCCGGCATTCTCGTTCTGGACCTTCCCCAATGCCTTGATCTGTTCGAAGACATCGAAGAACTCTGCCCGGGGGACGCGGACGGTCATCGTAGATTGCTGGTGCTCGCCCACACCGTAGCTGGAAAGCTGTTCAACGAAGCCTCCAGCACCCTCGGCAATCGCTCGAACCTGAGCCGAAGCAAATGGAACGTCGGTCACTTCAACCGACATCGATCCTTGGGAGATGATCTGCCTGGAGCCGATTGCGCTCCCAGCATTAGCGCTTCCGCCAGATTGTTCCATGGCTGGTGCGCCTGCGGTCGCTTTCTCGAATGCACCCTCACCTCTGAAAGCTTCATCGGTGACGGTAACGGACATAGAATCGTTGCCGAAGAAGGCGTCCGGAGCACCAACCGGAGCGGGTGCGATACCTGAGACTGAATCGCCGTCAAACCCGCCACTGCCAAAGCTGGTAGACGGAGAACTTGATGCAGAGCCGTTCCCTGACCAGGCAAATATCCAGGTCAAGATTAGGGCCACCGCAATGGCGACGATTACCGTTGAGCCAAAGATGGTTTGCTTGCCAGGTGGTCGTTTCAACGGGAGGCTGGACCAAAAACCGGATTGGGCCGTTGTTGTGGTTGTTGATTGGCTCATCAGAGTCTCCTTTCCGATCCAACGTTGCAGGTGTTGGGCCTCTTACTTAATTGTACTTTCAATTAACTAGACGGAAGGGATGCGAAGAAAGTTCCCACCAGAATGAACCTGTGTTAGGTTTACTTCGGCGAAACTAGTCGGTAGCCAAGTGAAACGAGACTCGGAGTGAATATCTTGATTGATCCAGAGAGCTTTAAATCAGTCCAAACCCCAGTATTGAATATCGGGTATGGGGACTATGGCGACGCTGCGGCGTTCCCGATTTTCCTGCTGCACGGGTTCCCATATGAGGTGATCTCTTTCGACGGTGTGGTCCAGCCGTTGGTCGACGCCGGATACCGGGTTCTGGTGCCCTATCTCAGAGGGTATGGGTCAACATCGTTTATCGACCCTGAGGCCCCGCGCATGGCAGAGCAGGCCGCCATCGGTCAGGATGTCACTGATTTTGCCGATGCTCTTGGGATCGACCAGTTCGCAACCGCCGGATACGACTGGGGGAACCGGGCAGCCTGTCTGACGTCGATATTTCATCCAGACCGTGTCAAAGCCCAGGTGGCAATCGGCGGGTATTCCGTGCAGGATACGGTCAATACTGAGAAGCCCGTTTCAGCAATGCGGGAAGCCCAACTCTGGTACCAGTGGTATTTCAACAGCCCCCAAGGAATCGTGGGACTGACTGAAAACCGACGGGACATCGTCAGATATCTCTGGGAGACCTGGGCGCCGGAATGGAATTACACCGATGAAGCATTCAATCGGGCAGCCCCGGCTTTTGACAACCCTGATTTTGTGGACATTGTCATCCACTCGTACCGGCACCGCCACAAGAACGCGCCGGGTGAAGAGCGCTTCCTGGAGATGGAACGGCACCTGGCGGAACAGCCCAAGATCACCGTGCCGTCCATAGTACTTCTGGCAGGGGCCAGTGGATTCGGACGACCATCCACCGACCCGTCACGTGACGAAGACCGCTTCCTGGGTATGGTGGCACGAAGAATCGTTGAAGGTGCCGGACATGATCTGTCGACCCAGCGTCCCGACGCAGTGGCCGATGCCCTGATAGAACTGCTCAAGGATTAGAGGCCGGAGGGAATCAACAAACAGTGGAAGGTTTGTGCCTACCGCCCCTGTTTTCTAAGGAAATATCGCTCCGCAAACTATCCTAATAGATATTTCCGGCTACGATTACTTAAATACCGTCACCGCCCCGGATTAACTGCTTTCGAAAAACTTCTACGAAATCAAGCTATACCTGTGCTGCTAATAGTAGACTAACGTCATATGCTTTTTAAGGCCTTTAGAAAATGAAAAACGACCGATTGGGTACCAATCGGTCGTTTTTGCGTTGTACGGCGGTCGTTGGAAAACTTAGTGTTCCGCTGCTTCTGACGCCACCGGGTTGTAGGTCACCCGGCCAACTGGGCCCTGAGACTCGTTCTTCCATTGATGGTGTTCGTTCGGTGGCACCAGGATGGCATCGCCCTGGGTCACGGTGTAGTCTTTACCGCCGCAGACCAGAGTTGCTGTTCCTTCCAGCATATACACCACATGCTCCCACTCGTGGGTGTGCCCACCCGTATCGGCGTGGCTGACCGCGCCCGGCTGCATGGGGTCGTTATGGAGCATTACGTAGTTGGGCGCTCCGTCCTTGCTGGTGATCAACACGTGGCCCGCCTTGCGGTCTAAGTCAGCGTGGTTGCGGATCACCGGAGGTACGCCGGTGCCCTCGCCACCGTTGTTTCCTGCTCCACCGCTCTGGGCGGCGATCAGTGGGTTGATCTCGATGCGATGGATGTTGCCCTGGCCGCCGTTGTTCAGGGTGTAATGGTCAACGTTCGGCGGAATGAACATGGCATCGCCGGCTTTGACCGGGTACTCATTTCCGTCGCAGATGAGAGTACCGCTGCCCTCGATTATGTAAACTTCATGCTCCCAGGGGTGGATATGGTGGGCACTGGTGCCGTCGGGTGGTATCACCGAGTAGGACAACGTGCAGGTGGGCGGGTTGTCGTCCAGGTTGATCATCCTGGCGGCGTTGGTGCCGTCGAAGACGTCTTTTATATTCCTGATCACTGGTTCCATGGTTGTAATTCCCCTGTATCAAGAGTCGGTTAAATTACTAGACTTACTGGGCGATGGATGGTTAGCCTTCGGCGATCCACGCGGCTGCCCTTTCACCGATCATGAGGACAGTGGCGTGGAGACCGCCGGACCTTGGCACCTTTGGGACGATCGACGCGTCGACCACAAACAATCCCTGCATGCCTTTGACCTTGCAGTACTGGTCCACAACGGTGGTGTTATCGGAATCCGGGCCCATGCGGCAGGTGCCGGACACGTGCCTAGCGCTACCGACGTTCTGGCGTATCCAGAGGTCCAGGGCGGCGTCATCGTTGAGGATGTCATCCTTGGGGTTGAGCCGGTAGTCGCAAACATCTTTGTAGGCGTCGGATTCCAGAAGTCTACAGCCCATGCGCACACCTTCACGGACGCGTTGGGCATCGTTGGCGTTTTGCAGATACTGGTAATTAAAACTTGGTTGGACTCCAGGGT
The DNA here is from genome assembly GCA_002730485.1 of Dehalococcoidia bacterium. The sequence continues at coordinate 4,690 of PCAH01000028.1, read as the reverse complement.
CGGCAGAAGCCAAGCGGACGTACCCAGAGCCGTCTGGCAGGCCAAGTGTGCATGAGATGCGTCCCACCTGTTCTGGTGGGATACCTTCGGTGTCGTACTTGGTCCGCAGTCCTGGGACCTTCTCCTCTCGTTCGTCAACCACCGGGTTGGTCCTCAGCACCATGTCATTGGCTTCGCTGGAACCTTCTGCGGTGTAGTGCAAGCTATAGTGCACAGCGTCGGATTCACCGAAGAGGGTGACGCCATCTTTGACCTTGAATGCGATGTGGGAGCTCAGGTGGTTCCAGAGGTGCTGACCGACACCGGGTAGTTCGTGGACTTGGGTGATGCCAAACTCTTTGAGTTGGTCGGATGGACCTATGCCGGAAAGCATCAGCAACTGAGGCGACCTGATGGCGCCGGAGCAGAGCACGACACGCTCGGCTTCGATGTTGAAGATCTCTCCGCCGCTTTCTGCTTCCACGCCAACGGCTTTCTTGCCTTCGGTCAGTATCTTCCTGACGGCCACGCCGCCGCGCACCGTGAGGTTCAGGCGGTGGCGCATCGGACCAAGGAAGGTCATGGCGGCACTCATTCTCAGTCCGTCCAGGTTGTTGGATGGAGAGACACCCACGCCCGCAGGGTTGGCGCCGTTGGTGTCGTCGGTGGGGTTGTAGCCGTCTTTCAGCAGGGCTTCTCGGAAGGCCCGTTGGATGTCTGGTACGGGGCCAGACTGGCGTCGCCTCACGGGCATTGGGCCATCAGTGCCATGGAAGTCGTCGCGAATGTCCAGATCATGTTCGGATTTTCTGAAGAACGGCAATACCTTGGTGTAGGACCATTCATCATTGCCGAGGGCTGCCCAGGCTTCAAAGTCCTCGGGCAATCCCCGTTGCATGGCCTGTCCGTTGATGGATGAACCACCGCCGATGACATGGCCTTGAGCCACGTGGATCTCACCCTGTTCTTCGGTGATGGTCCCGCGCAGCGCCCAGTTGTGTTCTGAATCCTGGGCTTCGGCGTACCGGGTTCCGCCCCATTTGATCTCGTCCGGGATATTGTTCGGGTCCGGATAATCCGGCCCGGCTTCCAGCACCAGGACCGAGGTGTTCTCGTTTTCGGCTAATCTGCTGGCCAGCACTGACCCGGCAGCTCCCCCGCCGACGATTACTACGTCGTATTTCATAAACTCTCCCTATATTAATTGCAGTTGAAATGCGTCCTTGTCAGGACTTAATGATGCTAACGAACGGAATAAAACGACCCAGGGGGCCGTTTTGTTCGGACATTCCATAGTATTAAGTGACCTGTCGCCTTTTTATGGCTGTTGGAATCGTTGTTCGTTTGTGGCTATGACTATAGAACAGAAACCAGCCATGCGCCACAACTGGTCAAATTCCCAAATCGGGCGTCCCAGGGATTAAATCATTAACTGAAGTTTACTTAGCGTCGGCGAATGAGGCCCGTTCGCTGCGCCGGTCCCGCATAGTCATGGGGACGAAGGACCGGGAAAACCGGCCAGCGTCGCCAACTTTGAAGTCCTCCGCCGCAGCTTTGAGGAGCTCTCGGCTGATTCCGGGTTGGCGTAGGCGTTCCTCGGCTGTGGCAGACGTGGTGCCAGCCAACAAAGCTAATCTTCCGTCGATCTCATCATCGTCCAACCCATTGGCTATCAGGACGAGGATATCGGCGCTCACCAGACGTTCACGGACTTGGTAAAACACATCACCGGCAATGGTCTCCAGGAAAAACCACTCTTCAAGGTCATCTGGGGAGGGGAACATCGCCCCAGGTTTTGAGATAGCAGCCTCCGAGTAGAACGCTCTGATGTCAGAGATGAGATACCGCAGCAACTTGGGCATCGGTTCGTTGTAGCCATCTGGAACCGTCATGTCGGCGTCCAGAGAGAACGATACTAGGATATCCAGCATCTCTGAGATGGCATCAACACCCTTGCCGCTTACTCCCATCGTGGTGCGTCCTCTGTTGCGGAGTCCCTCGTCGAACCACGGCCTTAGCAGTTGGACTTCCGTGCGCAATTGCGCCCTTAGAGCATCCGACTCGGTCTTGGGTTCGGCAGTGGGGAAGGTCACCGGGCAGGACCAACCCTCTTCGGCTGATATGTCATCTTCATAGTTGTCTGGATAATCGACCAGTGCTGGGCCGCTTGGTTGATCCACCAGCTCCAGGGTTTGGCGTAAGACGTCTGATTGGATATCTGGGCGATTGGGCGGACCCAATGGTCTTCCCAGGGGGAAGGGCACCCACAGGGCCCGGGGTGGCTTTACCGCTTCTGTCACTGGCCTTATCAAACTCACCTGGACGGTGGCGATGGCTGCGCCGCCTTCGACCACGGGCCGTTCGATGTATTGGGATAGTACGCCCACGGCGTAGGTGCAGTTCGGTCAAATGGGTATCAGTAGGACCAGGTTAACGTCGTCGCCAAGGAGGAGTTGTGAAACCTCTTTGGCGGCCGGCTCCATACGTTGCGGGGCGGTAGAACCCATGAAAGAGTAGTGCCACTTGGCCACGGAGCCGATCTTCCGCGAATCAGCCATCTCCTGTAGGTGTTCAAGAGGAAAACAGACGTTGGCATCTTGCTGGTATGCGCTGCGATCGAAGTTGGTGCTGGAATGGGACATCGCTAGATCTTTATAGTCGATGTCACCGGGTATCACCCGGTAATCGCCTTCATGTCCCGCGAATGGCCGGTCATCAAAGCGGTGGATCGCGGCGGTAGTAACGATGGCTACCCGAGCATCGGATAACTTTGGAGTTTTAACCCAGGGAGTTTCCTCAAAAGGTGGTTTGTATCTTCCAGCTAATCTCTCCATGAGACTGGCTTGTTCATTCGGATGGATATCCGTCCAACGGACCATAGGTAGGGCCTCGCGTCTTACTCAGAGGGTGTGAGCGTAGAATATCTATTGATGGTATTAGAGGTCTGTCGATAGGTTACAGGATTCTTGCCCTTGGCGCATTTTGGTCACGTCGGCGTGGATTGAACTCATGGAGTCCGCACGTTCTCTCTCCGTCTCGGCCTCACTCAGGAGCAGTGCTTTCTCTAGAGCCAAAGAAGTTTGATCGGCGAAGGCAGTCAAGATGGAGAGCTCATCCTCTGTGAAGGTGCGTACGCTACCATCAAAGATGATGATCACGCCGATGGCCTGGTCGTCGACCAGCAATGGAATGGCGGCTGAGCCGTGGAAACCGAATTTGGCGGCCACTTTTCGGGTCTGAGGGTAGATTATCTCCGATGTAGTGGCATCCTCCACAACCGCGGGCCGGCTGGAGGACATTGCCTCAGCCGCAAGGGTCTTTCTTACGTCGTTAGACGGTTCTGGGACCAGCGCAGAGATCTCTGCTACATAGTCAACCGCCAATTCCGTGACGGCGCCAACGACCCACTTTCCATCGATCACCAACCTTACGTAGCCAGCCTTGGCATCGACGAGTCGGGTTGCCTCGTCAATGATCAAGCGCAGCACTTCAGGGGTGTCATGGACGCCGGCCAGCTTATTAGAGGCCTCTTGGAGAGCAACGGAACGGTCTCGTTCCAGATTGGCCCGCGCCCTTTCGCGCTCCAAATCTTCAAGCAGCTGATTCTTGGTTTTGCGCTGGTCTGTCATCCGGAATTCACCTAAAAAGTTGCGGATATTATGACATGATTCAGTAAGGATATGCGCAGAGCGTAATTAACGAAATTTCTCACCACGAAACAAAAAGACCCGGCCTCCTGGGCCGGGTCTTTTTGTTATCGGATTTTCGGTCTTGACGCTCTATATACTTTGAACAAACCTCGAGATATTGTTCCGTTGTAGACTACAACCACAAGGCATCCACGTTCTGTCCACGTTTGATGTCAAGGTGTTAGTATCATTTCGACGCATCTACGAGGGTTGACCAAGGTAATGTTGAATATTCCGCAGGTTATGTGATTTAGCTATGGGTAAGAATCCAATTAACTTAACAAGAGGCTTGCGTCAGATACACTACGGTTGGATCATCGTGAGCATAGCCGCAACGATACTTCTGGTGACATCCTCCGTTAGATTCGCCACAGCAGCCTTAGTGCCTTATCTGAGCGACTCGGCATCCGGGCCGCAATGGAGTTATGGTGCCATCGGCCTGGGTTTCAGCCTCCAATGGCTTGCCTTGGCAGCTGTGAGCCCTTATATAGGCTGGCTAGGTGACAGATATGGTATCCGCAACCTTTTACTACTAGGAGGTGTTTTATTTCTCGCTGGCATGTTGCTTATGGGGATGATGACCAGCCTTTGGCAATTTTACCTTTACTTCGGGGTCATTCTAGGCATTGCCTCTAGTATTTTCACCGTTCTACTAGTTTCGGGAGTAGCCCTATGGTTCAGGAAATGCCTTGGCATAGCGATGGGCCTCATTTGGTCTTTCCAGGGAATCGGCGTTCTTCTGTTCATTTACTTGATAAGCGCAACCTTCGAACAGCTGGGGATGAAGTGGATTTTCTGGCTTCCAGGATTGGCAGGAGGATTATTTGTACTCTTGCTGGTCAAGTTCTTTTCCGACGATCCTGCTGAGAAGGGCTTGCGACCTTTTGGGGTACCCGAAGATGAGCCGATAAAGAAAATAGAAAAGGATGAGTCGGCCAAAACGAGAGCCAGTGTGTTCCTCCAGCAAGCGCAACGCACCCGAACGTTCTGGAATCTGATTAATATCCATCTATGGGGATGCA
>PCAH01000027.1 GCA_002730485.1 Dehalococcoidia bacterium | reverse complement strand
TAGGCATAAGAGATGGGGCGATAACCATCCTGGCTCCAATGCCAGACACCCCCGCTGAGGCGGCTGGGGTTAGACCAGGTGACATCATCCTGGAAGTTGACGGCGTCAGTATCCAAAGGATGTCATTGCTGGAAGTGGTGCGGTTGATCAGGGGTGAAGAAGGCACTACGGTTACTATACTCTTGCGGCATCTCAGCAGCGCCGAACCGGTTTCAGTAGAGATCGAGCGGGACATCATCCAATTGGAAAGCGTCAATCTTCTGATGCAAGTGGGACGAATCGGCCATCTCCGGATGTCGGGCTTTACGGGCTCGACCAATGACGAACTGGAAGAGGCTTTGGAACGGTTCGAACGTTCCAAAGGCCTGGGAATAGTATTGGACCTCCGCAATAACCCAGGCGGATTGGTTTCGTCTGTTGTTGATGTAACCAGCCAATTCATTGATGATGGATTGGTGTTGTACCAGATCGACGCCAAGGGCAACAGAAGGAATTGGGGCGTAAAATCCGGAGGGAAAGCTCTGGATATACCCATGGTGGTCTTGGTGAATGAGTTCAGCGCCAGCGCAAGTGAGGTATTCACCGGCGCGATGATCGATAATGACCGGGCAACGGTCATCGGGGCGACCACCTTTGGCAAGGGCAGCGTCACAAACCTGTGGCCATTGGATGACGGCTCTGGGGTGAACTTCACCACCGCCCGCTGGTTCACACCAAATGGATCGTTGATCGAAGGTGAGGGCATCACACCGGATGTGCTGCTGGAAACGATCGATGAGGATGAAGACGAAGACCTGCATCTTGACCGGGCCATCGAGATATTGAAGCAAGAACTAGGGGAAGGCACCGCGGCTCAAAATAAGTAGTAATCGGTTATGGCTAAGAAGAAATCATCGACTCCAACAGCACCGACAGGTAAGAAGGCGGCGCAGCAAAAAGCGCCGGAGAAAGACTATCACCCGGTCGCGTCCAATCGTAGGGCATTTTTCAATTACGAGATTCTGGAACGCTACGAGGCGGGTATTCTGCTGACTGGGACCGAGATCAAGTCCGTGCGGGCGGGGAAGATAGACCTTAGTGATGCCTATGCCAGGGCTGTCGATGGCGAGATGTGGCTGAACAACGCTTACATCGCCCCGTACGACCCCGCAAGCCGATACAACCACGACCCCAAACGAAACCGCAAACTTCTACTGCACCGGGCTGAGATACAGAAGATGTCTGCCACGGTGGCTGAGAAAGGCCTGACCATAGTGGCCCTGCGCGTTTACATCAAACGCCACCACGCCAAGATCGAGCTGGGACTGGCCCGAGGTAAGAGGCAGTTCGACAAGCGGCACGCCATCCGAGACCGGGATATGGACCGCGAAGCCAAACGTGCGGTTGGTTCCCTCAGGGAATAAGTGCTTTTTCCTCTGGTCCCAACCCCGTCCTGCCCAGACACTTACCCGTAGGCTATAATCTACCGCTGGCACCAAGTCCCTACGGCTTGGCATCTGCTTGATATCTGTGATTGACGCATCCGGCAAACCCATGACCTCCGGATACGAAAACCCACGAGACTTGGAGGATTGATTTGATTCGAACCTTAGAGGGAATCACGCCCAAGGTGGCCGACACGGCCTGGGTCAGCGAATTTGCCTATGTTGTCGGCAATGTTGAGATTGGAGAGTTTGCCAGCATCTGGCCCGGCGTGACCATCCGTGGTGATAGCCCGGATGCCATAGTCATCGGCGATTACGTAAATATTCAAGAGGGGTCTGTGATCCATGGCAACGCATTGACCATTGAGGATCACGTTTCGGTTGGTCACTCGGTGGTGGTCCACTGCGATCGGGTGGGCAAGGGCTCTCTGTTGGGCAACAACTGCACCATCTTGAACAGGGTTGTCCTGGGGGAAAACTGCCTTGTCGCCGCCAACTCGGTGGTGCTGGGCGGGACCCAAGTCCCGGACCGTTCGTTCGTCACCGGAGCACCAGCCTCGGTGAAACGGGAGGTCACGGAAAAGCAGATCGCCCAGATGGCCCACACCAACGAGGAATTGGTCAAACGAGCCAAGTCATTCAAAGACAGCGGTCTATAAACCGACCAACGCAATCTGACTTATGCGCGTCCTTCGACGGGCTCAGGACGAACGGTGCCTCGGAATACCTCGCAAATCGAACCATCAATAACAATCCCCTCCCCCTGGCAAGGGAGAGGGTTAGGGTGGGGGCAACGGTTCTAAACAAACCATCTACACCCAAAGCTACCAACCCAACCCCTACATCTTAGAGGCGACTCGCCACCGGCAGCACATGCTCTGCTATGTGTTCCATCACTCTGATGCAGTCCGGCACACTCTCCACCCGAAAATCGTAGGTTAACTGGTCGATACCGATCTCTTGGCAGGCGTGAAGGTCATCAAGGACTTCCTGGGTGCTGGCGACCAACGAGCCGCCGCTCCGCACGTACCCGCCTTCGTTCATCCCTATGTCGGTGAAATGCAGACTGCGTTTCAGTGACACCGTGACTTCGGACTGGTCTCGGCCCTCTTTCTCCACTCGCTCCCGCAGATATGGCATGTTCTCAGCCACGAACTCGGGCGTCTGGCGTGTGGTATGCCAACAACTTCCGTACCTGGCAGTGCGCCGTAAAGCCGCCTTGGTGTGGCCGCCCACCCAGACCGGAACCCCGGGCTGCTGGATCGGCTTTGGCTCAAATTGGATGCCGTCCATGTCGTAGTACTTGCCGTGGAACTCCGGGTTGGGCTGACTCCATAGAGCCTGCATGATACCCAGGAACTCGTCGGTCATGGCACCCCGCTGGTGGTAGTCTAGTCCCAGGATCTCAAACTCTTTCTCCAGCCAGCCCACGCCAACGCCGCAGATCATCCGGCCGTTGGTCAAGACGTCCAACGAGGCGAACATCTTGGCCTGTACCACGGGATTCCGGTAGGGCAGGATGATCACGGTGCTGCCCAGCTTGATCCGGTTGGTGCAGGCCGCCAGGAATCCCAGTAGGGTCATGGTCTCCAGGAACGGCTCGCTGGATGGCCGAGAAAAGGACCCATCTGCAGTGTAGGGATACTGGTTGGTGCCCGCCGTCGGCAGCACGATGTGGTCGCCCGCCAAGACCGATTCAAAGCCCAGGTTCTCTGCTGTTTCCACGAACCGTCTCAGACCTGGAACGTCTGGTATCCGGGGAATTGATATTCCTATCTCCAAGGTTGGTGCCTCCAAAATCGCGTAAGTCTATGGTTATTGCCGGCCCGATGATGCCAGGCCGATGCCGCACGCGAGTATAACCCGCTGCATACCGCTGGGCAAAGGTGCCTAACAGCTGGGCGGGTAGGTGTAGGTCGAGACCGTGGTGCCGCTCGGATCGATCAGTGCGGCTTCATCCGGGTCGGAGTTGTTCCAGATGGAGGTGCCGCGACCGAAAGAGAACCCACCGGACTCGGGGTGGTCCTCATTGGTGTAGACACGTACTGATGACTGCGACTGAAGCATGTAGGTTGGAAAGACAAATGTCGGTGTGCCATCCGACTAGTTAACCAACCGCCAGCCGTTCCGATCCACCGCTGAGCTCCCCTGGTTCAGAACCTGCACGTACTCGTCCGCTTCCGTGCTCTTTACCAACCCGTCAAAGAAGACACATTCAATTATCAGGTTCGCGCTGACCGGAGTAGGTGTTGCGGTGGGCGCCGCAGTTGGAGTGGGAGTCGGTGTTGGCATGGGCGTAGGAGTTGGTGAGGCAGTCGGCACGACCGTCGGCGTTGGCATCGGAGTAGGAGTCGGAATCGCTGTTGGCACGACTGTGGGTGTAGGAGCTGGAGACGGCGTTGGCAAGGCTGTGGGAGTGGGCACAGCAGTCGGTACAGCCGTAGGCGACGGCGTTCTGGTGGGCTGTGCCGTTGGCGTGATTGCGATCGTCGGAGCCGGAGTTACGGTCGGGGTTGGAGGCGCTGGTATTGGTTCAGCAGCCACTTTGGTTGGTGGCGGCGGGACTGGAGTTTGGGTACTCTGCGGAGTCACTGTGGGTAGCGGCCGAGGCGTTGGCGCACTTGTTGGGATCGTATTCGGCATCGGAGCGGACGTTGCTACAGCAGTGGTAGGAACAACGGTTTGGAGCGGGCTGACAGTCGGTGCATCGATGCCCGAGATGATCACGGTGCGGTCGGGTTGATCTGCGGTGCATCCAATCGCCAACGCCAAGAGAGACAGCGCTATCGCCGCCGCTGGAAATCGCGTTTTCAGTCTCACGGGGTTGCTCCAAGGGTTGAGGCACTCTTTATGAGTGCGGTGTGCCGGTGGACCTCTGAAATCCGTCCGGCGAAAACAGTCTACGCCAACGGTACTTAACGATTTGCGGAGCGCAAACTGCATGCTATAATCTGTCCAAATCACGTCTGGCGCGGTTCAGGCGTGGGGCTAAGAAACTATCAGTTTTATTTAGAGAATTTTGGGAGGATTACGATGGATAAAGGTGGAACAACTATTGACGCCGGTTCGGTAGAATTCGCGATGAGCTATCGCAAGGAATTGATGGACGACCAGGGCCTGTGCGTCCAGGTTTACTCGGTCATTGACGGTACTGATACCGAGATTCTGCGATTCGACTGCTTTGATCAGGCTCCCCATTACCACTATGGGCCTGAGAACCATAACATTCGACTGTTCATGGACAAGACCACGGCAGGCAACCCCCTTGGTTGGACGTTGAACAACATCAACAACAACCTCCCTTCGATGGTCCGACGCTCGGGTTACGAGGCGCTGGCTGACTCGCTGGAGTCCAAGCCTGTGGCCAAGGCTAAGCTGGACGAACTGGAAGCCACTTCCCGCAAGATGTCTCGGGAAGACCGCCGGTTCGTGCACCACACGATGCCCGAGATGCTGGACGGCGACATGGTCGAAGCCGGTAACATCCGCTTTGGTCTGGAATATCGCCACCTGCCCCAGATCAACGACGAGGGAATGGCCATCCACGTCCTCTCTGACGTTGCTGGTGAGGAAGTTGAGCTTCTGGCATTTGACTGCTTCCAGGGTGCGCCCCACTACCACTACGGACCTCGCAACGAGGACGTACGTATCTACTGGGACGTGACCACCTCCGGTGAGACCCTCCGCTGGACCCTTGACCAGTTCAAGGCCGGCAACCTGCGCAGCATGATCTCCCGCGCCGGTTACCCGACCATCGCCAACGCGGTGGACGAAAAACTGGTTCAAGAACTCATGCCCAAGGTCGAGGCCCGCTCCCTAGAGTTGGTTGCTCTAAACAACAAGTAACCACCACTCAACTCACACGGCAATTAAGAAGAGTCCTTCCAGATATTCTCTGGAAGGACTCTTTTCTTGTTATTTACAGCAGGAACTGACCTACATCATCGTGTAGCCGCCCCGCTTACTCTTAAGGTTTGGCCGGTTATGAAGCTTGCGGCGTCTGAAGATAGGAAGACCACGGCATTGGCCACTTCTGACGCTTTGCCCATGCGGCGGAAGAGGTAGTTGCGCTCTACCTTCTCTTTGACTTCCTCGGTGAAGATTGATCGCATCTCCGTCCACATACTCTCGCCGCTGATCTCTTCTTCGTCGGGCGGCACCACCAGCCCCGGGCAGACCACGTTCAAGCGCAACCCGTAGCGGGCAGTCTCCCGGGCCACGGACTTGCTCAGGGCGATGACTCCGGCCTTGCAGGCGGAATAGACGGCCTCGCGGTATTCACCCATACGTCCGGCATCAGAACTGATGCAGACAATGGAACCAGCCTGTCGCTCGATCATGCCCGGCAGCACCGCGTGGATGCAGTTGATGGCGCCCCAGAGGTTCACCTGCACTTCGCGTTCCCATTCGCTGCGTGGTTTCTCCATGAACAGCCGGTCCACGGTCCAACCCACATTGTTTACCAGGACATCCACCGGCCCGAACTCGGCGATGGCTGCCTCGATCATGGTGGCGACCTTCTCTGGGTCTGTGACGTCGGTGGGTATGACATTTACCACGGCGCCGGTGTCCATGGCCGCAACCTCAGCAGCGACCATCTCTCCCTGGGCGGGGACAAGTTCGGCGATGGATATCTTCGACCCTTCGGTTGCGAATGCGTGGACGATGGCGCGGCCAATGTTGGTGCCGCCGCCGGTGACGATGACGTGTTTACCTCGTAGGCCCAGTTCCATTGGGAGTTCTCCTTAGTTGATTACGTGGGGGCGATTTCTGTTGGCTAAAGGTCTGGTGAAAGGGGGGCTGGCGGCTGGACCCGGGGGACTCCGCCGAACCGAAGGCGCAGCAGGCCCTTGATGTCTTCTTTGGCCGTATTGACCACGTGGACGGTGCTGGTGGGGTCGTCGTCCCACTTGACGGGCACCGAGGCGATCTTGAATCCGCGCTTGGAGCCGATCACCAACAACTCGGTGTCAAAGAACCAGTTGTCGTTCTCAATGTTGGGGATGATGACATCAGCCGCGGCCTTGGTCATGGCCTTGAACCCACACTGGGCATCGGGCAGGCCGGTGAAGAACATGATGTTGATCAGGCGGTTGTAGGCCCGGGAGATGAACTCCCGTTTGAAACCGCGGCTGACCCGGGACTCCTTGCTCAGCCTGCTGCCAACTGCGATGTGGCTGCCAGACTCCAACGCCTGGATCAACTGGGGGAAATGGGACAAATCCGTCGACAGGTCTGCGTCCATGTAGCTGACGATATCTGCTTGGCTGTCCAGCCAGGCGAGCTTTAACGCTCTCCCCCTTCCCTTTTGGGGAATGTGCAGATAATTTACCACGGGATGCTTTTCGCAAAGCGCCTCAGAGACCGCCCTCGTGCCGTCGGTGGAGGCATTGTCCGCGATGGTCACCTGCCACGGGTTGGGCAGATTGGCTGATAAGAACTCGGTGAGCGAGGCGATGGTACGCGGAAGAACCTCTTCCTCGTTGAAAACGGGAATTATTATGTCAACGGACGCGCTCACCGGATGCTACCAGTCGGCCTAATGCCGGAAGTGGCGTACGCCAGTGAATACCATAGCCAGTCCGGCCTTGTCGGCAGCGGCGATCACTTCATCGTCGCGGATCGACCCGCCTGGCTGAACTATCGCCGTGATCCCTGCCTCCGCGGCCAGTTCGATGTTGTCGGCGAAGGGGAAAAACGCATCCGAAGACAGGACGCATCCCTTGGCCTTATCTCCGGCGGCGCGCTGGGATAGGTGGACACTGACCACCCGGTTGGGTTGGCCAGCCCCCATGCCGACCAGCGCCAAGTCCTTGGCGAATACGATGGCATTGGACTTGATATGTTTGGCCGCCTTCCAGGCAAACGCCAAGTCCTTCATCTCGGCGTCCGTTGGGGCGCGTTCGGTGGCCACGGTCCAGGTACTTGGGTCTTCTGCCAGGTCATCGGCGGCCTGTACCAGGACGCCGCCGGTGATGGGCCTTAGGTCGTAAGCCGGAGTCTCCGGTTGCTTGTCGATGGCCAAGACCCGCAGGTTTCTTTTCTTCTGCAGTATCTCAAGGGCCGCAGGCTCGTAGTCGGGGGCGATGACGACCTCGTAGAACACGGGCTCCATGGCCTCGGCGGCGGCGGCGGTAACTGTGCGGTTGAAGGCTACGATGCCGCCAAACGCGCTTACAGTGTCGCCTTCATAGGCCTGGAGATAAGCCTCGGCGATGTCTTCACGGCTGGCCAGTCCACAGGAGTTGGCGTGCTTCACAACCGACACCGTGGCGTCGGCGAAATCTGAGGCGGTGCGCCAGGCGGCGTCGGCGTCCATCAGGTTGTTATAGGAGAGTTCTCGGCCGTGCAGTTGGCGTGCTCCAGCCATCCCGACCGGGTTACTGGTTGGCGCGTAGAGGGCGCCGTTCTGATGAGGGTTTTCGCCGTAGCGCAGTCCCGAGACCTTCTTCAGGGAGATGGTCAGCGAATCTGGAAGTTCGTCTTCTTCGCCGCCATTGTCCAATAGATAGGCCGTTACCGCTGTATCGTAGGTGGATACATGGTCAAAGGCCTTGGCGGCTAGGCCACGGCGGTCTTCCACGGTGAGTCCACCGTTGGCTAGTTTTTCGCCGATCCAACCGTAGTCGGCTGGGTCGACAACCACGGCCACCGACGGGAAGTTCTTGGATGCGGCCCGTAGCATGGTCGGGCCGCCGATATCGATGTTTTCCAGGGCGTCTGCCAGGGTCACGCCCGGTTTGCTGATGGTCTCAACAAAGGGGTAGAGGTTGACCACGACCAGGTCGATGGTGTCGAGGTTCTGGGCCTTAAGTTCGGCCATGTGATCTGGTGCATCCCGTCTGGCCAGAAGCCCGGCATAGATGGAGGGATGCAGGGTCTTAACCCGGCCCTCCAGTATCTCCGGGGAGCCGGTGTAATCGGCCACCTGACCCACAGTCAGACCACCTTCCTCGCTCAGGGTGCGGTGGGTGCCTCCGGTGCTGATCAACTCATAACCGGCTGATACCACCTGGCGGGAAAATTCTACTATTCCAGTTTTGTCATAGACGCTGAGCAGTGCTTTCAACATCCTCTCCGTCTTAAATCAAGATTTTTGTATTCTTTGGATGACAACCTTTGAATTGGCCGTCATTTGGCGCTGATTAGCTTTTGAAGACCACCTGTTCGCCGTCACCCCGGTCAATCATCTTGCCGATGACTACGGCGTCGGGAAGGCATTCCAGTATCTTGGCGACATTCTCTTCCGGGCATACTGCCACCATTCCCAAGCCCATATTGAAGACGCGGTACATCTCCTCGTCACTTATCCCACCCTCTCTCTGTATCACCTGGAAGATGGGCAAGATGGGCCAAGAACCAAGGTTGATCTCTCCTGCCAGGTCATTTGGCAGAACGGCGGGCAGCTTGCCGGGCAGGCCGCCTCCGGTGATATGGGCCAGACCATTTACCAGACCAAGCACCGGCTCCAGCAGTGGGTAATAACTGCGGTGTGGCACCAGCAATTCTTCGCCAAGTTGGTGGTGCAGTTCCTCAAAGCGGTGGAACAGTACATTTGGGTTGCCGTCCGTGTTGAATACCTTGCGAACCAGCGAGAAGCCGTTGGTGTGCAGACCGCTGGACGGAACACCAACCAGGACGTTTCCGGCCTTGATGTTCTTCGCTTCTAAGAGCTGATCCCTTTCCACCGCGCCAACCACGAACCCAGCCAGGTCCATCTCATCACCTGAATAGACCTGGGGCATCTGGGCGGTCTCTCCGCTGATGAGGGCGCATCCAACTTCGCGGCAACCCCAGGCGATGCCGCGCATGAGGGTATCAAGGCGTTGGATGTCGAGGTTGCTGAAGGCCACGTAGTCGAGGAAGAACAGGGGTTTGGCGCCCCTGGTGATGATGTCGTTGACGTTTAAGGTTACCAGGTCTTGGCCCACCGACTCAAAATGACCCAGTTGGGCGGCAATCTTGATCTTGGTACCCACGCCGTCGGTGCTGGCGACCATGACCGGTTCCCGATATCCCGATAGTTGGTAGAGTCCGGCAAAGCTGCCAGAACTGTCCAAAACCTCAGGGCCATGGGTGGTGGCGGCGAACCCTTTGATTCGCTCTTTCAGGCCGTCCATCCGGTCCAGGTCTACACCCGATTCCCGGTATGCGTCACTTGCCAAAATTAGGCCCCTCCCATTCCCATCCGTGCGGCAAAAGTCAGGGTGAATCACCGCTGTAAAAGGTTAATTCAACAGGGGCGCAATGGCAAGGGGTAATCAGAGGGTTTGGACTGGGGGAACGTTGTCCAAATGAAGGGCTAGGCAACCGGAGATTATGAGAAAGATACCAGCCTGGAATCAGCAGGATCAATCGGCGCTTGGGCTGCCCTGTTCCAGAGCAAACTTGGACAACTCCAGTTGCACCGGCACCGGGTATTTTCCGGTGAAGCAGGCGTCGCAGAAACCGCCGTTGGACCCACCAACCACTTTCAAGAGACCCTCGACGCTCAGGTAGCCCAGGGTGTCGGCGCTGACCTTTTCTTTTATCTGGGCCAGGGTGTTGTTGGCGGCCAGTAGTTCTTCGCGGGACGCCATGTCCACACCCATGAAACAGGGATGCTTGATGGGTGGAGCACATACCCGCATGTGTACCTCTTTGGCACCACCTTTTCTGAGGAGGTTTACGACATGGGGGGTTGTGGTTCCCCTGACGATGCTGTCATCCACCACAACCAATCGTTTGCCTTGGATGACTTCCACCAGCGTATTGAATTTTTGACGGACTCCCAGGTCCCTGAGTCGCTGTTCCGGTTCGATAAATGTCCGGCCGACATAGCGGTTCTTGACCAGGCCTTCACTGAAAGGGATGCCCGATTCCTGGGCGTATCCCACGGCTGCGGCGGTGGAAGAGTCTGGGATGCCGATGACGAGGTCTGCTTCCACTGGATGTTCGCGGGCTAGCTGTGCGCCCAACTCCTGGCGTGCCGAGTGGACCAATTGGCTGGCCATGATGCTGTCAGGGCGGGCGAAATAGATCAGTTCAAATACGCAGAGGGCGCTTCGGCCTGTGCCACCAGACCAGATGGCTGTGCGCAGTCCGTCTCCATCGACAACGATGACCTCACCAGGTTCCAGTTCCCGCAAGAACTCGGCGCCAAGGTGATCCAGCGCGCAAGATTCGGATGCCACGATCCAGCCGCCGTTGAGTTTTCCCAGACACATGGGCCGGATGCCCAATGGGTCTCTTGCGGCGATCATGGTGTCTTTGGTCTGGATGACGATGGAGTAGGCCCCTTCCAGTTGACGCATACATTGGAAGACACGTTCTTCCCAGGTTGCGCCGGTGGAGTGGGCCAGTAATTGGGCTACTACTTCTGTGTCTGTGGTGGAGTTGAAGGTGCAGTTCCATTCATCCTGGAGCTGGTCCTTCAATTGGAGGGCGTTGATGATGTTGCCGTTGTTTGCGACGGCCAATTGACCGTGTTGGCTGCCAACCAAGAGGGGCTGGGCGTTGCAGAGTTCGCTGCTGCCGCTGGTGGAATAACGGGTGTGGCCAATGGCCATGTCACCGACGAGCGGATAGAAGTCTGGCTCTCTGAATATCTGGGTCACCAGACCCATTTCGGCGTGGACTACAACGTTCTCGCCATTGGCGGCGGCAATTCCAGCGCTCTCCTGCCCGCGGTGTTGCAGGGCAAAGAGTCCAAAGAATGCTAAACGGCTAGCCTCCCCTTCTGGGGTGGATATCCCAATTACCCCGCATTCTTCGTTGGGGGTATCAAAGGGGGCGCGACCAAAGGAAAACTCCAGTTCGCTACTCACGGTGATATTTTATGTAATCCAAAACGCGGTGGTCAACAACAGAATTCACTAAATAAAAGACGTTCAGTTATTGCTGTTTTCCTGAAAAGGGTTTCGGCGTTATAAAACCGGCTTTCCAGTACTGTTTGCCATACCTGGATAACACTCTATAAAACTTGCCAGATATCCATCATCCACGGGATCTTCGTTCACCAACAGGTACCTGGGTACCGTACTTGTGGTCTGTTAGTCCCGCTTTGGAAGAATCGTTACCTTCCGTCCGTCGCCCTCACCGGTGCTCTCGGTGGCCACACTGGGGTGGTCTGTGAGACTGGTGTGGATGATGCGGCGGTCTGCCGGTGGCATGGGCTCCAGGGTGATACTGCGGTTGGTCTGGGTCACCCTTTCAGCGATCTTGGTGGCCATCTCTCTGAGAGATGCCTCTCTGCGCTGCCTGTAGTTCTCAACGTCCAAGACGACACGAACACCGTCAAATTGCTTACGGACGATCAGGTTGACCAGGAACTGGAGGGCTTGAAGTGTCTGTCCCCGGCGTCCAATCAGAAGACCTGAGTCTTCTCCGGCCAGGTCGATGATGGGTCCGCCTGATTCGGGATCGTTGGCGGCCCTCAGTGTGCGGGTTACGTTGACACCGGCGGCCTCAAGTATGTGACCCACGGCGTCCGTGGCCACTCCTGCGGCAGTGGCATCGCCGGTCGGTGTGCTCGGCACTCCGGCTTCGGTCCGGGTTGTGGATACTCGGGTAACCTTGACCTGGGCTAGTTCTGATCCAATGCCCAGGAAGCCAGTCTTACCCCTACTTAGTATTTCTACCTCGGCCTCGTCTCGGTCGGCGTCGAGCTCTTTCAGTGCCAGCTCGATTGCTTCTTCGACGGTTCGGGCGCTCCTCACTATCTCTTCCATCTTCTACCATCTCCTCCTGTGAATCATTTTGGGATGGACGGCCTGACGCCACCGGTGCGGCCTGCGGCTCAGTCTTTGGTGGGAACAAGGGGAATAGTGGCCCCCAGCCACCTGTAACGAAGTATTGAATTGCTATTCCAATCAGGTTGGAAGTGGTCCAGTACAGCGCCAGACCACTGGGCAATGTTATCGAGAAGAATGCGATCATCAGCGGCATCAACCAGAGCATCATCGCCTGGTTGCCAGCCTGTCTCGGGTCCGTCGACGGCTGCATGGTCATCTTCTGTTGGACCCACGTAGAAGCAAAGACAAGAGCCGGGATGAGCGCGTTAAGGGGGTTACCGCTGATGGATGGATTTTCCGCCAGGTCCATCCACAAGAAACCGGAATTCAGTGGCGCAGCCGAGAATATGGGCGCCACCGATATCCAGGTGTACATCTTTTCTGATAGTCCCACCAGGTTGTCAGGCCTGGAGAACACCACCTGGATCAGAACCCTAAATAGTCCAATGAGGATGGGCATCTGGACAACCATCGGGCCCAGACAGCCAAAGGGGCTTACACCGGCTTCTCTGTAGAGTTTGAAGGTCTCTTGTGACACCCGAGACCGGTCTCTGGCGTACCGGTCTTGAATCTCTTTGATCTTGGGCTGAAGCTCGCTCATAGCTCTCATCTGCTTCAGCTGTTTCAGGGTCAAAGGCATTGTGACCAACCGGATGAACGCGGTCAGTACAATGATCGCCAGACCCATCTGGCTGAATAAGATGGTGTAGAGCACCACCAGCGTGTTGAGCATGGGCCGAATGATAGCTTCGGTCCAGAGAGTTGAAATGATCTCCAAAGAGACCTACCTCGTTACCGGCGAAATTGCCGGGGTGTGTCGGTTGAGTTGAGTATCTAGTTGTTGCATGAGCCGTCCCGGGTGTGCCAGCACCAGGCGGTTTCGCCGACCTTTAAGTCGACGCGCCGGACCCGGCGGTCTTGAGAACCTACGAAGACTACGTCGCCACCTGCGTATAACGGAGCCTTGACCTGGGCGTCCAATTTGATTGGGTTGGAGAGCTCGCGGGCGATACCTTGTTGCGATGCATCGGTAGACAGCAAGAATAGATCGCCGCCCTTATTCACCACCACCAAGCCTCTATCGACGAGGACTGGCTGAGAGACTATGGATCCGCCTACGTGGTGCTTCCACAGAAGATTGCCGTTGGTGTCCAGGGCGTAGATATTTCCGTCCATGTTCGGGGCAAAGATAGTCTGACCGTCGGTTATGGCTCCCGCCCAGAACCAGTTATCGCCTTTGAAAGACCAATCTAAAGAGACGTTGCCACTGGCGTCTGCTGAAACGGCGTAAAGGGTTCTATCGAAGGACCCAAAGATCACTTTACCGTCAAAAAGCAATGGTTTCCCGGCTACCACGCCGCCGGTCTGGTACTCCCAGAACTTCTCGCCATTGCTCAGTCTTACTGCATAAGCCTTGTGGTCATGAGAGCCGAAATAGGCGAATTGGCTGTCAACGACGGGCGTAGACCAGATTTCCTTATCCGCTTGGAACGGATTCTCCCAGAAATTTTCCCCAAGGTCGGCGGTGTAGGCGTTTAATTGCCCTTCTCCGTTGGCTGAAAGGATGATGTCGTTCGCCGGGTCGTAGGTCAAGCCGGAAACCAGCGGTTCCAGTTCTTCAACGAACCCCCGCGGCCTCTTCCAACCCCCGTCGCTTATGCTGCCGTTTTCCTTGTTCAATGCGTAGACATAGCCATCGATTCCCGCAATGTAGACGAGGTCGCCCTGTACCAGGGGAGTGGCGTAGGCACCTTCGATATCTCCCTGATCGATCGATGCCGGGAAGGACCAGATCTCACGATTTGAAACACCCTCAAAACCGTTGTCGATCAGGGCGATCACCTCGCCGTCTTTGGTGCCAACGTAGACCACGCCATCGTCACTAACAGGAGGGTTCCACCCGTTTGCGTCATCACCAACGCCGCCTGGCGCGCAACCGGCCAACAATGGCAGGAGGATAACGGCCAACAAAAGGAATAGTCGTTTATTGACTAGCCTATTGCCACGGACGGAACCGGAGGTTGTCCGGGAATGATTGAGTTCTGAAGTGGTCGGTTTGTTATGGATGATACTTTTCCACCGAGATCCGGTATTGGACCGGTTGATGATTCTCACGGTACGGGGTCGTATCCTTGGCCACCCAAAGGGCGACAGCGACCAAGGCGCTTTGTCCCCAGCCATACGCCTTTAAAAACGCCGTATTTCTCGACGGCTTCCTGGGAGTAATGCGAACAACTAGGATAATACCTGCATGATGTGGGAAGCAGCGGCGAAAGGGTCTTCTGATAGAGCCAAATCGCCGATAGAACGGCAAATTTCATTTATGCGATTCCAACACCGGGGCAAACATCTAGTAGGCAAATCCTGCGTAACAACAATCTACTCTGCTGGTGGCTAGTCCGTTGTCGATCTTGGAGTTTGGTCCACAGTTGGCCCTGGACCGTTGGGCGATGGAGTTTGGTCCACCAGATTGGCACGCTGTAACAGGTTCTCTGCTGCGTTCTTTAGATCTTGGTACCTGGCAGTTCCGGCGCCTCGCCGGACAATGAATAGAGCGTCCCAGCCTGCCTTGACCTGATTTAATCGAACTACTTCCCGCAGTCGCCGTTTCACCCTGTTTCTCACAGCCGCATTCCCAATGCGTTTGTTCACCAAAAAACCGAAGCGGCTGCAATCTAAACCGTTGTCCAGGTATCGGATTACCAATAACCGGTTGGCGGCGCTGCTGCCTTTCACATGTATCTGGGTGAACCGTTTGCTGCCCGTTAGCCGTTGCCTGCGCTGCATTACTAGAGTAAACCCTTGATTGGGCCGCAGAGTACTTTTCTAATAGAACAGTTGCTTGAGCTACTGGGTGAGTTGAAGGGCACCGACGTTATACGGTTAGTTTATGGCGGCCCTTGAAGCGCCGTCGTTTAAGGATCGCCCTACCGTCAGAGGTGCTGGAACGGTGGCGAAAGCCATGCACGCGAAATCTGCGTCGTTTCTTGGGTTGATAGGTTCGTTTAGGCACAAAAACACATCCTTACTCCGAAGAATTATAGGCGTGCCCAAATATTGCGTCAAGGAGTTACGCCTGTAAGCCAACCTCGATTATTCCCTGTTGCCGCTTATTCGGCGGAATTGACATCCGGACGCACAAATGCGAGGCGGTAGTTCGGTTCCCAAAGGTCGTCAAATCCTTCCAGACCCAATTCCCGGCGACCAGCGTTGTTCCAGAGACAGATCGTGTCCCGTCGGCCGTGGTTTCCCAGCCAGGGGTCGTGGAGAAAAGCCACCGGGCCTTCCAGTTGGACCTCCGGATATTTAATCCCGAAATAAAGTGCATCTTCGTAATAGGGACGCTCTAGACCCTGTTTGGCGGCTTCGGCAGTGGCATCGTTCGAGGAGATAGGATGATCAAAACTGAGCAGGACTATCTCCCGGCCCATTTCACCATTGAATGGTCTGGCAGGAAAGTTGTCTGAGAACACCTGGGAGTGGCAATAACCGTAATTTGCTGCAGTGACAAGCTTTTCTGTCGTGCGGCCATCTCCCACGGTGATGTGATATTCGGGCATATCGGTCCTCTTGATTAGATGCGGAGGATGTTCTCGTCAGAGATTTGCGAGTATCTCCGACGCAGTATTGAAGATATCCTCATCTGATAAATCGAGGTTCGGGATGGGCGCTTCCCAGATGGTGGATTTGGGGTCTGGGTCTGTCGGACGGCGCACCACCATGTGCCAATGAAGGTGGGGAACCATGTTGCCAAACAATCCGTGGTTCAATCTTATCCCTGGGTACGTCTTTTCAAGGGCGGCCGCGACGCGCGAGCCGTCGGCCAGGAAGCGGTTTTGCAGGTCTGTAGAAAGGTGATGTAACTCTGTGACGTGGTCTTGGTAAACCAGAACGGCGCTTCCTTTGTAGAACTGCCAGTCTCGGTTCACGATAACAGTGCAGACATCGAGTTCAGCGATCTTCTGCGGGTGTTGGCTGCCATCCGCGGCAAACATAGGCCCCTGGCACATGGGGCAATCAGTCATTCTTGCCATCCGGGTTCCCTTAAATCCCTTGATACAAACTCTGGTTCAAGCTTGATGCGCGTCATCTTCGATTATGCAGAACAAAGGCCTGGCAAAGCAATCAAGCTTGGAGTCTATCGGGAAACAGGGTCCAAAATGGCCAAGACAATGTGGCCACGGGGTAGCGAAGGCAGGGAATTAGCTATAAAATCACACGGTGCCGAAGTGGCGGAATGGTAGACGCGCTGGTCTCAAAAACCAGTGGGGGTGACCCCGTGTCAGTTCGACTCTGACCTTCGGCACCACCCATTTATAGGCACGGAAAAGCCCTCAACACAACATTGGGGGCTTTTGCTTTTTGCTTTTTGCGGTTTGCCGACATTTTGCCGACATTTAATTTCTAATTCACTTTTAAAGGCTCTTCCAAATTCCTTGGCTTGAGTGCTTCTTCAAAGCGGATGGCTGCTTCTTCTTGCAGCCCCGGCATCACATGCGAGTAGATGTCCATTGTTATAGCTATTGATGAATGGCCTAGTCGTTCGCTGATAACTTTAGGGTTAGCTCCGGTACGGAGCATCAAACTGGCATGTGCATGGCGTAGGTCATGAAATCGGACGTTCTTTAGACCGGATTCCGTGACTATCTGAGCGAAGGTATGACTAACCGTACTTGGGTCTAACGGAGAACCGTCCAGATGAGCAAATACCAAGTCTGTTGGGGCAACTGTTATTCCAAGCAACTCTTTCCGCTCTTCTTCATGTTCTTTATGGCTCCTCAGCAAAATCGCTAATGACGGAGGCATTGGAATCAACCTTCGACTGTGAGCACTCTTTGGTTCCCGTACTGAGAATTCACCGCCATACAGTCTTTGCAGGGATTGCGTGACCGAAATCGTAGCGAGCGGTAAATCGACATCACACCAGCGGAGTCCCAATAGTTCCCCTCGGCGCATGCCAGTGTAAAGAGCGGTATACACCAGGGCGTAATAATCGGTCCCCTTGAATGCGTCAATGAGCCGGTCAATCTCATATGGAGGGAGAATGATAATTTCTTTCCTCGAAGGACGAGGTGGGTCTGTCATTTGGGCAACATTTCTAGATAGAACTCCCCACTTAACTGCATGTGACAATGCTTCCGATAGTACTCGGTGATGATGTTTCACGGTCCTTGCTGATAGTCCACCTTTCCCGTCTCGCCTCCCAGTAGACAGAGCCTTAGCGTAATACTCCTGGAGATGCGCAGGCTGTAATTTCTTAAGCGGGATGTTCCCGAGATGAGGGATTAGGTGACATCTGACAATGAAGTGGTAGCCGTCTTGCGTGGATGGTGCCGTGTTAGTAGAAACGTAGTCAGTCATCCAGCGCTCTAGGAACTCCGATAAATTGACCTTAGATAGGTCAAGAGCCGTGCCAGAATCGACTGCCGACGCCAATTCTCTCAATTTCCTATCGGCTTCTTTCCTAGTTCCTTTGACGTTGACGAACTTCCTCTGCCTCCGCCCCCTGGAGTCTTTACCAAGGTCGATGGTCAGTTCATAGGTCCCTTTTCCTCGTCTACGTATGCTTCCGTTCATGACACTTGTCTCCTGATCCGCATCGCGTGTTTCGAGTAGGTACGGTTGTTAGCGCAGTCTTTGCAAAAGCTCCGTTGCCCCTTCCGTGGCTTTCGACCAGGTTGAAATGTACTGCCACAGTTGGCACAGATCGACAGAGAGTCTGCCCTCGTCAATACAGACGCCATCTGCAGCGCTACGGCGCCAAATAAGGTGGCGGATCCGGATAAAGTGACTTGAGGTCCGTTCCGATTCAGATCTACGACTGGGCGGACGTTAGCCATCTCCAACCATCCGTTAATCACCAGAGTCAGCCGTAACCACTGGGTATCTAGGCTCATCTGATAAACGCTCTCGGCTGTTCCGCACAACAGGGTCCAGTTCGCTGCGCTCCCTCTTTCCCCGCCGTCGAGGGCTTGTGCTATAGACATCATGGCCGTTACTTGGTTCGCGTAGGTCTTCCAACTACTAAGCTGTTCGGACCATAGTCCCGGCTGATTTCGATCTCGTCTAGGTACACATGAATTGGCCAGTAACTGGGCCAGTTTCCTCTCGGTCAGGGTACCCGCCACATGAAGTGGGACCGGAGAAGGGTTGTGGGTATGAGGCATGCCGTGCTTACAGATCCCTAGCACCCCCCAGGTGTTGGCAAACTCTGCTATATCAACGTCTGGTGCTTGAGCTAACCGGGCGAAATTCTCTAGTAACCTGCCGTCAGGCTCTGCCCACCTTAAGTTCTCAGGAGTCGATAAGCTCCAGAGTAATCTGCCATTGACCAACTTCACGTAATCCGGCAGCAGAACGGTTCCGGTCGGTAGCCCAAGTTGCTTAGGAACTTGACCACCTGACCCAACGAAAGTCTTTAAGAATGTTCTATAAGTCATATTTAATAGTTAATGTTAAGTTAAGTATAAAGTCTATCCTGGATTTCAGATGATTGTCAAAATAAAAGGTGTAGAACGTGTTGTGGAGGAATCAGTGATGCCCGATATTACCAACTCGCAATCGCCCGTTTTGACGGTTGAAGAAGCCCGTCTTTTGCTCAGACTGTCCCGGAATTCGATGTATGCGGCCATCGCCCGCCAAGAGGTGCCTCACCTGAAGATAGGCCGGCGAATCCTAATCCTTAGAAAAGCTCTAGGCGACTTATGGACGGCTTTCATGAGTGACTTGATAACCAGTGTGTCTCTCCTGATAAGTGTGGGGCTACTAATCTGTCCACCAACCATAGGCTCCACTGAATAGAGGAGACGCCGTTAGTCCGGGCAAGCAGGCGATGTTATGGGGTGTATTTATGGCGATTCAGGCGGTGCAGAACGTGTTATACCTGCCGTTAAAACCTGGCCTCAAACTCAGGCCGTCCTGGGGAGAAGTGATGAATAAAGGATCAATGATAATTAGCAGAATAATCGCCGTCATAGCTGGTGGTTTTCTCGGCTTGTTATTTGGCTCGATTATTCGGATTTTCGTAGTTGAAATAATCCCAGTAAATTCCCAAGAGGCTTTCGATAATATTCGGCTAGTTGCCTCGCTTATTCAGGTGGTCTGCATGGTATTTGGAGCCACGATGTTCTACAAACGAGTCGCTAGGTCACAAGAAGAGAAAGCCTCAAATGTCTGGCCTCATCAAGATCGTGATTGAAATGAAGTTACCAGTAGTCTTTGCGGTACTTATTGGAATCCTCGTACTGGCTTGTTCTAGTAAATCCGATCTTCAAATTTATATGGACCAGAACATCACGGTTCTTGATAAATATTTTAGTTCCGTAGAAAAAGTCAGAGATGCGACTGGTGTCGCAACGGAAGAGTTTCAAGAAATGGATTCATCAATTCAAACTACACTCCCTGAATGGCAGAATACATGGGAAACCCATTTAACTGTACTTGATGAAGCTTATGGTGTGTTACGCGATTTACCCTCTGAATGGGAAGAAGTAATTCCCCCAGGCAATTTGGACAGATACCATTTTTTGATGCTTCAATGCCTTAGGGTTACCCTTGAATCCGCTGAAACAGCCCACGCAGGAATGGCCTTGATTCGAGCCAATCCTTATAAAGCCCTAGAACTAGCTAACGAATCGAATGAGCTAGGCATACAAGCAAGGGACTTGTTCTGAGAAGCGATTTCCGAAGGCAAGGAGAACGGACTTCCTTTTCCAGATATTGAGTGACTAGACAACAATGGCTGATCAAAGAAGACCCTTTAGTTAATCACATTGGCTGTGAATATCGTCTTTACACGGTCACTTCAGGGGTGACTGTTACCGCTACTGGATTGATAACAACGATGCGCTACCTATCTTCCATATCACTAGCACCAATGCTAGAGCTATGGACTGTGGTTTTCGGAATTTCCGTCCTCGATGATTAAGTTATTTAGCTGGGAACCATGCTCCTGAGAAGACTTCTCTATTCGGTGGAGAAGCTACGAAAGGTACTATGTCCGCAAATAACGTCTTGACGTATTCACCCGCATCTCGCGCTTTCTGACTACTGTCATAGATGGCTATTATCGTTATCTCGTCTTCACCAGTCACAGCGACTGCGAATCCAAGCCCACCTGCTGTTTGGTTTATCTCGTCGGCTTTCTCGTCGATAAATTTGGATATATCTTCCATGGACCCGGGTTTTAAACTAACGACGGTCTTAGAAATTCCAGGCATTCTCGTGACTCCTCTTTCGATGATTAGGGCGTATCACCGATGGGAGACTCTAACGTCTCCACTTGGTTGACATTGATGGTAATCACTAAATTGTTATCCAGCAAGACATGATGGCAGGGCAGATGGTCTTTGGGGAAATCGACGCTCCGCTGGAAGACATTGGCGTCTACGGTGCCGGTATGGCCTTTGAACTTGCCGGAGATTATCTGCACCCTGTCGCCGCGGCTGAATCGGTAGTGAAAACCCATAGGCTCCAACGTAGTTGATTGATAATGGAACATGTCCTTGAAGGTAGTGGATTAGCCGGTGCTGGCGCAACAAACAGGTGTCAGTCACTCACGTTGTACCGATGGGTTTGTGTCTCATGCGTTCTGGCGGAATCGTGTCGGCACATTGCAGACACGATATTCGGAATATAAGGATGCGATGATCAATGGATCGGTTCCCTAATGAGTTTGATGGCGGCCAACATGCATATGCCGCGCCAACTGATTAGCATCACCCCTTGGACCGCTATTGAGACGATAGCAAAAGACAATATCAAGGACTGGTCGGTTAGTAAGGCTCGAATAACAAGTGCGACGAAGCCGCACAAAAGCCAGATGAACGGTATCTTCCATGCCATGGTTCGTAGATCGTAGAGCGTGGATGCTCTGTACGCGCCTAACCAAATAGAACCAACGACCCATACAAACCCGAATGGCAGTGCGGTACGGAATAATGCCTGTCCAAGGGCGATCTCATGCTCTGCCCTACCTAGGATCACGAACGCTAGGAAAACTGCAATGTCTCCACTAACGACCACAGCAGTATGGACGATTCGGGTCGGGTTTTTACCGGTCATGATGAGGGTCAAAATTGAACATAGGTATCTGGAAATAGTTACAGCCGGTCTAACGTCTCAACTTGGTTTACGTTGATGTTAATCACAAAATGGTTATTCCAGCAAGGCATTATGTCTGGTCAGATGGTCTTTTAGTAAATCAACGCTCCGCTGGAATACATCGACTTGTAGAGTACTGTCATTGTGCGGATTCCTGTCAAAGAGATATGTCCATGCCTCATAAAAATACAGTCGTAAATCCAGTACACTTAGTCTAGCCCATACTTCGAGGAGTGTATTCTATGCCAGATCTTTCTCTGCATACGGCAATGGTGAGTTATGGATATACCAAACCGTTAATAGATGGCACTGTAAATTCAGACCGAGTAAACCTGGTCCATGTACCGGTCTCTCCGATCCCAACCGCTTTCCGCCGCATGGTCAGGGGACTTGAGTACGATGTATCCGAGATGGCCATGTCAACTTACTTGTGTGCGTTGGCCCATGACAAACCGATAACTGCCTTCCCTGCGTTCGTTCTGCGCCGTTTTGAACACGACGAGATCTCCTACAACATCAAGTCTGGGATCGAGTCCCCCGCTGACTTGAAAGGCCGAAAAGTCGGTCTGCGTAGCTATACGTTCACGCCAGGGGTATGGGCACGGGGGATCCTCAGTGACGCTTACGGGGTTGATTCCAGTCAGGTTACCTGGGTTTTGTATGGTGATGAACACGTGGAGGAATACAAAGCCCCTGATAACGTTATTCCCGCCCCCGAAGGTAGTGATATGGTTGCGGATTTGCTGTCAGGAAAGATTGATGCGGCTATTCGTCCCGGAGAAGTGGACTCCCCAGACATCAAGCCTTTGATTGCCAATGCAAATGAAGCAGCCCAGGATTATTTCCTGCAAACGGGTGTTTACCCCATCAGCCACGCGATGGTGGTCAAAAACGAACTTCTTGAAAGCCATCCCTGGCTAGCCGATGAGCTGTACAGTTTGTTCAAAGCTGGTAAGGAGCAATACCTACAACGCCTGAATACTTTCAACAACCTTGATCCGGCAGACCAGGCCATGTCCCGCATGAAACAGATAATCGGCGAAGATCCGATTCCTTATGGAATCGAATCCAACAGGAAATCCCTCCAAGCTTTTATGGAATTCAACGTACAACAGGGTATCATCACCGAACCATTTGAATGGGAAGATATCTTTCTACCAGTCTGATCACGCTTCGTAAGAACTCTGTACCGAATCCTTCTTCCGGTCCCTACGGTGAAATCTTATAATGGCGACGTGATGTTCTGTCATAATGGCCTGGCCTACCAATCCTGCATGGTATCTCCATTCGTCAGCTCGTAGAGGGAGTAGATATGTCAGACGCCCACACGCATGATCACGACCATGCTCACGAGGAACTCAAAGGTATTCGTAATACCGCTCAGTTCATCCTGACCGGATTAAGTGGCGGCCACGCTGTTTTCCATTGGTTCAGTCAGAGTTTCTTCGTGATGCTGCCGGAGGTAGTAGCTACATTTGGGCTAAACGGCCTACAAGTCGGCGCTGTTGCCGCTACTAGAGAGATAGTCTCTGGGATCATAGCTCTCCCTGGCGGAGTGGTCACGGACATGCTCCGCCGTCATTGGGGTTCTGTTTTGACGGCCTGCATGGCTTTTTTTGGATTAGGATGGCTAATTATGGGGATCTCTCCATCCTACCCAATCTTACTTATCGGTATGGCTATCGTAGCCGCCGCCGCTTCCATGTGGCATTTACCGGCCACTGCGGCCCTCTCCCACCGGTTTAGCCACCACCGAGCCTCAGCCTTGTCACTTCACGGAGTGGGCGGCAACATAGGTGACGTGTTAGGTCCTGCTCTGACTGGCGTCCTTCTTCTGACCCTCAGTTGGCGGGGGATCCTCAGTATCTACGCAGCGGTGCCGCTTTTCTTGGCCTTCGTGGTCTTCTGGGCTTTTCGTAACATCGGACACTCTGAGAACAACGACTCCAAGCCCGCCCGTTTCCAGGAACAGATGGCGAAAACTAGAGAGTCGTTCAAGGAACACCCTAGGTTGTGGGGGATAATGGTCGTGGCAGGTCTTCGAGGCATGGCCAACGTAGCTTTTCTGCCCTTCTTAGCCCTGTACCTGGGTCTGGACGAAGAACTGGGTCTGGGTAATGCCTCGTTGGGATTACACATCGCACTTCTGGTGGGTGTAGGTGTCTTCGCGACGCCTGTCACTGGTTACATCTCCGACCGGCTGGGCCGGAAACTGGTGCTTATCCCGGGGTTGATCGGACTTTCTGTCCTGACTGCTCTTTTGATCCCTTTTGGTGAAGGTATAGGTCTGATAATCATTCTAGCCTTCTTGGGTACCTTCCTATTTAGCGACCAGCCCATTCTTACGGCGGCGGCCCTAGACGTCGTGGGCGAAAATGTGGCAGCCAGTACCCTGGGGGTCTTCTCTTTCTCCCGGTTCGCTCTTGCCGCTGCATCTCCGCTTATCGCCGGCTGGTTATTCGATGCACAAGGGATTGAGGCTGCGTTCTTGTATATATCAGGGATATATCTTTTGGCGACAGTTGTCTTGTTGGCTGTGCCTCTAGCGCCGTCCCAAAGGGCTGCTGGCCACCATCACTAAGTCCTAATAGACCACAGGCCCCGGCGAATCGAAAAACCGGCGGCTCAGGTGAGTGTTACTTAAAGAGCGCCTTCAGAAACTACTGAAGGCGCTCTTTTTGCCCGGCGCCAAGGATGAAAGAAGCCACCTTGTTTGAGGTGGCTTTTCTGGTTTCTGGTTCCACTGGTTTGTTAGAACGTTGTGCCGAATTCTTCCGCTGGTCCCCAAGTATGAATTAGCGTGTTCACTGCTACCTGATAAGAGCCATTCAAGAATGAATGTCGGTCGGCGTCAGTATTGCCAGTCTGACGTATCAGTGTCTCTCTCAATGGATGATGACTGGAAATGAGGTAGTTGTTTCTCACGTTCAACCTCTCGAGGTATTGTACGTGCGGAACGCGGGCCAATTTACTCCTATTACAGGTCTGGCAGGCCAGCACCAGGTTCCACACGCCATCTAGATTTCTTATCTCACGTCCATCTTTCAGTACGTGGGGCAGGAAATGGTCTACATCAGCAAGGTCATCGTTCCCTGACTCGATGCTGATGTCGATGAAACAGTAGAAGCACTTGCCCTTCTGGTAGCCGTTTAGGGCATCTCTACATGAAGTCACATCTACTCTGGAAGTATCTCTCCTGGGTACATATAACTGCCCTCCCTCCAGGTCGTACTCGATGTCCAAGAGGTTTCGAGCCATGTCCAGACCCCAAGCCGTCTCTACTAGGTTCCATCTGGCCTCTACCTCTTGGGGGAGATTTCTGAACTGTACTCCCTCAGCAAGGTGGAAGAAGTCATCCGTAAGAGTTATCCCGCCAGGATCCAAGCCCATTTGATACCCACGATCCGACCCCTCCCCAGTTCTTCAAGAATATTCTTCAATATTACAGACGGGGCGTGAGCGCTAAAAGTTCCCGAATGGCCACCCTGATAATAGGGCTGTTGAAGGCCGTGCTTTGGCTGGACAATGACCTCTACAGCGTTGAATTCACCGTGCTGACCCTACTAAAATTATGTAACGTTGGGTCTGCGTCCCAGAATCTTAAAGTCCCCAAGCCACCGGAGGCGGGAATGGTAGTCCTTGTCATTATCCTTGGCGGTATCATCGGCGGCATCCTTGCTGCCTTGGTCACGTTGCTGGTCCGCAGAGACCTGGGCCTTCGCATGCCCAAAGCACTGGACCCAGAATACCGGCACCGTGAGGTCGTCTCCTGTGGGGTGATGATGGAAATCGGCATGAAAGCCGGTTCAGTGGGGGCTGTGATCGGGGCCGTTGTGGGACTCCTTCTGCACCAATTTGGTTTTTAGGCCAGAATCCCGCCAGACTTGCTCTCCATCTGGAATCGGGAGAGAATCAAACCAGCCCAACCAGATATGACGCCTCAAGAGCAATGGGTGTTGCGTGGAGCATATGTACTCAGTTACCAATCGAATCATGATCAAGACCGGCAACGGTGACGACCTGGAAGAGGTCTTTAGCAAGCGGGGGAGCGTTCAAAACGAACCTGGCTTCAAGAGTTTTG
>PCAH01000026.1 GCA_002730485.1 Dehalococcoidia bacterium | reverse complement strand
GGCGACGCCGGTGAAGGCCTGAGATTCCGGACCAGTCGGGGTAGTTTCAACGCGATCCTGCATCGGGCCCCAGACACCGACAAAGCTGTGATATGGGTCTGTGGTGCCAGAGGAGGGTTTGGTGGCCCTGGACCAGGCACCTACGCCAGGATGTCTGAGAAGTTCACCGGTGAAGGCATAACCTCGCTGCGTTTGGACTACCGGTACCCAAACGATGTGTTTGAGTGTGCGTTGGACCTACTGGCTGGCGTAGCTTACTTGAAGAGCGCCAACCATCAGCCTGTGGTGGTTGTGGGGCACTCCTTTGGTGGAGCCGTGGTCATTGCCGCCGGAGCCAACAGCGCCCACATCAAAGGCGTGGTGGCCCTTTCTCCTCAAACCTACGGCGCTGGGATGGCCCCACAGGTGGCTCCCCGAAAACTGCTGGTGGTACACGGCAAGGCCGATACCAGACTTGCATTTGCCTGTGGACAGCAGATCTATGACATGGCCAACGAACCCAAGGAACTGGTGCTCTACGAGGGCGCAGAACACCGTCTGGAAGAATGCCGTGATGACCTGGAAGAACTGCTTGGCAAGTGGATTCCGGAGACCTTGGCGAGCGAGATCAACCTGGTATAGCCTGGCAACCAACAAGTCATTTAACCCCAATCGCTTTATGGCCGATCGCCAAAACTGCTACTTTCTCTTGACCCTGTTCCTCCTTGTGTTTGTTGTCGCCTGTGGCAGTTCGTACACCCCAGAGTCGCGTCTCGTCGACGTTAATGACCAACGCCTAAACATCCGCTGCTCCGGTGAGGGTGCCCCGGCTGCAATCCTGGTTTCAGGACTTGCTACCGACAACCATGATTGGGTCAACGTTGAGAAACAGGTCTCTGAGCGCTTCCAGGTTTGTAGTTATGACCGTGCCGGTCTGGGTTTGAGCAACCCGTCGAATGGCATGCCCACTGCCCAAACTGCATCTGACAATCTCCGGGAACTGATATCCGTGTCTGGAATAAGCGGGCCGGTGATCCTTGTTGGCCATTCCTACGGCGGTCTGATTGCCCAGTTGTACGCCGCTCAGCATCCGGCAGATACCTTTGGCGTAGTGCTTGTCGACAGCTTGCATCATGAAAATCTGGAGCGGGCACGGCTCATCCTTGGCGAACAATCCATGTCTCTTTTCATGGAAGCTTTGAACGCTAACCCGGAGAACGTGGACATTCCCACGAGCTTGGAACAGGTTCGGGATATTAACCTGGGTGATACTCCGCTAACCGTACTGACCGCAGGAGAGGCTGAGGTACCTCCGATCATCGACCCGGAGGTCGGTAGGCGTCTCGTAAGCGCCTGGCTCTACTCCCAAAGAGAACTAACCGGTCTTTCGACCACCGGGGTGCAGTTCGTGGCGGAGGGGAGCAGACACTGCATCCAGTGCGACCGACCTGACGTTGTGGTAGACGCCATCAAAGAAATGGCTGACGAAGTCAGGTTTCAGTAGGCTCCCGCCTACTTTTTACTCCGTCGAAAGCAGGGCTGCGAACTGACGGACATCAGCCATCTGATCCAGATTTTCCACAGCGGAGATTATCTCCTGCTGGCGTTCCGAGCTGATCACGGGGGCTGAAAGTGCTATGAATTTCTCTTTCATCTCATCCCAGGTCACCGGATTCTCCGGATCACCTTTGGGGTATTCCAACTCGCTGCGGAGTGTGCGTCCGTCGGACACGTCCACCTCAGCCCAGGCCCGGAATTGCTTGGGGAATACGGAGTCCAACTTGGGATCGGTGACGCACTGTACCCGTTCCATCACGTGTTTCACTTCCGGGTTCTCCGGCATACCCAGTTGATACTCCTCCAGGGACGCCCGACCGTGGGTCAAAGCAACCGCGGCGCCGAAGGGCATGCTGAATTGCATGTCCACCACTGAGACCGGCTTCCGCTTGGCCTCAATGGGGTCTGAGACCAGTTTCATGCCAGCGCTGAGAACTCCCACCCGTACTTCGGCCACATCCATGGGATTGATCCCGTAGGAGTTTCGCAGGTCGATCAGGCAGTCGATGGGGCCCTGTTTGAACCGGCAGCAGGTGTGTGGTTTTACGCTGGTCCGTGTGATCTGGTACTCGACACCCAGGTCTTCCATCACCAAGCTGGGGTCTGGATCGCCCGAGTATGCCTGCAGGAAGCCGTCTCGGCCTTCCAGGATGGTAGTGGGGCCGGTGTAGCCCGACTTGGCCAAAAGCGCCGCCCAGATGCCGCTGTGGGAAGCCCAGCCGGGGTGGAGTCGCTTGGTCCAGGCCCCTTGGGCCAGGTATTCCATGCTGCCCGAGGTTTGGCTGCCAGCGATACCCAAAGCATGGACAAAATCATCGTCTTTCAAACCAAGTAACCGTCCGGCCACGGCGGCAGCTCCAAAGGCCCCGCAGGTGCCGGTCGGGTGAAAACCCCTGGCGTAGTGTTCTGCCCCTTTTAGAGCCCGGCCTAACCTGATGATGACGTCATAGCCAGCCACCACTGCCGATATGAATTCCTTGCCACTCACCTGGGTCACATCAGCCATGGCCAGGGCCGTCGGGAAGGCAGTGACGCCCGGGTGCAGGCACGCCTCGTTGTTTACGTCGTCCATCTCAATACTGTGGAACGCCGTGCCATTGGCCATGGCCGCGTATTCGGGAAGTACCCTCCGGTTGGTGCCCACTATGGTTGATGGACCGGAACGGCCTATGTCGGTCAGTGCGTTCACCACAGACTTCGCTGAGTCGGTGGTGGAACCGTTGAGGGTCACACCTGCGAAATCAAGACAGAAATATTTGGCCCAATCTACGACCTCGGGTGACAGGTCTTCGTACTCCAGGTTCGCGGCAAAATCACCCAACGCCCGGGTGATCTGGCCTTCTTGTTCGTAGTTATTGTTCTTTCGTGCCATGATCTGTGACTCCAATAGCGAATTTGTAGACCCACTTCAGTGCCGGTATTTTAACACCGATATCTTAGCACGCCGCGAGCCTGCGCCACGCCCGATTGACACCCCATACCAGGCGCACTAAACTCCACCTTGCCGCCGTCCCGGAACGCCTGTGATCGGTCGGACTGCCTGCGGTTCTAATCACTTAATTCGCCATAGGAACAATGCCGATATGACATCCAAACCCGAATACATAAGCCTTCTCAATGATATTCGTCTACAGGAGAACCGAGCGGGCGTGTATCTGGAAGCCTGGGCCAACAAGACCGATAACGTAACTCTCAAAGAGTGCCTGTCATTCGTGGCGGCCCGGGAATACAGCCACGGGGATATCTTTGACCGCAGAGTCAGGGAATTAGGCTTCCAGACAGAAGAGATTCCTGACCCTGATTTTGACGAAAAAGTCAGGGTTGTAACGTCTGGGATATCCGATGCTGAGAAGATTGCCTGGCTCAAAGAAGCCCGACTTCGCCAGGCCACTCCCAGCGTGAGAGAGCGGTATGAAGCGGCAACTGATGACGAAGCCGTAGACCCGCTGACCAGATCGCTCCTGCGTTGGTTCACCGACGTTGAGAACGACTCTGTGGTTTATATGGGCGAAGTCTACGCCGAAATAGAAAAAGCGGGTTAATAGGCATGAAATTCGGAGCATTTTTCGTCGGTCAACGACCTCAACTTCACGAGCAATACTACGGGGATATGAAGAACCCCAACCCTGTGACCCGAACCGATGTTGAAGTCTACGAAGACATCCTGAGGGGCGCAGAATTGGCCGAGGAATTGGGGTTTGATTCGGTCTGGATTGCCGAGCATGCCTTCAGTGAACATAGCATCATCAGTTCCCCCCACAGTCTTCTAGCCGCCATTGCCGCGCGCACGAAGAGGGTGCAGATTGGTGTCGGGTGCAGCATCGTTCCCTGGCACTCGCCTTTGAGACTGGCCCAGGATATCGCCACCATCGATATCATCAGCGGCGGTCGAGTCGCGCTGGGGGTTGGCCGGGGCTATCAGAAGCGGGAGTTCGATATCTACGGCATCGATATTGCCGAGTCCCGAGAACGTTTCATAGAGGGCATGGATATCGCCACCAAGGCCTGGACCGAAGAACGCTTTTCTTACAAGGGCCAGTTCTTCCAGTTTCCAGAGGTAATGGTCATACCCAAGCCGGTGCAAAAACCCACCCCGCCGGTATCGATGGCGGTCACCCACAGCCCAGATTCAGTGGAGATTGCCGTGGCCAACCGTTGGGGGCTGTTCACAGTGGGCAGCAGCTTCTTTCCTGCGTCGCCCGATTCAGACCAAAACCTGATCAGTCTGTACCACCGGCGCATGATCGAAGAAGGAGTGGCCCCCGAAGACATCGAAATCGCCGCTGTGCGCAACGTCTACGTTTCACCCACCGACCAGGAGGCCATTGACCTGCTTACGCCCAGGCTGCAATGGGCCGGTGAGATGAGCGAATTCCTACGCAGGCCAGTTTCCGATATGGCAGCGGCTCCAGGAGGGCTTCGAGGCTACGAGAATTACGTCCGAGACCCCTTCATTGAACGCGACCTGGTGGCCGAACGCGGCGTAGAGGGAATGGCCGCCATTGGCAGTCCGGAGAAGGTCACCGGCGCCATCAAAGGACTGGAAGATAACCACGTGACCAATTTCATCAGCTATCTGGATGTTGGTGGCCTGGAATTTGACCAGGTCTCCAGCTCTTTACGACTGTTTGCGGAAAAGGTCATTCCAAACTTCTACTGACCATCGTATAAATCACGCCTAAATCGATTCGTACCGCCGGTAAATTGAATACCGGGCGGAAAGGACAAGACAAAATGGCAACATTGGACGTACTCACCTACGGCTTCGGCCTGGCAACTGACCAGGGATCGGTTGGCTACTCCACCAACTCACTACTCCGAGTCGGCAACCACAACATACTAATCGACACCGGCCCTTCATCGAGGCGGGGTTTCTTGGTCAAGTCCCTCAAGGAGAAAGGTCTGGAAACGGATGACATCGACATTGTGATCCTGACCCATATGCACTGGGACCACTGCCAGAACACCGACCTATTCACCAACGCCCGAGTCCTGGTGAACCCCACTGAGATCGATTACGCTCGCGCCCCCAATAAATGGGACCTGGCGGTGGCGGCTGGAATGGCCGATATGATGCGGAACATGAAAGTGGAGACCGTGTCAGAGGGCGACAAGATAGTGGATGGTGTCTCCATCATCGAGACCCCCGGTCACACCAAGGGCCACATGAGTATTCTGGCCGAGATTGACGGCGAGAAAGTGCTCTTGGCCGGTGATGCCATGCCGGAGAGCGGCAGCATCGCCCGTGGTCTGCCTTACAACGTCTTCTGGGACGTCTCAGACGCCCAAGAGAGTGTCGAGAAGATGGTTGCGGCCTCCAATGTCTTTTATCCGGGTCATGACCGTCCCTTCCGCGTAGAAGGCGACGAAATCAATTACCTGGAAGGAACCGGCGCCATTCAGGTGATGGGCAGCACCGACGGCGGTGGGTCCGCTTCGTTGACCTTCACAGTTTCAGCGAAACGGACCGTAAACGTGGATATCGTCCAAAAATAAAAGACAAAAGACTTCAAAACGGCCCAGGGTCACTGCTTTGTCCCTGGGCCGTTATTTATACCATTCCCCTGTGATTCAATTCCAAAAACTCGATGATCGGAGAACCGGCTTAAGATGCCTGACACCAAGACCTCTATAGATCCGGCCCACACCCTTGCCGCCCACGTTGTTAACACCTCCATAGAGGATGTCCCTGTGGAAAGCATCACGGCCACGCGATTAGACGTGCTCGATACGTTTGGGGCCATGCTTGGTGGCAGCGGAGCGCCTGGCATCCAGGAACTGACCACGGTAACGGGACGCTGGGGCGGGCTGGAAGAGGCCAGCCTGGCGGTTATCGGCGGCAAGATGCCGGCGCACCATGCCGCGTTGATCAATTCAGCAATGGGCCATGCGCTGGACTTTGATGACACCTACGACAAGGGCGGCCACGTCCACCCGGGCACCTCTGTCCTCGCTGCCTGCTTAGCCATCAGTGACTCCGTGGGGAATGCCTCGGGCGAGCAACTGATGCTTGCGGCCACATTGGGACTGGACGTTTCCTGTCGACTTGGTCTGGCTGCCCACGATGATCGTGGCTGGCACCGAACCGCCAGTTTTGGCATCTTTGGCGCTACGGCGGCAGCGGGCAAACTGATGGGCCTCACCAAAGAACAGATGGTCCACGCCTTTGGCATCGCCTACAGCCAGGCGGCCGGCAACCGGCAATGCATCGTCGACGGAGCGCTGACCAAACGCTTCCAGGCTGGTCAAGCGGCCCACGGCGCTGTGATGTCGGTATTCCTGGCCAGGGAGGGGTTCACCGGGGCGGAAAACGTCTTCGCCGGACGTTTTGGGTTCTTCCCCATGTACCAGCCAGAAGGCTATGACCTTTCAATCATCGATCAAGACTTGGGCGAGGAATTTCTGGGAGACCGTATCAGCTTTAAACCCTACCCCTGCGTCCGCCCATCCCACGCCTATATCGATGCGGCAGTCAAGCTGCACGGCGAATTGCATTTGGACAAGAATGCGTTGGAATCAGTGACTGTCCGCACAGACCCGGAGACGTTGGCCTCCCGTTACAATATCGCTGCCGGAATCAAGAAACCCACCCAACAGGTGGAAGCTCAATTCAGCGTCCCCTATCTGATCGGCTGTGCGTTGGCTCTCGGTGGGGTTGGAATCGACCAAATCAACACCTTTGATGACCCGTCAGTGTTGGCGGCGGCGGCTTTGGTGAATGCTGAAGAAAGACCGGGCATGTCCAAAGGCTGGGCTGAGATCGAGGTGGTGTGTGTCGACGGCAAAACAGCCACGGTGGAACTTGGGCCGCCTTCTGGATCGCCGGAAAACCCGCTCACAGTCCAGCAGTTGCAGGACAAGTTCAGCGATTGCGCGAAACACGCCGCTCACCCCATCGAGAAAACCGCCATCGAAAAGATGATAACTCTGATCATGAGTCCAGACGCGTTGGGGGATTCATCAGACCTGATCAAACTCACCCTGGCCGCAAAGTAGTTCTATCAACCATCTCCAGAATAATCTGGACCGGTGAATAATCACCGGACGTAGGAAGAAAAAATTGTCCACAGATCAAACCATCAAAGACGCCATAGACACACTGCTAAGGGCGCGCCCGGGCTCCTGGAGTCGTTCAGCATGTGGAGTCACCCGCTCCATGGGTCAGATCCCGGCGGTGATAGACCGGAACGCATATTCAGTCGAAACATCCCGAACCAGGATTCTCCTGCTTGGAGGCTTGTCCGGTCATAAGGCCGACGTGGACATGGCGCTCCATGCGCTGGAACTCTTTGCCGGTGGTGGCGATGCGCTGTCACTGCGCATCGCTCTGAGCGCAGTGCCATGCGCAAATCCGGACGGGCTTCGTTTGGATGTTGCTCCTAGTAACGGATCGGGCGGGAATCCGTCGGGTGTCTACCCGCCGGAGGGGAAGTTCTATTACGATCCTGAAGACCCGGAGAAGCGTTACCTGTGGAGGTGGATCTGTTTCCAAGCTCCAGACTTAGTTCTGGAACTGGAATCTGGAGAGTCCGTACAGTGGGAGATCAACTCGGCAGCCCAGTCCTTAGCTCCGGGGTTAGCGGCCAAGACGGTTACCGGCCAACAGGGTTTGTTGGCTGCCCTCGGTTCAGGTCAACCCGACGGTCTGGGCACCATACCCGGGATACGCCTCACGGCCAGCGATGAACAGCTGCCCCGGGAGTTGAGCCGGTTGTTCAGCATGCTGCGCCAACTCGATGTGTTGTCCACCTCCAATGCCCGAAAATCCCTGGACACTCGCCGCAGCCGGTCCAAAACAGAGATCGCCACGGTTTTGGCAGACGCCTACGGGCGGACGTTTGAGCCGGTGGTCTATACCCAGGGAGTTCCCATCAGCGGCCGGCTCCGCCTTCACCAACTGGAACCAGCCAGTGAGAACCCAGCACCGGACATCGCCAGTTTGCTGGAAGGTTTCACCGCCGGAGGTGTGCCCGGAGAACTGGCTCCCTCCGCTCTGGCTTCGGTGGTCTGGGCTGACGAACTGGCCGACGCCACCGGCGATCCTCGCTACAACGACTTGGTGATTCAGGCGGCGGACCGTTTTGAACCCAGGGGCCAGGGTAGCGCCCCCAAACCCTGTGACCCCGATTTCAGAACCGAAGACATGTTTATGAGCGGCGCAGTATTGGGCAGAGCGTTCAAACTGACCGGAGATACCAAATACACGGATATCCTGGCCAACTTCATGGTCAGCGGCAAGATTCAGCAATCCCACGGTCTTTTTTGGCACTGCCGTCCGGCCGCCTATTACTGGGGTCGGGGCAACGGATTTGCCGCGATGGGTTTGGCCGAGACTCTCACATATTTGCAGCAAGACCATCCAGACCGGCAGGCGATCACCGATATGTACACTCGGCTTATGGAGTCGCTCCGTCGGCTGCAGCACCCATCGGGCATGATGAACAATGTGCTGGACATCCCCGGGTCATACCTGGAGTTCACTGCCACCTGCATGATGGGTTATTCCATGGCCCGGGGAATCC
The DNA here is from genome assembly GCA_002730485.1 of Dehalococcoidia bacterium. Next base: position 14,984 of record PCAH01000026.1, on the reverse strand, counting down.
GTCTCGGCTTCCTTTCCGACGATTTCCGGTCTGCGATAGACCTTGCATGGCAGGGAGTTGCCGAGCGGGTCGACGACGTGGGTAACGTCGTGGACGGCTGTGCCAGCACCGGCGTTCAAAACAACGTTCGTGAGTACCTTGACCGTCCGGCCATCTTTGGCTTCGACGACCGGAGCGGCGGCATGGCCCTCTGGTTTGCAGTCGAGATGGAACGGCTGGCCCGCGGAATCTAAGCAAAATCACTGATCCAGGAATCGGAGGCGTCCCATGGCCCAGCCATTAACATTTAACTTCAATAGTGTGGCCCAGGAAGTGGTCTGCGCCCCTGATGCCATCAGTGGTCTTTTGGGCGTGCTGGACCGCCTGGGCGCTACCAGGGCGATGGTGACCTGCGGACCTTCCATCCTGGAGAAATCAGACGTTATCCAGCGGGTCCAAACGGCGTTGGGTGACCGGTTCGTTGGTCTGTTCTCGGGCGTTGTGCCTCACTCGCCGGTGCACACCCTGGATGAAGCCATGCGGTTGGCAGGGGACGTAAAACCCGACGTGTTGGTCAGCGTCGGCGGGGGCAGCACCCACGACACCACCAAAGGCATCGCCACGCTGCTCGGTGAGGGCGGCAGAATCCACGACCATCAGGTCATTTTCGAACCGCCCAATAAGATCACCCACCCCAAGCTATCGCCAGAACGAGTGCCGGTCGTCACCATTCCAACGACCATGGGCGGAGCCGAACTAAGCCGTGGCGCCGGATTTGCCGATAAGGACCTGGGCAGAAAGGTGTTGGTGGCTGATCCGGCCACCATCCCCCGTTCTATCATCATTGACGGACAGGCCTTGGCGACCACCCCCATGAACATCTTGCTATCAACCGCCATGGGCCAGATGCGTATCGCCGTGGAGACGGTCTATTCCACCAAACACAACCCCATCTCTGATTCCATGGCCCTGCATGCCATATCCATGCTGATGGAATACCTGCCCAAATGCCCTGACCTTGATGTGGACTGCTTGTTGAACACCAAGACCGCCGCGTCGCTGGCGTCATTGGCCGGAGTTGGTGGTTTGGGCCTGAACACTGCCACCGCCCATCACGTGGGCGGTCTCTTTGATGTGCCCCACGGTGATGCCAATGCCATCATGCTGCCCCATACCATGCGGTTTAACGCTGAGGCGTCGGCCGATAGACAGGTCTTGATCGCAGGAGCTATGGGGGTGAAGACTCAGGGGATGAGTGACATGGACGCCGCGCTGGCAGCGGCCGATGCCGTGGAGAGTTTGCGAGTGTCACTTGGTCTGCCAGGCAGACTTCGCGATGTAGGAGTCCCAGAGGAAGGACTGGAGTTGATAGCCGCAGCCACGCTGCATGACCGCGCCTTAGCCACCAACCCGACGCCCGTCACGGACGCCGGGCCGATCATGACAGTGCTGCGGAGTTCTTGGTAGATTCCGCCGCACAGTCACAACTTCGGAGCGCCTAAATCAGCGCGAAAATGATTCCGTTAACTATCACGTAGGGGATGAAACCGATTAGGGCTACACCGATCGCACGCCATACCGATGTGTAATCGAGCGCGTGTTTGATGGCGGTGATCATCGTTACCAGTTGCCAGATCGAGGCGAGAAAGAATATCAGCGGACCCAGAACCGGGATAAACCCAAAGACCTTGAACACTCCGGGAGATTGTGCGAATCCCAGGGTTCTCGCCAACTGGCCCCAATCAGCCTCTGTGGCTTCTGTCTTCAGGATGGTGGTTCCAACGTAGAAAGTGATCTAGGCCCAAAGTGCCCATAGTCCTATCCCTGCGATGATTCCCAAGATGAACCCGACTATTCCACCGGACCCAAAGGTACCGATTCCCGTAGCCAAGGCCACCAACGAGACCACCATCAGGGCTTGTTGTGTGGCGGTAGTATCTTTCTCTACATCGTTGTAGGTATCGACATCTAACTTTGTTGCACCGACCATTCGGTCAATGATTGATGCTTCGCTATTTGCTGACATTAAATGGGTCCTTGGTTATATCGGAATCGGTATTCTTCAAGGTCGAAGACAGAACGCGCCAGGTGAATCAGGCGAAGAAATCTTTTATCAAGCCGACGAATCTATCGGTCTGTTCCATCTCCGGGTGATGACCTGAGTTGGCGATGATCTCCAGCTTTGAGCCTTGGATCGCCTGTTGATACTGCTCAGCGGCGCTTAGCGGCACCACCGCGTCCTGATCTCCCCAGACCAAAAGCGTAGGTAGGTCTTTCACCCTGCCCAGCAGGTGAGGCAGGGCCGCGTGGTACATGTAGGGACGCCAGCTAAGACGGGCCGATTCTTCCCTGGCCATCTCCCATAGCTCTATCTGTTCAGGAGTGGGCTCGAGGGGAAACGCGGTCGCATATTCGGGAGTGGTGTTGATGTCTAGGAAACTCTCGTCAATGTATTCCCTGGCAATGACCAAGAACATGTCAAAGATCTCACCGGACTCAGGTTTGATCCCAGTTGGGGCGACAAGGGCCATCTTGTTGAAAGACTTTGGGGATTGGCTGGCCATCTCGGCTGCCAACCAGCCGCCTAGGGAAAATCCCAATACGTTGACCCGGTCGAGTCCCATTTCCTCGAGAACCCTGAGGTACCAACTGGCCAGGTCGCGCACGCTCATTACCCAATCAAGCCGGTCAGTGACACCAAACCCTGGCAGGCCCGGCATGTGCAGGCTGAAATCTTGGGCCAGCGCTGTGGCGTAATTGAGGGGCTCTGTTCGCCCCATCTCGTCGTGAAGCACAAGTAGTGGGGCACCGCTGCCGCCGGTACGAAGGTGCAATGTGGCGTCGCCGATCTGAATTGTCTGGTCGTTCCAGGTGATTGAGCCGGTGGACATGGGATGCTCCTAATCGAGGGTTATTCAGCCGGCCCAACCAAATTGCCAGGCGGCTGGATAGGTTGATGTTGCAGTTGGGGCCCAGGGATTATCAACCGGCGATGGGCGACCCGTCAACGCGTCATGTGGGTGAAATATGAAGGTTCCCGATCTTTTCCAATCTTTACACCTGAGACGTGGAGCCATACCATGTTGGGAAGCCCTGCCAGATTTAACGCCCAAATCGGTAGATGTTAAAATATTGTGCGAACCAGTATCCGTGCCACTGGGAATACAATTGTGGCCGGTACATGGAGGCCTACCATGAATACATTCTCCTTTGACCAAACACACACAGCCAACATCAGGGCTATCTCCTCTCGGCCGCACTCCTTCCGTTAGCGTCTCTCAACAAACTTTCCCTTTTTCAGACCCCGGCTAAGCGCAGTCTCTCGCCCCTAGTATCCGTTCGCCTTGGATAAACCCGATTTGCTTCGGTGTCGATCTTTGTTGCGATGCGCTATGCCAATTTTCGTTGAACCCAATCTTATTTCTATGGGTACGTATTTTCGTACCCAAAGTAGGTCTTATGCGCACGCAAGAAGTCGATCGATTATCTTCCCTATACGGCGGATTTTGGAACCATGATGTTCTGGATTTCTGTTACATGACCAACCGATATTTCCCACCAAAGCAGTTTATGGACGACCTGCAGGCACGATTGCCGGAACTGGTGGGCAGCTACCCTTCAACCAATGTGCACTTATCTTCATTGCTGGCAGAACAACTGGGTCTCAGTCAGGACGGATTGGTCGTCGGAAACGGGGCCAGCGAACTCATCAACGCTGTGTTGTATCGGCACGCCCACAGGTTGGCCGTGCCTGTCCCAACATTCGAGGAGTTCATCAACCGTGCCCACATCCTTGGTCGGCAGGTGTTCCCGTTCAACGCCTCGAGCCGGTTCGAGCTGGATGTGGACGCATTTATCTGCCACATCCTGGACAGAAACGCGGATTCAGCCCTGTTGATCAGACCGAACAACCCGACCGGAAGTTACCTCTCCAAGGGAGATTTGATCTATTTCTTGAATCGGATGCGGTCTCTTAATTTGGTCTTGATTGATGGATCGTTCCTGGATTTTGTGGATGCAGAGCCCGATAAATCTGCATTGGACATGCTCAAGGATTACCCAAATATGGTGGTCCTTAAGAGTCTTTCCAAGAACCGTGGCATCCCAGGGATCCGTCTTGGCTACGCGGCAAGTGGTGACGTTGAGCGGGTAGCTGAACTAAGAAACGACCTGCCCATCTGGAGCATCAATTCTCTGGCCCAGTTCTTCCTTCAGGCGATGGGCAAATACTCGGAGGAATACGAGATTTCCTGCGAGCAAGTGACCGAGGCAACCCAGAAGCTTGTTTGGGAGCTGAGTTCCGTGCCATTTCTGAACCCGTTCCCGACACAGGGGAACTTTGTGCTCTGTGAAATCCTTTACGGACCGACGGGGGACGAACTCGCCGCTCAGCTGTTTGAAGACAGCCGAATCTTGGTCAATAACTGTGGCTCCAAACTCGGATTGGACGATGAGTTCATAAGGGTGGCCTGCCGTACCGACCAAGAGAACCGGTATTTGATCGATGCGCTACAGCGGATCGCCCAGAAGACCGAATTGAAAAACAGCGTCGCGCTGGATGCGAGGTAAATCATGAAAGGAATAATACTAGCTGCGGGAAAGGGAACCAGACTCAGACCCTTGACTCGCACTCAACCAAAATGTCTGGTGAATGTGGCAGGCAAGCCGATGATGGAATACCAGCTTGATGCCCTCAACAAGGCGGGAATCAAGGATTGCGTGATCGTTGTGGGCTACCTGGCCGACACAGTGCGTGATTCCTTTGGATCACGCTATATGGGCATGAACCTGACCTACGTGGAGAATCCGGATTACCAGAACTCCAACAACCTGTATTCCCTTTGGCTGGCAAGGGATCATTTTGACGATGACATCTTGCTACTGGAGTCGGACTTGGTATTTGATGACCGGTTGGTCACTCAACTGGCGCATCTGCCCCAGGATGATGTTGCGGTGGTGGACTCGTTTCAAGACCATATGGACGGCACCGTGATCCTTGCTCAAGGGGATGCAGCAACATCAATGATCCCGAAAACAGACCAGGGGCCGGGGTTCGATTACGAATCCACCTTTAAGACGGTAAACATCTATCGCCTGTCCAAGACCACTCTGGGAGAAGCGATCCTCCCTGGGATGGAGGAGTTCCTCCAAGAAGGCCAGACCGACCAATATTACGAATCTGTTTTCGCTGACCTCATTGGGAGCGGAGAGGTGGAAATGATGGTCATGAGTACCGGGAGCCTCAGATGGGCGGAGGTGGATGACCTGTTAGATATTCGAAACGCCGAAGAGATGTTTAGCGCGGTCTGTGTTCGTTGATCGTGTCTAACCTCGTTGGGAATGGGCAAACCTGCAGATTGAAAGCCCATCAAAGCTCGACTCCAGGTCGAATCTGAGGTTAGTATTGTTCACCGTTGTTCCTCGTAGCCTGAAGAACAACGTATCGAATGGCGGGCCGGTGAGTCAAAACCAGTCCTTTCGGCGCTTCGTTCGATTCCCAATGATTGTTTCTTCTGACCTCTCGCAATCGCGATTGTAGGTCGGACCATGTGATTTCTTATGGCGGATCCCTCGGCAGGTCGGCCAACGCCCGGGTCAAGTGACCGGCGATTTGGGCCGATGCCAACCTGTTCATTTTTGCGGTGGTCCCTCTGGCTCTCTTGGCCGCCTTGCTTGGCGTCCTGATCGCCACTAGAGTGCTGACCTTAAAGCCTCAAGACGGTGACGGCAGTAATCCTTTCAAAGGGTTGCTGCTGGGACCTGCTGGTGTACTGCTTACAGGTCAGGATCAAGTAGAACTTCAATCGGAGGATGGTCGAGTCAAAGTGATGGCTCCGCCTGAGTTCGTCGATTCCCCGGTCATATTGGATTATGAAGAATCTGACCTGGCGGGAACCACGGAACTACCCCAGGGGTACGTCAGCACTGGCCGCGTCTTTGACTTATCCGCACGACCTGCCGACGGCGGGGATGACCCAGTCCAATTCAAGTCTAAATTGTTGATAACCCTCTTCTTAGGGTCGAATGATCTGGCACTGTTCGGCGGAGATTATTCTCGGTTTTCGATTCAGCATTTCCAGGAACAAACACAGTTGTGGGATGCACTGCCCACCGTTGGAGACCCTGAATCGACCACAGTGACTGTCCATGCTGGCAGCCTAAGCCGATTTGCGCTGACCGTTGGTCCGTCAGGTGGCAAGGCAGGCTCCGAACTGATGGCAGCCGCAGAGCCAACCGAGACGCCGCCAACACCAACGCCAATAACTCCTACACCAGAACCGATAGAGGAAAATCTGGCGACGGCAACTCCGATCCCCGTTCTCTCGGCAACTGCTCTACCAACACCATCCCCGTTGCCGGCTTCGGTTCCAACCGTCGTTGTGACGGCAATTCCTGAACCGACTGAAACGCCTACGCCCACGGCAATTCCAACTGTGATCCCAACTCCCACTGCGACGCCAACCCAAGCTCCGACTCCGACCATGGTGCCGACACCTGAACCTACTGCAACGCCGCAACCGACACCAATCCCTGAGCCTACGGCCACGCAAATACCGGCGCCTACGCCAGTGCCGACACCGGTCCCTACGCCGACAGCAACCCCAGTACCGACGCCCTTCCCTGATCCAGACCCCACAGCCGTTCCTACCCCTACGCGCACGCCACCATCAACACCGACAGCCGTTCCCACTCCAACGTCGACACCCGTGCCAACGCCGACACCGACACCATTGCCAACCGCGACTCCGTTCCCAACACCAACGCTTCTGCCCTACGTAGCAGGAGGACGGATAGCTTTCCAGTCCGATCGGACTGGGAATATGGAAATCATGATTATGGGGTCGGACGGTTATAACCCGGTGAACCTTTCGGACAACCCCACCGCAGACACCGACCCATCTTGGTGTGGCAGCGAGTCTCTGGTCTTTACATCAGAACGAGACGGTAATCTCGAAATCTATGTGATGAATGATGACGGGACATCTCAACTCAGACTCACCAACGAATCTGCCGCAGATTCTGACCCTTCATGCTCACCTGACAGCTCCAAGGTCGCCTTCACATCAAACAGGGAAGGCAATAATGAGATATATGTCATGGATGTGGATGGTTCCAACCCACAACGACTTACTTCCGATGAGGCGTCGGATACGGCCCCGACCTGGGCACCGGACGGCACCAAGTTGGCTTTTGTTTCAGACCGGGACGGGAACAGTGAAATCTATCTGGTGAATGTGGACGGCACAGAGTTGACGAACCTGACCAATGACCCCAGTAAGGACGTCTCTCCGGCCTGGTCACCTACTGGTAATACCATTGCATTTGCATCGAACCGCAACGACCCAATGGACATCTATACGGTGCAATCTGACGGTACCGGAATCACTAGGCTGACGCTGACCGATGACATAGAAACCAACCCCGCATGGAAATCCACTGGCTTCCAGATGGTCTTTCAGACAGATAGGAACGCCAATGAAGATATATTTCGGATGAGCTCCGACGGTTCATTCCAGACCGATCTGTCCAAGAACGGGGCCGAAGATTCCCGTCCCGATTGGGAGCATTAACCCGGTCGTGCTCTGGATTTGTAAAAACCTAGGCTTGATGGCAGAATGGCCAGGCTCACCGCTGAGTGCATCAACGTTTAACGGATAAATTCGCGATTCAGGAGGCCCAAAGTGGCATCGATCAGACCTAACAAGGCCAAGCAAGAATTACAAAACGGCGAAGTGATATCGGTAATCTCAGGGCTTCAGAGCAGCGACATCATAGATTTTTTGGGACCCATCGGATTTGATGCTGCCTGGATCGAATGCGAGCACGGGTCTGTGGATTGGGACGCTCTGGGTGACATGACCAGGGCCTGTGACCTCTGGGAGATGGCATCCATCACCAGAGTGAACTCCAACGACCCGGGTCTGATCACACGTACATTGGACCGTGGCTCCATGGGAATAGTCGTGCCGCACGTCAATTCCAAAGAGGCCGCTGAACAGGCTGCCCAATCCACAAAGTACTCCCCATTGGGATACCGGGGGATGTTTGGTGGGCGTCAGTCCTTTGGGGTCGGAGATTACTTCCACCAGGCCAATGACCAGACAATGGTCGTTGTGCTCCTAGAAGAGATTGAGGCGCTGTCCAACCTGGATGAGATACTGACGGTGCCAGACATCGACGTCTTTTTCGTCGCTCCGTCTGACCTCTCCCAGACCATGGGGCACATCGGCAATGCCGGTCATCCTGAGGTCCTAAAAGCAGTCGATGATGCCATCGCCAAGATCACCGGCGCAGGGAAGGTGGCCGGGACGCTGGTGAACGACGGAAACGTGGAAGCCTACATACAAAAGGGCGTCCAGTTCGTGATGACATCGTGGAACGCTTGGGTCGCTCAGGGCGCTGCCGAGTTTGTGAAGAAAGCGGGCAGCGCCAAGAAGTAGCTAACCTCTGGTGGCTAACTGAGCTTAAGACGAGGGCGGGCTAGGTTCGTTTCTGGAGAAGAACTCCCGCTCGGTGGTCTTAAGGGGCATCAATAACACCGCTCCCAGTATGAAGAAGCCAGCAGAACCGGCAATCAAGACGTGGTAACCAAAGTCGTCTGGTTGCCCGGGTATCTGGTTCAAAGTGTCGATTCCAGGACCCAGGAGCTTTGCCAGGGCCGCGCCTGCGATGGTCGCCAGATTGACGATGCCGATGTGTAATCCCGCTTGGCTTTCGTCGGCTAGTTCATTTGCCAACGCCCAGTTGGCGCTGAGAAGAACACCTACCGACGCGCCGATGACACTGGCGATGAGCAAGACTTCCGTTGAATCGTTGGCGGTCAGCATCCATAGAGAACTGAGCGCAGCTCCTATGGCCCCAACCATTACCACTGGCTTTCTCCCCACCCGCTCAGAAACCCACCCGGAAACATAGACAGCCACTGCCAACGTCCCCGCAATCACCAGGACCATCCGTCCCAGAGCCTCTGCCGGGTTATCCAACCCAACAGAATCCCTAAGGAAGAATAAGCCATAGGTTTGGAAGGATGCGATCGCGGCGATCATCACCAGGCGGGATATCAAGAACAGACCAAGCTGGGGGTTGAGAACCGACTTCAGGGAGGATTCGATATCTATCCGCTGAGAATTGGAAGGAGTGCGTAGCTCACGCACAGAGACCTGGACGGAGGTGATGGAGATCGCCATGATCATTAAGAAGGCGAGTATCCCTAGGGCGATCCACTGCCAGTCCAGAGAACCGCTGGTCTTTCCGATCAGGGCCCCTGTCACGGCTATCATCACAGCCGCGCCGGCTGCGTCGGACATGATCTTCACAGACGATGCCATGCCGATGCGGTTCAACGGAATACAATCTCGAATCAACGCCAGACCAGGTCCGTAGGCGATATTCACGTTGGCCTGGATGAATATCCAGGCGGCGAACAGGACGCCAAAGTTGGGCGCCAGTCGCATGCCGATCAAGCCCAAAGCCGCGAAAACTGAACCCCAGAGGATGAACGGAACCCGACGACCCAGCGGGGACTGGGTGCGGTCGCTGATGCGCCCTATGGTCGGCTGAACCAGGGCGGCCATGACCAGACCGCTAATGCCCAGAACCGCAAGGTAGGTGTTCTTAAACTCGTCTGGCGCCACGGTCAGTACGAACACAGGCAGAACTACCGTGTCCATCGCCAGGATGAACCCGGTTATCCCAAAGCTAAATGAGTTTAGCTTTAGGAGATCCCATTGGCTCCATTTTTCTGCCCATGCCCCTTGGGCCATTGATCGCGTCCGCCTGGTTTAAGATGTAATCATCGGCCTGGCCATTTTCACTCGACCGTCCCAAGCGACTGACCGAGGTCTATAATACATCAGCTTCGGTACCTGAAACCCCAATCAACAGAGCATGTCGGCCTGGTTTCTGGTACGCCGATCTGCGAAATCAAAGGACGGCCGTGAAGGCATGAAAATCTGTTCGTTGCTTCCCAGCGGCACTGAGATATTGTTTGCATTGGGGCTTGGCGACCAAGTCGTCGGGGTTTCTGATCTGTGTGATTACCCTGCCGCGGCTGCGTCCAAACCGATCGTTAGCCGGAGCAAGGTTGATCCATCAGTATTGTCCAGTGACGAGGTTGAAGCTGCGATGCTGAAACTTCTCACCAGCGGCGAGAACCCCTATGACCTGGACCAAGAGTGGCTGATCAGAGAATCACCCGACGTGATATTGACTCAGGACCTCTGCCACGTGTGCGAGGTTGATGCCGGACAGGTATCCGGAGTGGTCGCTGGTATGGAGATTCAACCAGAGATCGTGGTACTCCAACCCAGAACGTTTGATGACGTGTTGGAATCCATACTGTCGGTGGGACGTGCTTGCGAGGCTGAGGCCCAGGCGAATCACGAGATCGCTTCCATGCGCACCCGTGTTCAGTCGATCCAAGATAAACTTCCTGCGATGAGTGAGCGACCGAAGGTGCTTTCTCTTGAAGGGATCAATCCTTTGGTTGTTGGCGGCCATTGGATTCCAGACATGCTTAATCTTGCCGGCGGGCAGCAGGAGCTGTTCGAACCTGGATGCTCTGCCAACAGGCTGGATTGGCACGTGATTTTAGAAAACGATTCAGATAAGTTGTTCGTCGACCTTTGTTCATCTGACCTGGCCAGAAATCTAAGGGAAGCGCCGTGGCTGGAATTGCAGGATGGATGGAGATATCTAACCTGCGTGAAGAACGGAGAGGTATATCTGATCGATCATTCTTACTTCAGTAGACCCGGGCCGCGGATCATCGACGGTCTGGAGATCTTGGCTGGATTGACCCACCCAAAGTTGTTCAGTCATTTGGTGCCAAAGGGCACCGTGGTTAAACTGGATGGCGCCCGTTATGCGGATGAACCGGACGGTAAGCTGAGCGATTGTTTTATTCCGTATCCCTGACCCGTGGGAATTTGGCCGCGCTATCTGGTGGCACCTCGATAATCAAGCGTATATAATATTGAAAATTCCACTGGATCCAACCATTGTGTAGGTATAGTCTTGCTAGATCAGAACGAATTTAGGTCCGCCCTTTCTCAGTTCGCAACAGGCGTAACAGTCATAACGACTCTCGACGACGAAGGGCAGCCCCATTCAATGACTGCCAACGCCTTTTCCTCGATATGCCTGGACCCACCAACCATCATGGTATGCATCGGCCACAATACCCACACCCACGGATTCTTGCAGAAGACCAATCGGTTTGGCGTGAACATTCTGACTCAGGAGCAACAAGAACTCGGTGCCTACTTTGCCAAGAAACTGGAAGACCGTACGGGTGGAGTCGAATACCAATATTCGGAGGGCAACGACCAGGTTTCAGTCTTGGAAGGGTCTATGGTGTTCTTTGGCTGCGAGGTCCTAGGGACCCACGTATATGGAGACCACACCATCTATATCGGTGCGGTAAAAGAAATGCGGCGAGAAGAACCCGGCGCACCTTTGATGTTCTATAACAGCCGTTGGTATAACCCGGCTGGGGAATAGGCTCTCCGCCTTTGCTTCCCGTTTCTTCGCGGGAAGCCGTCCCACTTTTTGTAGTTCTTAGCTTAGCTTCGTCTCAGGCTGCTACTTCAAGCTTGTCATGAAGTTTTCTATCTCTTCATTGACCTTCTTGTATTCTTCCATCTGGACGAAGTGCCCACCAGGAATAACCGTTTCCTCGGCATTGGGCAGGTGCTCCGTCAGATAGTCAGCGTACTTGACCGGCGTCATCGAGTCATTGCTGCCGCAGAGAATCTTGGTCGGCAATTGGATCCCGCCAAGTTGGTCCATGACATCGAACCGGTCACAGGCTAGAAGGTCGTTCAACTCGACCTCAGGCCCAACTTCAACAGCCCTTTGCGTAAGGACTGGTTGCATATCGGGTGCAACATGTTTGTAGTTCTTCATGTGCCCGGCCAACCAGTCGGAGTTGTCTGGACCAGGTTCCCGGCAACGCTCCAGGTGGTCTGGATGAACCCGCAATCGGGCGCCTGTACCCATCAGGATCAATCCCTTGAGTTCTTCTGGATACCGGATGGCGTATAGGAGGGCGATTGCTCCGCCCATGGAATGGCCGCAAAGGACCACATCTTTGTATCTGCGGGCGGTGATGAAACCTCGTACCCATTCGAGATAACTTTCTATATCGTTGCAGGCTTTGCCGGTGGAATGACCTGGAAGGTCGATTGCTTTAGCGTTGCGGAAATGACGTAGTTGGTAGTAGTAGCTGAGGCTGGAACTCCCGGCCCCGTGCAGGAAAACTAATTTCATTAATGGTGATGCTCGCTATCGGGATATTTACCATCATTTAACATGATATTGAGGATGCGCTGTTATCAACTGATTAACCCTATCTTATCTAATCCCACACCTCGGTGCAAGCTTTCAACCAACAAAGTAACCATGGATTTTGGATTAATGTCGGTAGATTAGTATCAAAAAGGAAGGGCACCGAGATTCGATGGTGCCCTTCCTTGAGTTAACCACTTTTGGCAGGTGCCAAAGACTGATTATTCTTCGGCGCTCTCCTCGTTCTCCTCCGTTTCTTCTACCTCATCTTCAACGACTTCTTCTTCCTTGCTATTGGAGGCCTTTGCCTTGCCATTTGAAGATGCTTTGGTTGTTGGCTCCGTAGCGGAGCCGGAAGAGGTGTCCGATTCTTGGAAGACCGCGATTGAAGCGACATAATCGTCTGCCTCACGGTCCCGCCAGACGATGACACCCTGGGTATTTCGTCCGGTTACCCGAACGTCTTCCAAGGTAATCCGCACCACCTGGGCCTTGGCAGAGATGATGAGAATCAATTGACCTGGAGCCTCGGACACCACTCTGGCGGCTGCCACCTTGCCAGCCTTGTCGGAGACCCTGAATGTCCGGACGCCCTGACCGCCTCTGGAATGGCTCGGGTAGCTTGCCAGCGGAGTGCTCTTGCCGTAACCACGCTGGCTGACGATCATTAGATGGCTGCTCGGTGTCACCGTGCTCATGGCAACAACCGAGTCGTTCTTCAACAACCGGATACCCCGAACGCCGCCAGCTGTTCGTGACCGTGGAGTCAGTCCGGTTATCGGGAACTTGATTGCCTGGCCTTGTTCGGTCACCATGACCACATGTTTGGCTTCGCCCACCTGGGCAACCGACACCAACTCATCGCCCTGCTCCAGGTCGAACACTATCAATCCGGACGGACGGATGCGGGTGAGTTCTCCTGTTTTAAGGGCTTTTATCTCACCCTTCTTGGTCGCTAACAGCAGCGGATATTCGTCTCTGGGATTATCGATTAGGAGCATGGCCTGGATAGCCTCACCCCGGTCCAGAGGTAAGAGGTTCGATAGCAACACACCACGGCTGGTCCGTGATGAGTCGCCGTGGATTTGGTACGCCTTCAGGGGGTATACCCGACCACGATTGGTGAAGAAGAACAAGGTGTCGTGGGTGTCCACAACCACCAGGTCCATCACCGCATCGTCTTCTCTGGTGCGCATCCCAACCACGCCCTTGCCGCCGCGGTGCTGAGTGCGGAAGGTATCTGAAGGCACCCGTTTCACGTAGCCCTTCTGGCTGAGCGTGATGATGGCGTCTTCGTGGGGGATGAACGATTCGTCTGACTGGTCGGCTAACTCCGCGTCGTGGATCACCGTCCGCCGCGGGTTGTTGAAAGACTTCTTGAGGGCCTTGGTTTCGTCCTTGATCTCTGCCATGACCAGTTCAGGGCTGGCCAGCAGCGCTTCGAGCTCAGCGATCTTGGCCAGGAGTTCTTCATGCTCTTTCTCCAACCGGTCCCGTTCCAAGGCGGCCAAGCGGCGAAGCTGCATATCCAAGATTGCCTGGGATTGGATCTCGCTTAAGTCGAGGGTCGACATCAAATTGGCGCGAGCTGCTTCAACGTCGGCCGAACCCCTGATGATCGCGATTACCTCGTCCATCCGATCCAGGGCAAGCAGTAGACCCTCAACCACATGGTCGCGGTCGCGGGCCTTCTGAAGCTGGAACTCGGAGCGTCGACGGATAACTTCCTGACGGTGCTCTATGAACAAGGTCAGGCAGCGCTTCAATGGCAGAATCTGGGGTTGACCATCTACTAGCGCCAACATGATGGTATTGAAGGAACTACGGAGTGCGGTGTGGCGGAACAAGTTGTTCAAAACCACGTAGGTCTGGGCGTCGCGCCGCAGCTCAATGACGATGCGCATCCCGTGGCGGTCAGATTCGTCGCGAATGTCCGAGATTCCTTCTAGTTTCTTTTCCCTTGTGAGGGTAGCGATCTTTTCCACCAGGTTGGCCTTGTTCACCTGATAGGGAATCTCGGTGATGACCACCTGTTCCCGGTCTCGGCTGCCGGGTATCTCTTCAATGGCCGTGGTCGCTTCCATGATGATGCGGCCGCGTCCGGTGGTATACGTGTCATAGATACCCTGGTGGCCCAGGATATTTGCTCCAGTTGGGAAGTCAGGGCCCTTCACCGAGCGCATCAACTGCTCAGTTGTGGCGTTTGGGTCGTCAATCAATCTGACGATGGCATCACAGACCTCGCCAAGATTATGGGGAGGGATGTTGGTCGCCATACCCACCGCGATGCCTGATGCTCCGTTTATCAGCATATTGGGCAAGCGGGCAGGGAGGACAGTGGGTTCACCCAGGGAATCATCGAAGTTGGCAGAAAAATCGACCGTATTCTGATCGATGTCTGCCAGCAGCTCATCAGCGATTGGGGCCAGGCGAGCTTCCGTGTACCGCATGGCCGCTGGCGGGTCGCCGTCGATGCTGCCGAAGTTACCCTGACCGGTGATCAAGGGATAGCGCATGGAGAAGTCTTGGGCCAGACGCACCAGTGCATCGTAGACCGAACCCTCACCATGGGGATGGAACTTACCGAGCACTTCACCGGCGATCCTGGCGCTCTTTCTGTAGGCGCCGCCGGGCCTGATTCCCATGTCGTGCATCGCGTAGAGGATACGGCGATGGACCGGTTTCAACCCATCTCGTACATCGGGCAACGCCCTGGC
>PCAH01000025.1 GCA_002730485.1 Dehalococcoidia bacterium | reverse complement strand
TCCCGACCAGTCGGGTCACCCGTACTTGCAATCCAGTCTCTTCCAGCGTCTCTCGAACACAGGTTTCCTCGGCGCTTTCACCCGGCTCCATGGCTCCGCTGGGCAAACACCAGCGGCCATTATCTGCCCGACGCGTCAGGAAGACTTCTTTTCTCTGTTCATCAAATATGCGCGCGCTGGCAGCGGGGGATAATAACGCTGTTTTACTGATTCTCTTGCCGTAGACGAATCTGACCATGACTGGAGTTTAACAGGTTAGAAACGGGCCTGAAGCGACTTTGTAAGTTGCCTCAGGCTGAAGCAAGAATGCTTTGTACTACCGCCCAACTCCGGTCCAAAGAGCCAGAGAAGTTCTCTACATCCCAGTTTCTCTGGCTTGATCGGCGGTCCAAGGCCTCGTCTAGAAAGCTCCGGAACGAAGCTGAATCGCGAATTCTAGGAACGCCTGTGATGTGTGGTTTGGGATCCACATAAGCCCCATTTTCCAAACCAATCAGAAAGAATGCCGATGGCACGCCCAGGCCAACGCCTCAACTGACGAGGATAGCAGTCGTCCTGCTGGCTGATTCGATCCGCCGTCTGGTAGTCAAGCGGATGGGTTTTTCAACACGACGCTAAGGAAACGATCCCTGATTTCAATGGGGATATGGGTGACACGTGAGATGTCTTCAACCTGCTCAATCCCGACCTTCGACAGGATGAAATGAGGACCGGGCGTAAAATTGCACCTTTCTAACGCCCTCTCCAGTTGGACACCGCCTTCAACTCGCTCCACGTGCTGGTAACTAGAGCTTTCTGCTATCTGTGACAAATCTATCTGCCTGGTGATGGTTACCTGCCCGCCAGTTGACTCATAACTCTCATTGTCCAGGACGATATGCACGAGGTTGGACGGCGCTTCACTCGCAATAAGTGCCAGAGTACCCATGCTCATAAGCGCGCTACCGTCACCTTCAATAACAATGACTCGCTGGTTAGGGTTGAGCAGCGCCAGACCCAAGCCAAACGAGGATGCAAGACCCATCGAGCCGAGCATGTAAAAATTCGCCCAGCGGTCCTGGGTTACAAATAATTCCCTCGAGATCATCCCGGTGGTGCTGATAATCAGATCGTTCGCAGCAACGTGATCGGCTATGACCTCGATAGCATCAATACGGCTGATCAAAGGACAACTCCAGACCGAATCAACAATGCACCAGGCACAGATTCTCCGTTCATAGTACCCAGGAGCTTGTCGATGCGACCCTCAAACCCTTCGGTCTCCAGGATCTCAAAGGGTATTTCAAGGGTTTCCAATATCTCTGGAGTTTTGGCTCCCATAACCCAATGTTCCGGGGCGTCGTTGGGCGGCCCGCCATATCCCCGCCAGCCAACGATCATCAGAACAGGTAGCTGGTACATCAAGCTGAACGACGTCAGGGGATTGACGACGTTTCCGATGCCCGAGTTCTGCATGATTACCGCTCCGACTCTGCCCTGAAAATAGGCTGCGCTGGCTACCCCCAACGCGACGTCCTCTCTCACTGCTGGAACGTATAGGATCTCAGGGTCGTCGATCATATGGTCGTAAGTCTTCTTAAAAGTAGAATCCGGGACACCAGACACGAGCATTACCCCCCTTGACTTGAGGAACTCCCAGAAGACCTTTGGCTCTATCGCTGTCATATGGATATGAATTGTACGTCTGGGTTAAGTAAACAGGTCAAAGATATTCCCTAAAGCGCCACTTTCGGCCTTATATATCTCGGTGTATTTGCAACGAGTGCAGGTAACGGTGGTGAACTTACGACTCTGTATATCAAATATCTTGGACAAAAAGCCACCAGTCGCCCTAAACTCACTGGTTTCGTACTCGTTGTTGGCGCATTTAGCACAATGAAAATTGGGAGCCATGTTCCTATCTCCTTCTATGAACGGGTCTTGTGGAACAATTCCACCTTGCGATGTCCGCAGCCAACCAATCTTAACAAAGCTTCCAAAGATGTTTATCCTAGTCAACTTGCCTCAGTGCGGCACCGTCAATACAATCTATGGTGGAACCAGGCATTCAACGGCGCCCAACAAACACCAACCAACATTACCCACCGAGAGGCAAACTTCATGTCAGAGGAACTGGGACGAATAAGACGGCCCCCGGCGAGCCAATATGACGGTCGGCGCAAACTTCTATTGGTGCCACTGATCTACGGTCCTCAGGCAGACGACCCAGAGGGAGCCGCGGTGCTCCAGAATTATTGGGACCAGATGCAAACGCAAGTCACTGCCTTGGAAGAGGCGTTGGGCGGCCTTCAGCGTATCTACCACGAAAGTTTGACCGTCGGCGGCTCCGAAGGGTTAGAACAGCTAGGCACAGCAGACCTTCGCAGCCACGATTTCATCACTGGAAAGACCGAAGCCGGTGCGGTGCTGGAACCAACCGAGGACATGGACGTGCTGCTGGAAACCCTCGATCTGCAACGCTGCATGATGATTCCATTGGCAAGCGCCAGTGTGGGATCCAGACTTCAAGAATGGCACGCCGACAGCAACCGACAGCGCTACGATCACATTGCCGCCAATATTGATACATCTTTAGGAGAAAACGAAACAGGCTTATTGTTGATCAGCGAACGCCACCAGGTGCAATTCCCAAGCGACATTGAAGTGTTTTACGTATCGCCGCCAGCCTTGGACGAGTACCGACGTTGGTTCAATAACTGGATGGAGCAACAGCAAGCAGCTGCCGTTGAGGCACGATCGCCTTCAGACACCACAGAGACTCCAGAAAATAACGAGTGTAAAAAGTATCAATAATGAATCCTCATCGGCCATCAGGCTTTGAACTCCAGAAGCCAACATCCACTTCAACCAATAACACATTCACCCGCTAATTGGTCTCTAGGATAGAGTTTGGAGAGCCGGGGAAACGAAGGGTTCTGAAGGCTCTGGGGGCTACACCGTCTCGTAAACCAGGAGCTACACCACCGCCACAGCGGTGACCTCGATCAGTTGTTCCGGCTTGCCCAGTATCCTGTGCATGGACACCCCCGTAGCTGAGGGGAATCGTTCGACGAAGTATTTACGACGGACCTCTGATACCTTGCGGTATTCCATCAAGCCGTTGGGGGCGACCCATTCTATTGTATTGACGATATCATCCATGAAATAGCCGCCCTCCTCCATGATTCGAGCAATGTTGGCGTAGGACTGCTCACACTGGGCGACGATATCAAAGCCGCCGACCGTGGCTCCCGTGGCGTGATCCACAGAAGATTGTCCTGATATCTGAAGCATTCTGCCCTTCTTGACCGCAGCGCTTCTAGACAATCCACCGTAATGCTTCTTCCAGTCCGGCACCTGTATTTCCTCCCGCGTTCCTCCCTTCACCGCCACGATTTCAATCTCCACATGACCATCAGGCCGCAGCAGACGATTCACCGGGATGCTGGTGGTTGCCGGAAACCGCTCCCCAAAAAACCTGCGCCTTGCGCCGTCAGCTTCTGGGTACTGCAGCAGACACTCGGGCGATAGGTAGTCGAGACTCTTGACCACATCCTCCGGCCCGGCGCCTGCGCCAGCCAGCACCTTGCCCAATATATCGTAGGTCAACTCAACCTGCCGCGAGGTGTCCTGGGGGTAATGGGCCCGTCCGTCTACCTCTTCATGACCCACGAACCCTGAAGTCCAGACGATGCCGCCAGACTCCACACCAGGCACGTAGGTAAGTCGACCGTACCTGTCTCCCTCCAGGCTGATTGCCTTCTTTTCAGCCCGCATGGCCACCATGCTCACTTCGATCAATGCGTCGGGCCGCAGGAGCCGCTCCACAATGATCCCAGTGGCGGCAACGGGGCTGCCCCCAAGGTATTCCTGGCGAATGGCTCCCGTTTGGCGGTACTGCGGCAGAGCCGTGGCATCGATGTAATCAACGGTCTGAACCACGTTTTCAAAGCCCATACCGGCGGCTTCTAATGCCACGGCCAACTTCTCGTAGATCACCCTTGTCTGGGCGAGCAGGTCTCCCTTACAAACCACCCGACCCGACTCAGGGTCGTATTCGCTGGCAGTCTGTCCCGATAGATAGACGATGCCCCCGCTTTCGGCCCCCATGCAGAACGTGTACCGATTCAAATCCAACCAAGGGAATTTTGCCGGGTCGACTTCCACGATGTCCTTCGCCATTTAGCTACCTGCCATGAGGGGAAACCGGATCAGGGCGCTGGCCGGGTCCACCACTTTCTCCTTCCGCTGGTTCTCCACCCATAAGTCACATTCAACCATACCGCCTTCATCGCTGGACGATAGGCCGGTAACAATGCCGCGGCAGGTCAGGGTATCTCCGGGATAGGCCATCACCCGGTTCCGAAAGGCCAACTTGCTGAGAAACGCCTGCGGTCCGGCCCAGTCCTGCGTCAACTGGGTCAGGAAGCCGCCCATCATCTGTCCGTCCACGAATGGCGCATCAAACCCCAACTCCCTCACGTAATCGGCATCGTAGTGCAGCCGGACGAAATCCCAGGTCGCCGCCCCGTAAGCCATCATTCTGGCCATGCCGATCTCTTTGACCAAGGGCGGCAGCTCATCGCCAACCCTAATTTCCTCGAAATCCCTTACTTGAACTGCCACGCTACACCTCTGGCCGATAGAACATGGTCTCGGTGTTGCGGGCCAGCAGCTCTTCCCGCTGGTTGTAAAAATTGGCTTCGATAACCTGGAATATGAGCGAGCCGGTGTGTCCCACCCGCTCATAGACGTCCTTGACCATCCAGTGGGCGGTAATCACGTCATCGGGGTGGATAGGTTGGAAGAACTCGTACTCGTTGCCAGCCCTAAGGCCATTCAATTCACCAAGGAGACCTCGTCCAACGAAACCGCCCCGGTCATCCATATCGCTGTCTATGTACTGCCAAGTGTCGCAGACCAGCGTCGGCGGGGCCATCACGTCCCGCAACCCATGGGCGTGGGCAAACTCCGAGTCCAGGTACAAGGGATTGAAGTCGCCGATGGCCAGAGCGTACTGACGCAGCGAAGACTGGCCCATCTCGTCGGGAGCTTGAAACACGACTTCTTGTCCCACGGTTTTTTTCAATGCGTCGAGAAGATCTGACACGGTTTTTCTCTTTTGAGGCGGTAGAGTCTCGGGAGATTATAGATTAAATCCGGTTTCCGTTGGCAAATTTTTGGACTGAAGTCGCCTCGCTTCTTGGGGAAAAAAGAGCCCCGGCCCCTCCTTGGTGACCCCAAGGAGGGGCCGGGGCTTGATGCGTGCGAGGTCGAGGCAAGACCCGCTCGCCTGTGCGGAGATAGATGCTTGCCGGTTCGAGGTAAGACCGGCCCGCTAGACTAGTTCGCTATCAGACGGGAATTCCAGGACGGTGATTCGTTTCGCCAGAGAGTCGTAGTCATCAACGTTGGCTGTCTCCAGGTTGGTGTAGGCCGTGCTGCCCGAAACCAGAGAGTCAAAGTCGTCCACACTAGGCATTTCCATGCTGGTGTAAGCCCTGGCCACCGATGGGATGGAATCGAAGTCATCCACGTCTGGGAATTCCTTGCCGACTGATGTCATCACTGAAGCCGCGTTAGGACTGGCTGGCGTATCGGCTAAGGCGGGTCCGGGTAGGACAGTGGCCAGAGCCATCATTCCTCCTACGAAGATACCGACCAGTACTTTGATGTTGTTGTTGAAGATTCCTTGGATGTTGGTTGTGATGGTCATTTTTGCCACCTCCTCGAATTTGTTGTTTTCTTGTTGGTTTCCCTGGCTATTGCCGTTGCTGTTCATCTGGATGTTCGTTGCTGTTGTCATGGTTGCCTCACCTCAAACTTAACTTGAAAACATCGTAGGCCGAGGGCCGGTGATGGCACATGGGGGATGTTCCCCATCTTCAAAAAAAAGGCTTTTCCGCCACTAATCTAGGGATATGGGGATACCTCCTTAGTTCCCCTAGGGGATAGGTGGAGCAATATCAGCAGGCAAACGGGGAGGAGATTCGTTGACTGGGCGCCTGACCGTGGTTATGCTGGCGGGCAACCTGATTCTGTTCCCCAGATGGGATTGGCCAGCATGAACCCAATTTGGGAGTTAGGCATCGAAAATAAGCTGAGTACCTGAAACTAAATTCCTCCAACGCAAGGAAGTAACGATGGGCGAAATGCTGCAACAGGGAGCGCGGCTCCCCAAGATCACCCTCAACCTACTGGACGGCGGCACGCTTACACTGCCCGATGACGCACCCACCCGGTACACGGCGCTGTTGTTCTATCGTGGTCATTGGTGACCCTACTGCAACCGGCAGTTAGCCGAATGGGAAGCAAACAAAGCGGAGCTGGACGAACTGGAAGTCACCGTCTATGCCGTGAGTGTCGATAGCAAAGAACACGCTCAGGAAGTTAAGGACAAGGGTTTGTCCTTCCCTGTTGCCTACGGTGCCACCAAAGAAGACGGCGCAACCATCGGAGCCTGGTGGTCCGAGGACCGGGGTGGCTACATCCAGCCAGCCGAATTCCTCCTGGGCCGTGGTGGCACCGTGCTGGGCTCGATGTACGCCTCTGGGCCGGTGGGACGGATGGGTGCCGATGAAGCCATCCGACAGATCACCCGCCGGGAAGGCATCCGAAAGGAAGAAGAGGACGCGGCGCACTAGTCCAAATTCGGGAATCGGCCAGACAAATTTTAGGAGGGAGAACCATGTGCAACCAACAGGTGGTAGTCCTGATGGAACGGGTTTGGCGTTCCATAGATTCGTTGTGCTCTCCCCTGAACGAAGCCCAGTGGAAGACCCCCACAGATTGCCCAGGGTGGTCAGTCCAAGACCAGGTATCACATCTGGTGGGCGCAGAATCCGGAATACTGGGCAACCCACGCCCAGACCACACGCCTCAAGACGCCTCCCACGTTCAGAACGACGTTGGCCAGTCCAACGAAGTGGTTGTCGACTACCGTCGCTCATGGTCAGGTCAGCAGGTCCTTGATGAGTTCCGCGAGTTGACCAACGAGCGTTTGTCCTTCCTCAACGGTCTGACCGATGAGGGGTTCAACGCCGAGACCGAAACTCCCCTTGGTCCGGGCACCATCACAGACCATCTGCGTATCCGGATCATGGACGCCTGGGTCCACGAGCAAGACATACGGCGCGCCCTAAACATACCCGGAGAACTAGACGGGCCGGTGGCAGCCCATTCCGTGGGCCGATTCACCAGAGCCATGCCCTTCGTGGTTGCTAGAAAAGCACAAGCCCCAGATGGCACCACCGTGGTCTTCAACATCACCGGGCCCGCCGGCCGGTTAGTCTCCGTGGGCGTAGACGGCAACAGGGGCAGCGAACTGGAAGCAGAGCCAGACTCGTCGACGGTCACAATCACCGCCGATGTCGAAACCTTTGCCTGCCTCAGCTGTGGCCGGTGGGCACCGTCGGAAGCATTGGCTTCAGGAAGAGTCACCATCACCGGTGACACAACCCTGGGTCATACCATCATCAATCAAATGAACATCATGATCTGATACTGTTTCGGCAACCCGTTCAGCCGTGGCCTGTGCAAGTGGCGGTCTTTCGCTATAATGCGAGCGTTCTTCATACGAAATATAATCATCTACTGGAATTTCATATTCCAGACAGGCGGTATTAGGTAGTTGGCTCTTCCAGTTAGACCAAAATTGGGCTTCTCAGCTGGTAATATGCCCTTCGGCATCCACTACAGTTGGATCATTATCGGCATCCTGGCCACCGTCCAGATCTTCGCCAGTTCCATCAGCATGGCTGCCGGAATCATGGTTCCGCCACTGAATGATCCCAACGGGGAATTTAGCTGGAGCCTGGGCACCATCGGCATGGTCATCGCCAGCTACTACCTATTCGGCGCGATGTATGCCCCGATCACAGGCTGGCTGGGCGACCGCTACGGCTCACGACGGATGCTTCTAGCTGCAGCGACCATGTACATCATCAGCATGTTCCTGCTGAGCCAGGTGACCGAGATTTGGCACTTCTTCATCTTCTTCGGGATTCTGCTGTCCCTCACCCAATCCCTGGCCATGGTCCCCCTGATGGCAGCGGTGAGCGGCTGGTTCCGTAGGCGGTTGGGACTGGGAGTGGGCCTTCTCTGGGGCGCGGGAGGCGCGGGAACCGCCGTCATGGCCCCGGCCATGGGTGGGTTCATAGAAGCGCTCGGCTGGCAATCCACCTTCATGCTCATTGGATCCGTTGGCGGGGGTATCATGCTCTGCTTGGTCCCCTTGATGAGGAGCAAACCAGCCGACATAGGAATCCAGCCTTACGGGGCCAGGCCAACGGATCCGCCACCGGTCGTCAGAGATAAGACCGTCGATCGGATGCGCCAGAAGGTATTCAACCAACACACTCGTAGTACCAAGCCTTTCTGGAACCTGCCATTGATCCATGCCCTGGGCTGTGCCGGGCACGGCACCGTCCTGATCTACGTCATCCCCATGGCTTTTGAACGTGGGGCATTCTCGTCATTGGCCCAAGCCGGTATAATCCTGACCATCATCGCCCTGATAAGCGTTATCAGTCGTATCGTGACGCCGATCATGGCAGAGGCCTATGGGACTCGAAAGATGATGGCCGCCAGCCTGTCCATTCAGGCCATCACAGTGTTCATGCTCTTTTGGTCCCATGACGCCTGGGCTTTTTACCTATTCGCAGCGGTCTTCGGGATCGGGTTTGGCGGGGAGTGGACAGGTTATCTAGTCATCAACCGTCAGTACTTCGGGGAAGGCCCGATGGGGACGGTCTACGGCTGGCAGACCACGGGCGCGTTGATGGGTCACGCCGTGGCAACGGGTTTGGCCGGACTGGTGGTCTATGCGACGGGGTCTTTCAACGTGGTGATGGCCCTGTCTGTAGGGTTCAGCGCCTTTGGCGTGGTGGTCATCAGTATGCTGGACGATACGTCTCATGTACTGATTCCCAACTGGGAAGACGACCTGCCGCAGGAAGAACCTCAGGTTAACCCGAACCTGGGCACGGCGACGGCGGACGACTAAGTCCCTGTTCAAAAAGGATGATGACAAGGATTAGCCCCCATCCCAACCTTCTCCCAGGGGGAGAAGGGGCTTTGTTCCGTCCTTCAGACAAGGCTTAACTCCGCTAACAAAAGACTCCACCGCAAATGTCACCCTGAGCTTGCCGAAGGGTCTGCCAAACCGCAATTTGGTAGACCCTTCGTCGTTTTACTCCTCAGGATGACAGTCTCGGAGAATTGCTCCTGAGACATGATCGACGCCCTTCAGTTCCTACTCCTGGTTTAGAAAATCCTTAACGAACTGGCTCATTGGTTCTCTGTCGTAGCGGGAGTTCATCAGCACCACGTTGCGGTTTCTGTCCCCTTGGAAAAACCGCTCATACAGTATCTGCCGCGAGCCAAACGCGCTGCAGCAGGTATCCCAGGCCAGCCGGAACAGCCTGACCCTATCTTTAGCATTAGAGAAATCAGTCTCCAGATAGCGGTCTATGTCTTCGGCTATGGGGCCACTGAAATCCTCTTCGGTGGGTAGGGCCATCAAGCTGCTGGAACCCAGCAGATGGAGTATTTCCCCCATCCTTGGGTACATCTTGATGAACTGCTGGCGGGCCACCATCAGCGAGATATCCACCGGACACATCACGCCCCACTCGTCCAACTCGGCATCCACTTCAGCCGCCCGCAACAGGGCCTTGGTGATTTCCAGGTTCTCGATGATCTCCGCCATCATGCCATGGACCTGGGGCGCTTCGCCCGAACCCAAAGTCTCGACCATCAGGTTTGCCAGCCCCAGGATGAACTCACACTTCACCACATTCTTGGTGACAACCTGATGGCCAGAGTGCAGGTACTGGTGGGTGGTCAGAGACATGTTGTTGCACATATCCACATCCCCGTACAGGAAGACCCGCTCCCAAGGAACTAACACGTTATCGAAGAAGGCCAGGGCGTCCATCTCTTCAAACCGTGAACCCAAGGGGTGGTCAAAGCTGGAGCGTTGCAGGTCAAAGGGTTCACGGCATTGAAACTTCAACCCGGGGGCATCACAGGGGAGGGCAAATGCAAACGATGTCCGACCGGGTGCTCCGGTGGGCAGACGGTGGGAACGCGCCGGGTAGACGGCGATCTCATCGGCGATGGGTAGGGTTGCCAGCACCCTGGCCCCGTTCACGATGATCCCCTCGTCAGTCTCTTTCACCACCGACAAGGCCACATCCAAAGAATCGTCCAGCGCAGTGGCCGCGCCGGAGCGGTTCCTCTGGATATTGACCAGCGTGTGGGTCAGTACCAGGTCTTTCTCACGGACCATCTCGTAATAGTCCTGGATGTTCTTCTCAAACTCAGGGCGGTTCTGGCCAAAGAATTTACCCGCCGCGGCCATGGACATCAGGCTCACGTTCAAGAAATCCGGAGTCCGGCCCATCATCCCGCAGGTGATCTTGGCCCAGTTCCGCATCATCTGATGCCTACGGTCCAAGTCTTCGTGGGTCTTGGGGGTCAAAAACGAGAGACCCACCTGGTCTCCGGTGGTAGGTGACTCATAGGTCATGTCTTTTCCGACCACCGGATCATGTTGCAGGTCGTACAACCGGGCCAGAGTTTTGATCCCGCCCATGAGCCCGGGCTGGGTGGTGGGGTCCTTGACCTGTTTGCCAGCCATATACAGGGTGGGCGGCCTTTCCTTGAGTCCCTCGATATATTGCTTACCCGTTCTAGCTGGCATCAGCTATCCTCCTGTCAGTCCTGAGCCGGTACGAGTTCCCCGATTTTGTTAGCCGACATTCTGCGGTAATCTCTCCTGTTTTACTAGAGTCTGCCTTTTCGACGCATCGTAAGGTCCAGATACGATTGACAGCGGTAGATGTTTCCCCTAGTCTGGCCTCACGTCACGGCCAGGCATACTTTTCTCAGGAGGCCCATTGAGATGTCCCTACCTCCGCATCGAGTGGATTACAACCCCATAATCGAGCGTCCGCCCATCAAATGGCCCAACGGTGAAAGGGTGGCATTGTGGATCGCCCCCAACGTTGAGCACTATGAATACATGCCCATCAAGTATGGACCACGCGACCCCTGGCCGCGCACACCGTATCCCGATGTCCAACAGTACTCCTACCGTGATTACGGCAACCGGGTCGGGTTCTGGCGGATGCTGGAGGTCTTGGATCAGTACAAGATCCGCAGCTGCGTCTCATTGAACCTGGCCGTGTTGGAACATTTTCCGGAGATCCGTAAGGCCATGGTCGACCGGGACTGGGATTACATGACCCACGGCATCTACAACACCCGTTACCTTTATGCCTATACCGAGGCTGAAGAGCGGGAGTTCTACCGGGACAACATCGAGACCGTAAAGAGATACACCGGAAAGAAACTGAACGGAATGCTTGGCCCTGCCATCTCAGGCACAGTCCGTACTCCTGACTTGATGGCTGAGGCCGGTCTGACCTACCACACAGACTGGATGCACGACGACCAGCCCGTGCCCATCAATGTGAACTCAGACAACAAGCTGATCTCGGTCCCTTATTCCATAGAATTGAACGATTCACCGTTGTTCAGGGGGAACTACGAAGCCGAATACTTTGCAGAGATCTGCAAACGGCAGTTTGACCAGCTATACAAAGAGGGAGCCGAGAGCGGCCGGGTGATGTGCATAGCCCTCCACCCCTTCTTGACCGGCCAACCCAACCGGATAAAGTACCTGGACGACATCCTCAGCTACATAACCGGACATGACGAAATCTGGCTGACCACCGCGGACGATATAACCAAGTACTACCTCAAGAATTACTACGACCAAGCGGTGGCAGACAACAAGAAGTACCAGGTCTAGGCGATTAAATTCAAAATCTTAGGCGAGGGGAGATTGACCCATGCCAGGTGAACGACGAGAAGGGATGGACCATCCGCACCACGAATGGTCACCCATTACCACCCGAGGAAAACTTAGCTGGCCCAACGATGCAAGAGTAGCTCTGTGCGTGATAATCACTCTAGAACACACCGAATGGGAGCTGCCTGAAGGTGCCTACTCCGCTGACCAAGCCGGGGGCTTGGGCGTAAGGCCATTCCCAGACTACCCGCGCTTCTCCCACAGGGAGTACGGGCACCGGGTCGGCATCTTCCGCGTGCTGGACGCCCTAGAACGCCTGGGCATCAAGTCCACCGTCGCCATGGACACCCAGACAGCAGAAGGCTACCCCTACCTGGTGAAACACTGCCAAGACCGGGGCTGCGAGATCATCGCCCACGGTGTCTCCGGAACCCAGATGATCTCGAGTTTGATGTCCGAGGAATCCGAGACCATCTTCATCCGCTCTTCTATTGAGAAGATGGAGAAGGCCAGCGGCAAGACGCCTAGAGGCTGGTTCGGTACTGACTACGGAGAATCAGACCGCACACCCGATCTGCTGAGGCGGGCAGGCGTCGACTACGTCTGTGACTGGGTCAACGATGAACAACCCTACCCCATGAGGGACGGCCTGACCGCTCTGCCTAGCATGCTGGAGATGGATGACTTGTTCACCATGTCTACCCGACGCGTGACCATCGAGCGCTACGCCCGGTCCATCCGCGAGGGGTTTGATGTCATGTACGAGGACGGCGCAGAGAATGGTCGCTTGCTGACCATCAACCTGCACCCGTGGTTGATCGGCCAGCCCTTCCGCATCGGGTATCTTGAGGATGCTCTTGGGCACATCATGGGCCACGATGCCGTATGGACCGCGACTGGATCCGAGGTTGTCGACTGGTTCAACAACAATCGACCTGCATAAAAAGGGCTGGATCATACCCTTACGATGACTGACACAAAGTTGTGAACGAAACAGGGAAAGAGAGCCCATATCTGGGCAGAAATCGAGGCCCGGCTTATCTCGCTGCGGTGAGCCAGATTTTACGCGTAGCCATAGCTAAAATCTCTTGACACCAATTTCCTGTTGTGATATTTTTCACCTGGCCTCAAACACGAGGTATTTTTACGCGCGAAATCATTAGCGAGAAAGCGTGTAAGATCGGCAAGTAATATCACCGAAGAGAATCAATGTTCGAAGACCCTAAAGCACTAACGAGCACCGATTGGCACAACATCCATATGTTCTTGCAATGGTTTTGGATCTACCTTCCCATTGTCCTGACATTTGGTATCACACTGTTGATTGCCCACGCATTGATCCCATCATTGATCATCACTGGGCAACTCTCTGAATCAGCCCACAAGGCAAGGTTGCCTCTCACTGGCATAGCTGCCATCGCATTCGCCGCTGGCGTGGTCATCTTGATCTTGGGCATCAACGCTCAGTTGGATGTACAGAACATCTGGCCCAGGGTCTTCATCTAGACCAGTCCAGTCTGACCAATAATCTACGAGAAACTCAACGAAACCAATGAACGGAACAACTAACTAGATGATGCCAAGTCGGAAAATGCTGCCCTTGATGGTTGCGGGTGGAGTCGTCACCGTAATCATGGGATTTATCCTGGTTGTTCTTCTTATCTCCTGGTTTTCAAACCCTCCTTTTGGATTAGGTAACGCACCGGCCCAGCCCGTGGCCTTCCCTCACACCGTTCACGTCGCCGATAACAACATCCAGTGCGAGTTCTGCCACCGGAACGTCACCAAGGGTGAGGCCGCCACCGTCCCAGCCGTGGAACAATGCCTGTTCTGCCATCAAGAGATCGATGGCGGATCCCCCACCACCAGCGCCAACTCCGCTGCGGAGATTCAGAAAGTTCGCGACGCCTTCTCCTCAGATACGCCAATCGACTGGGAACGGGTCCACCGGCTCCCAGATCATGTTCGCTTCATCCATGAAGCCCATATCAGGTACTTCACCGACGAAGATATTCCGGTCAAATACGGAATCAACGGCGAAGAGATAACAGAAACCCCGGATGTCGCTTTGACCTGCACCATCTGTCACGGCGACGTCGCAAACAAAGTGGAAGTACAGCCCAAGACCGGCCAGTCTCTAAAGATGGGAACCTGCCTGGATTGTCACCAGGACAATAACGTTCCTACCGACTGTACGGTCTGTCACAAGTAATGGATTGCAAGGCCAGTAAGTAAAGGTCAGTAGGTAGATGAAACTAACCCGGCGAAATTTTCTAGCTTGGGCCGGCCTGGGCGCGGTGGGAGCCGTTGCCTGTGAGGGCTTTGGCATCCGACACGGAGAACTGAATATTCAGAGCCCCGTCCAGTTGCCCGAGGACCTAGTCCGAGGAAGCGATAACTGGTACGCCAGCCTCTGTCGAACCTGTCCCTCTTGCGAGGGTATCGTCATTCGGGTCATGGAAGGCCGCGCCAAGATGATCCAAGGCAACCCCTTCTATCCAACCAACCAAGGCAAGATTCACGCCCGTTGCGAATCCGGCCTCCAAGCCCTTTACCATCCGGACCGTATCGCCTCTCCCTTGAGACGGAGAGGCCCCCGCATCTCAGCCTCGTTCACGCCGATCACCTGGCAGCCCAACGGTATGGACGCACTGCGCACCGCTCTGCAAGAACGCGGTCGCTCCTCAGTCATGATCACCGAGCCGCTAAGGGGACACATGGCCCTCTTGGCTGACAAGTTCAGCTCTGCCATCGGCGGTGAGCACCTGGGCTTTGAGTCCATCGACAACAACACCTACCGGGCAGCGGTCAAGAATGTCTTCGGAC
This sequence comes from Dehalococcoidia bacterium, assembly GCA_002730485.1. The sequence continues at coordinate 156 of PCAH01000025.1, read as the reverse complement.
AAGACACCATGCCCGACTTTGATCTGGAACACAGTAATTTCATACTGTCCTTTGGCGCGGACTTCCTCTCAACCTGGGTCTCTCCCACCCGTTTCAATCGCGGGTACGGCGAGTTCCGGCAGGGCGAACACCGCGACCGGGGCATGTTCTATCAGG
>PCAH01000010.1 GCA_002730485.1 Dehalococcoidia bacterium | reverse complement strand
TGCGTTCTCGAAGTAAACTCTGCACTGCGTCAGGGAGCTTGCCCACCGCAAGTGGCTCGCCGGACTCGGTCGTGTCTACGTAAGTGACCTTTTTACCGGGAGCAAACTTAAGACGCAGTGCATACCTAGGCTTATCACGACACTCCTCGCGGACTGTAATCGTCCTAGGGTGTTTTCGAGGCCGCGGTGCGTTGGATATATCCAATTCCACCGGAATCGTTTCGTCACCGCGCTTCATCTTCAGGTACGCACGGTGCCGACCGTCGTGGTTCACGACGGCGAACTCTCCTCTTGTATTCTTGGTTATGGTTAGCGTGGCTTTCTTTTTTAGAACTCCGGGGTTCTTTTTAAGATGTTGCCGTAGCCCACGCATGTGTTGTCTAAGTGGGAACTCTGCGGTGTCCGACATGGTGTGGGCCGCAAGCAGAAAGGCAGCGGGTGGCATGGTGACGGTTACGCTCGTCATCAGGTCTTTCCGTACTCCGCTGATATTTCTACACTTATGTATCGGTCGCCACTCCGGACAATGGCGTACCGCCTTCTACTTGGACTTCCCGTTCGACTAACGTTAGCTGGTCGTTTCTTCCAGTCTGAGGCCCAGCGTCCTCTGTTTAGTGGTGTCCTTCGCGTGGTAGAACGTGTACGACTCACTCCCTTCGGCTGGGTTGTTCGGGTACAGGACAGCAACGGCACAACCGACGACTACTGGGAGTGGCACCTCGTGCACGTGTGATGGCAATGACAGAAATCCTCTTTTGGTTTTTTGTTGCTTTCGTGGTGCTTCTATCGGCTTGCTCGCTGGTGCGGAAATTTTCCCGAAGTTTTGCGACCGCGCGGCGAAGGTATCGTATAGAGCAGGAAACAGCCGAAGTAGTCGTGACGGCAGCCGTCGTGAGTGAACCAATAGGAGAAAACATTGATCTCGCCGTGGTCGTGCCAGAAATCGTAGTGCGCGCAGACTGTTAAGACATCAAAAAAAGGTGATTTTCTTTTCTAACAAAAAACCCCAACCATGTCTGTGACAGGAGCAGAGATCGCGGAGGGAATCATCGGTGCCGGTATGCAGGTTCTGCTGTTCTGGTACATGTACCGCGCCGTGAAGCAGGGATTTCCGAAATTTCTCCCACTGGCGATTGCAGTATTCTGGTTCACAATGTGGATGGTGCGCAAAGCAGGAGTGCGCATGTACAAGGAGTCGCGGGCCTACAGGGCGTCGCAGCGTGATAAAAATCAATCAGTCGGGTAGGTTCATCATTCCGTAGAGCGCAATCATGAATACCACGGTGTGCAACATGAGGCCGGCGGCAGTGGGAGCACCGTTGTTCGATATATCAAGCTTGGTCCCAAGGAGCTGCTGCGAAATCTCGTATGCCTGTGGCGATGCGACCACAAAGAATACGAGAGCAGAATAGAAGGAGTACTTCCACTTGGCCCCCTTGTTACGCTGCCACAGTCGCTTGCACTTCTGTATCAACCTGTCCGTGCCCTCCATGGCTTTTGTTTGAAGTCCGCGGAAAATAGCAGCGGCCACGAACATGGAGAATTCTGCCGAAATCTACACTTTTGTACTCTCACCAAATATGCCCGAGGGCCCAGAGGACCCGCTGCTCTGCTACGAGTCCCTTGACGAGGGCGCGATTCCCAGCATCGAGGACTCGGTCGCCAGCATCGAGGACTTGGCTGAGCTGATTGACGAAATCCGACGCCTGACAAACTTGTTCTCGTTAAGTTAGTAAAAACCCGCTTCTAGTCTACCGTCCCACAGCACGGCTCGCCCGTGACCTTGCGGATGGCGTCCGCTTGGTCCCACCCCGGAACGCTCTCGGCCATGACCCCGTTGTCCACGGGCAGGTCCACGCCGGTCACGGCGCCCGGGGGGTTCATCATGAAGACGACGGACTTTGCGACGTCGTCTCCCTCCACCCACGTGCCCGACGGATGGGCGTTCGCGGTTTCGCCCCGCACCTCCTCGACGCCCCAGAACCCCTTGGTCATTGGCGACTTGCTGAATCCCGGACTCACGCTGTTGACGTTGATTCGTGGGATCCCGCGCTCAGGGCGCGAAAGCTCGATCGCTGCCTGCTTTGTGAGTCCGTGGGCGCAGAATTTAGAGGCTTGGTAGGTCGCATGTCCGAAGAGGCTCGCCCCCGACCCGTAGATCGACTTGATGACCACGACCGCGGGGTCGTCAGAGGGTTCTTCTTTTTGTGCGCGCGCAAAGTCCTGCAGGCCGTGAAAGACGCCCTTGCAGTTGGTGTCCTGTACGTTGTCCCACATTTCTCCGGAGAGCTTGTCGATTCGTCGCGATATATCACCGGGCCCGAAGACGCCGGCATTCAACGACACCGAGTCCAGCTGGCGCGGCAGCCCGAGCGACTCCCGGATCGCGGGGTCGAAGACCCGCCCGTTGCACATGCCGTCATCGATGGTTTTCCCGTCCCGTACCGGACACGCCTTTCGCACGTCTGCGGAAACGTAGCTGCTCCGATCCGCGCCGTGCCGTTCCTGAAGATACTGCAGTGCACGACCGCGGTCGTCGATGTTACCGCCGGCTGAATCCGGCCTGCTTGTGATCGTAACGTGGCGCGCCCCGGCAGCCAGCGCCCGATCCGCCTGCAGGAGTCCGAGTCCCCGCGTCCCGCCCGTCACAAGCACGGTCCGCCCATACAAGTGCCCTCGTGTTTCGTTATCAGATTGCATGTTTTCCGAACCAAGCAAGGAAAACATGAGCGCAAGAAACAAACAGAGAATCCCCGATGTCCTCCAGCTGTACGGCACCAGCGGCCACGTGACCATGGCGCCGGTGTCCGACCGCCTGTTCGAGATGCCGAAATCGGTCGAGCTACACTGCAGTAGCGGTCATATGCATTCCGTGGCGACGCCCGGCTGCGACGGACACAAAAAGAAAAAGGTAGAACTCGGAGACTTGCCATACGATAAACCGGCTATGCAGTCCACGGAGATGCACGGCTGCGACGGACACAAAAAGAAAAAAGTGGAACTCGGAGGCTGCAGCGGTGGCCATAAGTCCGCTATGCATTCCGTGGAGCTTCACTGCGGCGCTTGTGGCGCCGACGAGGAAGCCGGACACCACCACGCGGAAGAAGGCAAAAAAGTCGGCCTTGCGAGCTGCAGCTCCCGTGCCGGGGTCTGGGACCGGGTCTACAAGAATCTGAAGGACTTTGAGCCGGACGACCACGTCTTCATCAACGCCCTACCGGCAAAGTACGGAAGCTGCGACGTGGCGCGCTGGGACGGCGAGGACGTCGATACGCACAGCGAGATGGGATCAGTGCCCCGGGGCAGCGCCTGTGCGGTGTACTGCGCCCACTCCGGATGCGACGCCGCGAAAAAGTTTGCCAAGAAGCACAAGGCGGACCTGCTGGACAAGTGCGACGAGATCGTGTACCTCCCGGGCGGCGCCCGCGACATGATGCGCGACGCCAAGTACGAGCTCAAGGACGGTCTGACCTGCAAGAAGATGCTGGGTTAAGGACCTTTCTGCCTCTTGATCTCCCCGTGCGTTTCTGGGTACAGCGTCTTCCTCTTGATCATTTCTTTTTCGATCCCTTCGTCTGCATCCGATGAAGCCGCTGAAGCCGCTGAAGCCGCTGAAGCCGCTGGAGCCGCTGAAGCCGCTGAAGCCGCTGGAGCCGCTGAAGCCGCTGAAGCCGCTAGAGCCGCTCCCTCGTCAAATTGCAGTTGTAGATGGTTAGTCCAATTAGATTTGTCTTCTGGTAAAACCTCGATAAGGCAACCAGCTTTTATGGAATCGAAACTATATTTGGAGTCAAGTTTGATGAAATTGCCACTACTATCAAAATATACCCAACGTATTTTCCCATTTTGAAGGACTCCTGTATTCATCCTTATGTTTTTACCATCAGCAGAGTAAACCGCGACAATTATTTTTGGTGTGGCCCCTGTCTTTATTTCTTTAGGGATATTTTTACCATATCTAATATATACAAACTTTCGTGGTTCTTCATCATCATCAACAAAGGTGAAATATCTACCGTCATGGCCTATTTGCCTATTCATTGTTTCGTCGAAATCATCTGGAAGTTCGTCTATGTCTTTTGCCGTTCCTTTTTGTTTTTTTCCGCTGTAAACCGTTAGTGTTGTTGGATTCAACTTAACAACCTTTTTTAAAACGTCTATAATATCCTCTTTATCCCGGAGACGTTCGAGATATCTGCCGGCGCTTTCGACGTCTTCTTTTGGTACGTCTTGTGTGAGATCTTTTTCTTCACTACCGCCCCGCAGGAGTTGGTTGTGGAAGCGACGTAACTCGGTGAGGCGCTGACCGGCGGAGAGTTCGAGTCCGCGGATGAATTCCGAGGCGAGCATTTCTTTTACTGTATCACATGATTTTATGTGGAGGAACAAAAAGACACCACGATGCGGGCCTGCATGCAGGAGGCGAGAGCACGCAAGAAGCGCGGGGAACTGTCGCTCTGCCCGGAGGGGTACTGCCAAGCAAAGATGCGCTACAAGAAATGGTCAGCCTACGCCAGCGGCTACGCGAGCAAGTACTGCAAGCAGGCCGGGCAGAAGACCCAGCGGAAAGATTCCGGCCGAGATCTGCGGCGCTGGTTCCGCGAGGAGTGGATCGACGTCTGCCGGTCCAAGTGGCGCCGCACGCGGTCGGGGCGGTACGTGCTGGAGAAGGCCGCGCCCTGCGGAAGAACCAGCAAGCAGGGAAAGTACCCGTACTGCCGCCCCCGGTACCGCAAAAGCAAGAAAAGCCCGAAGACGGCGGAGGAGCTGGTTCGCGCACGCGGGTACGAGGAGATCCGGCGCCGGTGCGCAAAAAAAGACAGGCGTCCGCAGAGGAATATCAGGTAGATTTTTAAGACAAACCGACGCCCCACGACCGCTGCTCCTTCTTCCGGAGGCGGCGAATAGATTCCTTCACTGAGGAGCCGTCGAGGACCGGCAAAGACGAGGCGAACTTTAGCAGGATCGCCTCCTCCTTCGTCCACGCGGCTCTGTGCGCGTGATCGTCCGCTACGTAATCCACCCACCGCGCGACAAAGTCGTACAAGAACGTGGCCTTGGAGGAAATTTCCTTCGCCGAGCTCTCGACCACGGCGCCAAAGACGTTGCCGGTGATGATATCCGCGCACCTCCTCCGCTTCAGTATTTCCCGAAGCGCGCCCGCGCGGGAAGCCATGTCCGCATCGGACAATTCCCTCTCCTCCGCACGAAAGAGTTCCGCTACGATGGCCTTGGCTCGACCTAGTTCTTCCGCGATGTAGACCGAGTCCGGAGAAAACGCCATGAAGAAAATGCTGTAAAAGAGAAGTGCAGATTTTACATTAGTCTTGCCCCAAAAATGCAGAAAATTAATTCCACGCAAATGCATATGTATCCCGATTATCTACCATGTGCCACCACCGTCCGTAGCTCAGTGGTAGAGCGCCGTAACAACGATTGTGATACCGTGGGTTCGATTCTGTCGAACTCATTATGGCGAAAGCCCGCCTTTCACGGTCTTAACTGCATCATTAGCCGGAGGTCGCGGGATCAAAACCCGCCGGACGGAACTTTTTCCTTTTTTTTAACACAGTCCGAGTACAATAATGTTACTGGAATGTTCTTGTAAAGTTTGTCAGTTTTCTACACTTCACGCTCACTCTTTTTTTTTGCAACGCCATCATGTCTTCGGTCGTGAACAAGGACGAAATGAACGCTGAGCTGGCCAAGGCCGGCATCGCGCAGTGGTTCTCCGATAGCGCGTGGGAGGACGGTAGCCGCGGCGTAGAGGACGGCACGTTGTCGTGCTTGGGGAGCAACATCACCGATCGCTTCATCGTGAAGAAAAGCGGTGGCGCCTGTCCGTACCTGCAGCCGCAGGATAGCAAGGGCGCTCGCGATGAGCGGATTGTCATTGCTGGTACTGACATGGTTCTCCCCAACGGAGATACGATCGACGAGCTGCTGCAGTACGCAGAGTACTACACCAGAGCAGGCGTGACCGTCAACGGAGGCATCAGCGCCGAGGCCGTCGTGAAGCGCTTCAAGCACTGCTTTATCCGGGCTGACAAGGAAACCGAAAAATTCAGCGTCGATCAGTACCACTACAACGGCGATGCGTCGAACCTCGTCTTTCTTGTGCATGCCGATGGGGTGGCAGTGTACGTAGAACAGCGCGGCCAAATGAAGCTTCTTCCGAAGAGCGTCGATTCCGAAGGGCGTCACCACCAGCACTACTTTACTGCCACCGCCTCCCGGCGCACCGTGGGATCGACCGGTGGTGTCGTGGAAGAAAGCAAAGTGGGAGAAGCGCGCGACAACCGCGTTGTGGTGATCACCGTCCCTCTCCTGCGACCCGCACCGTTGTATCGCAGCATGGGCAGCATGGGCAGCATGGACTGTTGTGCGACCAAAAGCGACAGCGGACCCGCGTTCCGCAGCATGCCGGTCGCGGCGGCGTGGGAGGCCGACGTCGGGGTTTCCAATGAATCGGCGGGAATCATGGACGCCACCTCCCACACCGTCGAACAGGACCCATGCCAGCCGGTGTGTGTCACCATCATGAGCTACAACGTGGTGTGCGGTGCTGTCCTATCGGAAAAAGACATCCTCGCCGCAGCTGCGCTGCAGGAGGAAACAATGAAGGAGGCCGGCGAGATCGGTCTCCTCTCCAATGCGCCCTTTATGCTCCGTCGTCTGACTGAGGAAGTCAAGAAGGAATGCCTCGCCGGCATGCGGTTCAGTAAGGACGCGCTGCGGTCGGTGATTTGAGTTTTAGCTTAAGCAACCACACAAGTGCCGTTTTATTGTCTTCATCTGGACCTTGTTGGACCACTCGTCGATGGTGTACCGCGCTCCCATGCCGTGGTTGCATCTTGAGCAGATAGGCCTCATGTTGTTCATATCCAGCTCGCACCCTCCCTTGCTTACGGGAACGTTGTGACCCACGTGAAAGTCAAACACGGTGATCTTATTGCTGCACCACCGTATCGGACATATGCTTGAAAATCGCGCACCGCAATGACGCAGCCACAGCTGCTCCCTCACGGCTTTGGGGATTGCCTTCCGTGCCATTCGGCGTTAATGACAATGTGACAGCCGGGAGTTTCCGTAAAAATATCGGGTGCAAATCTAAAACGCAAATGCTTTCCGCGTACAAGGCTGCGGTCATAAATCACGAACGGCAGCGTGGCGCACGCAACATCGAGGCACGACGCCGATACAACAGGATGTTGCTAGAGGGAGGCGCGGCCGCCGCCGAGTCGGGTCCCTCCCTAATTGATGCCGCAATACAAGGCCGCGCGCGGGTGGCGGCGCAGCTAATTGATGGAGGCGCGGATATAGACATGCAGAGCAGCACCGGCAGCACCCCCCTCATGTATGCTGCAGCTTGGGGACACCTTGATGTGGTCGAGATACTGCTTGATGCAGGCGCGGATAAAGACATGCGGAGCAGCACCGGCAGGACCCCCCTCATGTATGCTGCACATGCGGGAAACGCTGATGTGGTGAGGATGCTGCTTGCTGCAGGCGCGGTCGTTAACACGCAGAGCAGCAACGGCATCACCGCCCTCATGTATGCTGCACAAGGGGGTGGTGAAGATCACAAGGAGGTGGTGAAGATGCTGCTTGATGCACGCGCGTTCGTTAACACGCGGAGCAACACCGGCAGCACCGCCCTCAGCCTTGCTGCATATGGGTTACACGCTACTGTGGTGCAGATGCTGCTTGATTCTGGCGCGGATCCTGCTTTGGAATATTCATATGAAGGTAAGGAAGGTGAGGAGAAAGGCACCGCCAGAGACATAGCTGCATATGTATTCGAGAAGATGGAAAAACCTGCATGGAAAGAAAATGACGTAGTAAATATTATAACGATGCTAGGGGAGAGCAGCGGTACTTTCCCTCCCAACAAGGTAAAACGTAGCGCAGAAGGTGGCGACGGAGCAGCAGGCGGCGACGGAGCAGCAGGCGGCGACGGAGCAGCAGGCGGCGACGGAGCAGCACGCCGCCTATTTAGGACACCCTAGCCAATCTAGAAGCCACCGCTTCCCCTTTTCGGTCCCTTCGGGGTGCCACTGGACCCCAACGATCTGGCCATCTGCAGACTCGGCCGTCAGCACAAAGCCCGCGTCTTGGGACAGGACCTTCCACCCGGCCGTGTTGACCGGGACGGAGTCGTTGTGGTTGCAGTACAAGCCGTCGTGCTCGTAGACTCGCGGGGCCGAGGCGGGTCTGCGCACGACCGTCCCACCGAAGAGCCTTGTGAGAAGCTGCCACCCGTAGCATACGCCCAGAACAGGGATGCGCGGCGTGTGGGCCAGCGCCCGCACCACCATGGTGACGCTGGGCATGGCGTGCCGCACGCTGTCCTCTTCCACGAGGCGCTTGGAAGACCCGGACAGCACCACGGCACGGACATCGGCGAGATCGATGCCGGCTGCATCCTCGACGCTGCGCACCACGCGGACGTGCCCGTGCTCTGCCAACGTCCGCACCAGCTCGGTCGTCATCGAGTTCTTCGCGCGGGCGTCGCCGCTCGGCGGCTGATCGGTCCGATTATCTACGACGACAATCATGTTCTTGTTCTTGTTTTTCGAGGAGGGGCAGGAAATACATCATCCTGTTCGCGCGCTTCTTCATTGTCTTCCGGGGGTGGCGGCGCTGCCACCGGAGGCCGCGGACCCGG
>PCAH01000023.1 GCA_002730485.1 Dehalococcoidia bacterium | reverse complement strand
TGCCGTCGACGCGCCCGGCCGAGCCGGCGGCGGCGCCCTCGTGCTTGAAGCGCTCCTGCACCGACTGGAAGGTGTCCTCGACCTTGCCCGTCTCGCAGCTGGGCTCGCGGTCGGTGTGGGAGTGCTCGTCCACCTCGACCGAGATCGCGAGCATCGCGCGCGCACGCGCGGCGTCGCGGCGCACCCAGAGCGAATCGGGGAAGCGGTTGGTGGTGGTGTCGCACTCGCGGCGGCGCTTCTGCGCGCTCGAGGTGCCGAGGCCGCCGCCCTTGCGCTCGTCGCGTTGGTCGGGCGGAAACGGCGTGCCGTCGGCGTAGCTCACCATGGGAAGCAGCTTGTCGAAGACGACGTCCTCCCAGCGCTGCGACGCGACGGGACCCTCGTGCCCGTTGGCGTCGGCCTCGGCCTTCAGGCGGTTTTCGCACGTGGGGCACAGCCCGTTTCCACGAGGCGGCCGCCGCTTTTGCCTGAGCCCCATGGTCTTGCAGTGCGTGCAAAATCCCTTGCCCCGCGCCTCGCCTGCCTTGAACCCGCCGCCGTGCCGGTTGCAGTGCTTGCCGTCGTGCGAGGCCGGGGTGGTGCACGGGGCGCCCGAGTCGAGGTTTGCGATGCAGCACGGCTGGAAGTGAAACCCGCCCGAAAGGGACTTGGCGACCACGCGCACGACACGCGTGGGACCGAAGACTTTGGGCTCGCCCTTGGCCCCAAACCCCTTTTCGCCATAGTAGGCCGTGTCCGGATCGGCGTCGGCCGCGTGCGCGGGCCGCAGCGGCAGATCGCACGTGTGCGGCAGTTCCTGGGCCATCGCGTGCAGTTTTTCGGCATTGGCGGCGTCGATCTCCGCCTGCTTGGCCGCGGCCGCGGCCGCGCAGGCCTGCTCGTCGTCAAAGTTGCCGACGTTGATCAGCTTGGCGCCCTTGCCGACGCGGACGCTCCGGTCGTACACGAAACCTCTCCACTTGGACGCTTGTTTGTCCCATACGACGCCCGGGAAGTCCGAGTGGGGAATCTCGGGATTGCGCTTGACCATTCCTCATGTCCGTGCTGATCATTGTTCCGCGTGTTGGTGTGCCTTTTCCTTTTTTGAGTGCCGACACCCTGGCGCCGAGTGCCGGCGCCGACACACTGGCGCCGACACACCGGCGCCGAGTGCCGGCGCCGACCGATGTATGGCCATAAAGTTCCCGCTCAAAAAAAAGACGTTACAGGTGCGCCTCAGGTGCACATTTCGCCGGCAGGCGCACTTTAGGCGCACCTTGGAGCCGAAAAAAAATCACCGGGGTGATCTCGCCGGAGGGGGGATAACCAGCCAACCACATAAAACCGGCGCCGGGTCAATATCAAAAAGATAAGTAGGTCGCGACATGTCTTAAATGTAAAAGTGAGCAGTACAATACTTCAAAAGATGTCGATTCGTCACGAGGAAAATAGTTGGTTGCGTAGTCGACGGGCCATCTGTCCACGCGGAACTCTCTATGGCCCAGCGGTGGACCTCAAACCCTCGGCGGTGGCACCCACGAGTGGCTTCATAACGGTTTCACGTTCTAAAGCAAAGAAAATTGAGAAGCAGATGAAGGATGACGACACTCACGATCTCATCACAACGGAGCCCTCCGTGCTGCGCAGACACGTTTTTCGCGTGCAGGCGCGCACGCCAATGCCTGATAATACGGAACGATACTTTTACCCGGACCCTGAGCATCTCTGGCGCTGGCTGCAGAAGGACGAGAGCAAAGGCCGCATGCCGGAAACCAACGAACCGATCTGGTTCGAGGACTGGTGGGCGCTCTATTACACTTTCGGAGCGCCTTACGTGCCGCAGTGGGCGTACAGCCTTCCAAAGTTCAACGAGACTACGGTGTCCTCCATGCAGCCTAGTAACGACCCGTTTGAGCAGACCCCAAATACGTACGGGTATCACGCGCCTAGTAACGATGAGGCAACGCGCATACAACTCGAGCTCGAACGCTTGAGCAGAATGACGGACCCAATGCGCCGGTTTGTGGATTCACCCATTCCTGAAGCGACCGGCATAATTGGTCGGATATGGCTTCATGGCGGACTTTTAGAGAACCCATCGGGACCAGTTTTCATAGCGAGAATGTGGAACGGTCTTCACGAGCTAGGCTATCGGAACTGGGCAGACCTGGTCGCTGTGACTTCTTACAGCCCCAACCCGGAACCGTGGCGTCCCAACAATTTCTACACTGTGTACGAGTACGAGCTCTTGGGACTGACTGACAACGACGGCAATGCATTCCTAGATATGGTCCGTTCTAGCTCCGGAAATACACAAGCGGGCGTACACGCGTTCTTCAAGGACCTCCTCCAGCTGTCACACACGCCAATAGTGATGCCCAGCGACCTTCCCGCATGGGCAGAAAGCGCGAGCCGCCTCGTTGCGCCTGACTTGACGGTAAACGATTACGAGCAGTGGAGCCAGCTCGTGGCGGCAGAGCGCGAGGCGCACAGAGCCGAATATTGACACGACAACCGCCAACATGACTACAGCTGGGCGTAACAGCTATCCAAAGAATTGTAACACTGTTTAGCATTACAGTTACAGCTGTAAACTCCGCGCAGTAGTGACATCCATGTGCACAATTGATAAATGTGAGACTAAACAGTAAAGAAAAGGGCGGTGTCATGAATAGTAAGAATGATGCACCTTCGTTGGTAAGACTGCCCTTGAGTAACAATAATGCTCAAATGCAAGCTCAAACGCAAGCTAAAACTCTCGTCGTATTCGATCTGGAAACAACTGAGCTGATTACCCGAGGCAATGACCCGCGAAGCCTGCGGCCGTCGTTGCTGTGCGCTCAGAAACTAGACCTTGTTAAAACTGCTCAAACTGGAGAGCCTTCTGTACTCGAAGAAATGGAAGTCTGGTGCGGTAACGGCGATCCACTTGACATGTTCTTTACTTGGTTAGACCAAGCGACCGTCGTTGTCGCGCACAACGGCTTGAGATTCGACATGCCTGTTTTACGTATGCAGTACGAAGGCAAAGACAACGGATTACGTTATGTCAAACACTGTGCTAAGGTTTTCGATACGCTACATGTTCTCCGAAAATCGAACCCTGACCAAGGAAGATTGGCGCTTGGAAGATTGCTTTCGCTGAATGGTGATAACAAGCTGGGAGACGGGAAGCAAGCGCCAGCAATGTGGCACGACAAGAAACGCCACTCCGATCTCCTCAGATATTGCTGGCAAGATGTGAAAGGGTTGGCAAAGCTTGTGGCAAAGCCGTTCATCAACCTAGAATACGGCGTAACGAGCGCAATAAGCGCAAAAAGGCTCATGAACGCATTTGCGCCGCCGTACACGCGCGGAACCGAATTTATGGAACAAGGGACGGATGAGTGGCATCGGGCAAGAGAGGGCAAGATTACAGCAAGTACTGCGTCAACGTTTTTGGGAATCAAAAGATATCACTCGTCGGCAGATCCGAATGCAAAGTCAATGATGGACTTTGGGCTGGAAATGGAACCAATCATCAGATCGCTGTACGCAAACAATACTGGAAAGTTGGTCAGAAAAACGGGCTTTTACACACACGAAGAGTATTCTTTTATCGGCGCAAGTCCAGATGGAATCGTGGAATATGGTCCCCAAAATCACACCTACGAAATCACAAAAAGTGCAGTGCTCGTGGAGATCAAAATAGGCATCAAAGAGAAACCGGAACTCACAGACGCGCACCTAGTACAGGGAATTCTCCAAATCGCTTGTACGGGTGCCAACTGTGTTGACTTCGTTCTTGCAAATTCATACACTTTAAAGTTTGACGTCGTGCGCCTTGAAAGGGACAAGGACACTGAGCGGGTCATCATTGGGCGTTGTTTGAAAGAAAAAGAGATGCGCGACAGTGACGGCGACGTGCAGATGCGTGAGGAAGACGGCGATGTTGATGACGAGCTTCAGGAATTGCAAAACGCTTTAGATAATACGCGAAAAGAATTCCTTTTTGATGTAACGAACCACGAGCCATCGTTTGGAAGCCACGAAGCGCCATTGCTTTACACACAGTATACTGAGCACCGCTGAAAAACACCAAGTCTAAAAGTGCTCTTGTTTGGTGTGTGTTGATACAAACAGTAATGATTTAAGTTTTTTTTCACAGATACTAATAAACACCATCTCCTCTCCTTATGACTATGCCAATGTCTCGATAGATCCGACATAGAAGCCCCCTAAGCCAGTGTTTGTCTCCCATTTAGATCTAGCAAGATCTTCTGGACAATCCAGTGGCGCGGAGGAAAGTGCGTCGCTACGAAACACGTGCCAAGGACCATCATCAATCTTGCCAGAAAGGCCCATCCCTACGAGACCTGCTGTATTCCAAAATGACAACTTACTCACTGTTTTGGTAGCTTCGTCTACCAAACTTTTATATTCGTTTTTTGTAGGAGAAGAAAGCGTGCGCGGATCTACCAGTGATTTTTTTTCGGCCTCAAGGTGCGCCTAAAGTGCGCTTGCCGGCGAAATGCGCACCTTTGGCGCACCTGTAACGTCTTTTTTGAAACCGGAACTCTATGGCCGCACATCGCTCGGCGCCGGTGCTCGGCGCCGGCGGTGCAGCCAACCACGGGCGAGCACCGGCGCCGACAGCCGGCACCGACTGAACATACGAGAACTCTCAAGCAGAAGGGATATGAGCGATGTGGCGGAAGGACTCGGGGACCAGGAGGTGAAACACGCGCAGCACTTGTGGGTCATGCGAGCAGACGATATTTGACCATCTCTTGAAGTCATAGTTGCACCCGTCCAGGAAGGGCGACAGTTCACCCTGCGCTCCTGCCCAGAAGCATGTGTATTTGCGGCTTTTCAGGTAGTCGATCGTGTTGTGGATGGAACGCTCGGCCCACAACCCAGTCGCATGGTACTCGAACTCGAGCACCCGGATCTTCTGGGCCGATAGAGCCACGTCTGCTCCCCTGATCACGGCGTCGTCGTGGCCCTCAGTGTCTATGCTAAGGATGTCAATCTTTTGGAGACGATTGGTGTTCATGACGTGGTCCACGGTCACCTGCGTGATGCGCACCCCCTTGTCGGCGTCGGAGACCACACCGTGCGCCTCTTGGCCGGTCCAATCGCGGGCTCGCAGGTTCCACATGTTCCAAATGGACGGCGGCTCAAGGCGCGGTTCGAATGCCTCGCCGACGCTCTCGCCGCCAGCGGCGTGGAGGACCGTGCCAGGCACCTGGAAGGCCTCGAAGATCCGTTGCAGCTGCGCTGCGTTATCGCTGAGCATCTCAACAGCCACCGCCTTCACTTTCGTCTCAGGCTTCAACGTTCGCACAACGCCGGGCTCACTGCAACCGTGGCACACGCCGCAGTCCCTGTTGGACACCAAGCTCCGCCATTGGGCGTTTGTCACGTTCCAATTTCGGTGGTACTGCATCAGAAAGCTATTGATGTTATACCCTTTGTTTGCGCCGACGTTGACGTAAATCATGTTCGTATCGGCCAAAACCGGCGTGAGCATCTGGCTCCACATGGGTGATGGGCAACTGCTTCGACGGGCGATTTCCAAGGACTGGTCGCACAGCCGCAGCGCCTCGGAATGGTCGGCCAGACGATGCTGAAATGGCACGCCGCTGTCGTGACTCTTATGATCCTTGGCGGCGGCGGTGCCCACTATGCATACCACCGCCGCCGCGGTTGGAAGGGAAAACGCTGCGACCGATCGATGAGGACCCATCCCCTCAACCTCTATCGGCCACTCGTGGGTCAGATGCTACGCAAACACCAAGCGACGTCGGCGCCGTCTGTCGGCACCGCTTAGTCGGCGCCGCTTAGTTGGCGCCGCTCCACCGGCGCCGACACCGGCGCCGACACCGGCGCCGACTACCGGCGCCGGTAGCCGGCGCAGCGGCGTAGATGTGATGCGTCCCCGCTAGCGCCGCTATCAAATAGCAGTCGCAGTGTGCGGTCTTAGTCCGAATCTGAACCCCAATGCAAATGCGTGGCAAGGGGCATCTCAGCCTCTCCCCAAACGTGTCCACGCCGTGGATCTTTGCCATGGAAAATCGGATAGATCCCGCCCCGCGCGACGCAGCGTGCGAAGTGCTGTGGGCCAAAACGCGAGCCGTTCGCTGGGTCAACAAGACTGTCGCCTGGCCCTCGTCGCCGCTGGACGGCTCCATCGTCGAGGCCACACGATTTTCGTACAAACTGCTCGGCACGGGCGGGTGCGACGGTGGCGGCTATGGGTGCTGGTATTACCTCACTCCCGGATTGGGCTCTCGCATCCGGCTTGGTCGCGTCATAGAGCTGCGCGATCGTCCTCATCTCAAGCAATGGATCCGCGAGAGTGTGAGTGTATCACGGTCGCTCTGGACCACAGCGCGGTGCCACATACACCCCTTTTGTGGAGCGTGGCGCGCACTGGACCGGGGCGTCTGTGCCGCGGCGGTAGCGCAAGGATTTGACACAGTCCTCGTCGGCATTGGAACAGAGAATGGGCTCATGCCGGAAATTATTCTCTGCTCCGGCGTGTGCATGAGCACGCCGCAGTGCTACGAGTGTCCAGCAGTAGAGTACGCTCCCGATTGCGAGTGCAGCGTTGGCTCAGGCTTGTCGAACTGTAACAATGACAGCTCGATCCCACCGATCCCGCGGTGCGGCGAGCAGAACGACATTCTTGTCGACATGCACCTTCTGTACGCAACCGTCGGGAGCGACCTTCTAAACTTGATGCCATTATGGTGGGCTCTACTCGGCATTTGCGTGTGGTTTGTCTACCACCGGCGCCGAGCACCGGCGCCGACATGATTTAAGTTTTTTTTCACAGATACTAATAAACACCATCTCCTCTCCTTATGACTATGCCAATGTATCGATAGATCCGACATAGAAGCCCCCTGAACCAGTGTTTGTCTCCCATTCAGATCTAGCAAGAGATTCTGGACAAGTCGGTGTCGCGGAGGACAGTACGCTGCTACGAAACACGTGCCAAGTACCATCATCAATCTTGCCAGTACTTTGTGGCGTCCTTTCACTGTGCTTAATAATCCACTTATTGGAGGTTGAGAAATGAATGGTGTAGTGCTTGCCATCGTAGGCGGGGTTCCCCCCGGGAACCCCGTAGGGGGGGCCTATCCAATACGGCTGTCCATTGAACGTATCCGGCTGGTTAGGAAATCCAGCCATTCTGTATATGCCATTCACATTGTGATCGTCTGCATCGAAGGTCTCGTCCCAACCACTCAACTGCAGTTTTAGACCACATCGCGGATTCAGTATGTGTTCGTAAGCGTTTCGGTCTTCCTGGTCAAGATTTGTACCAATGCCGTCCGCTATGCTGTCCCATTTGTCGATTCTCTCTTTAGCATCATATCCGTACGCCCATTCTGCACGCCTGTACGTGTTAGTGGGGTTCAATGCTTCGTCTATCTTGTCTTTATACCAAAGTTGCACAGCGTCGTCCAACGCTGGCCTGCTCCGTATGAATTTGGACCCACTGCTATACAATGAACCCTCCGGGCCTGTCCACATTTTAGTACTTCCCTCCTTTTCCAAGTTGGACATGTTGAGACTCAGGGCACTATCGAATGCACTGGCACCATAAAACATCTGCGTCATGTTAGTCACACTGGCGGTGTTCCAGCCGCTACCAGTGTCCCAACCGTCATTTGATGAAAGGGGATCTGGACCCAGTGGCTGATTAAATGATGTCGCCATCTTAAACATTTCAGCCATGCTTGTGACAGAAGAAACGTCCCAGTCGTTGACCGGTTTATTGAACCCGTTCGCTCCATCGAACATATAATCAAAGGTTGTGACACTGGAGACATCCCAATCCAGAGGTTGGTTGAACGATGTCGCACCCTGAAACATTCTCTCCATGCTCGTGACACTGGAGACATCCCAATCCAGAGGTTGGTTGAACGATGTCCCAACCCAATCAACCCCGTTCAGATCCAAAGAACTCTTAAACGTACCTTCCATAGTGGTGACACTGGAGGTGTCCCAACCCGAGATTTCGCCGTTAAAGGATTCCATTCCTGCAAATAGATTGGTCATGTCCGTGATTTCAGAGACGTCCCAATGATTGATCGGACCGTACGTATCAGTGGCAGTTACTTGGTTGTCAGCCTCTTCTGTCGGACAGTAGAGGCTGTTGTAGTTACCTTCACAATGGTAGTCCCACACGGCATCTAATAGGGCGGTCCTTTCAGTAAAACTGTGCGGTGGTGGTGGAGACGGCGGCGGCGGTGAGGGCGGTGGTGAAGGTGGTGATGGCTCCACCGAGCATGAAATATACTCTGAAGAAACGTACGAGCAGCTAGACGAGCCCATTGCACTTCTGTGAAACATGCTTGACAAATCTGGGTCGCTGGAGAGGCTTGAAATATCAAACATAATCGGTTTACTAAAGTCCGTTGCTGAATTGAACATGTCGTCCATGTCTGTGACACTCGATGTGTCCCAGCCTGAAATTCCGTTGTTGAAATAAGACGCCCATGCGAACATACTCCCCATGCTCACAACGTTGGAAGTGTCCCAGTTGTACAGAGGCTGATTGAACATGCTTGCCATATAAAACATGTTTTGCATGGACGTGACCCTGGAGGTGTCCCAGTTGTTCAGTTCCTGGTCGAACACCGACGCACCTTGAAACATCCTCGCCATGTTCACAACATTGGATGTGTCGAAGCTGTTCAGTGGTTGGTCGAAGGACGCCGCTCCTTGAAACATACCTTCCGTGTTCGTGACACTGGAGGTGTCGAAGCTCAGTTGCTGGTTGAACGCCGACGCCACTTCAAACATACGCGCCATGTCCGTGACGCTGGACGTGTCGAAGCTCAGTTCCTGGTTGAACGCCGACGCGCTTTGAAGCATACTCGTCATGCTCGCGACGTTGGACGTGTCGAAGCTCAGTTGCTGGTTAAACGCCGACGCTCTTTGAAGCATACTCGTCATGCTCGCGACGTTGGACGTGTCGAAGCTCAGTTGCTGGTTAAACGCCGACGCTCCTTGAAGCATACTCGTCATGCTCGTGACGCTGGAGGTGTCGAAGCTCAGTTCCTGGTTGAACGCCGACGCTCCTTGAAACATGCCCATCATATTCGTGACGCTGGAGGTGTCAAAACTCAGCTGCTGGTTGAACGCCGACGCAGCCCAAAACATACCTGTCATGTCCGTGACGCCAGAGGTGTCCCAATCCGATATGTCGTCGTTGAAGGTATTCTTACCAAGAAACAGATATTTCATGTCTGTGACGCGAGAGACGTCCCAGCCGTTGATCGCGCCGTACTTCGCAATGGTATTATCTTTGTCCACAGAGTACTCTTGTACGGCACCGCCTATATTATTATCATCAAAAGTCGGCGGCGGCGGCGGTGACGGGGGGAAGTGGTAACTCGTTGCCGTGATGTGTGCATGTGTCTCTACTTCCTGCGACGCTCGTATGCAAAGCGTGAAAGTTCCTGTAGTCGCAAATGTTACATCTTCCAAAATATGTTCTTCATCGCCAGTTTGTATATCATAAACAACATTGCCATTTAGTGCATCCTCGCAGTCACCGTCTTTGTCCCACGCAATCGCATCTCCATCTAGGAGAGTCTCCACATGCTGACCTTTGATAGTCAACGTGTATTCGATTCCCACATACACGTATACGTTGGTTTCGGCGTCTTCTACGAAGTCTGGACTGTGACCATCAAGCACGATCACTATAGCTGGTGGCGGCGGAGGAGACGGTGGTGGTGGCGACGGTGGTGGTGGAGAAGGAGACGGTGGTGGAGGAGACGGTGGTGGTGGCGATGGCGGCGGTGGAGAAGGGCGCGGAGGGGGTGGAGATGGCGGAGGTGGGGACGGAGGTGGAGGAGACGGAGGCGGTGGCGAGGGTGACGGTGGTGGTGGCGATGGCGGCGGTGGAGAAGGGCGCGGAGGGGGTGGTGACGGCGGAGGTGGGGACGGAGGCGGTGGAGACGGAGGCGGTGGCGAG
>PCAH01000013.1 GCA_002730485.1 Dehalococcoidia bacterium | reverse complement strand
CATAACGCGCTTCGAAAACGCGGAATCCTGTGCTGTGTTTGTGATAAACCTCCGCACCGGCGCCGTGGGAATAAACTTAACTGCTGCAAATCATGTCGTGCTTCTTGAACCCAGCATGTGCCCGGGGGTGCGACAGCAGGCTATCGGCCGCGTGTATCGACTCGGCCAGCAGCGCGCCGTACAGGTTCACCACTACTTCACGAACGGCACAATAGAACAGAATATTCTTATGCAGCGGGGGCACCGCACGACGTCGCGTTCCCACTCTGTGCCGATCACGGCAAACGGTATGGCGGATGGCACGTACGCTACGGAGACCCGCAGAGACCTAATCGAGGATCTTTTCTAGTGCGCACCAGACAGGAGAAAGCTTCGCATGCCTACATGCCTGCGGACTGAGAAAGCCAAACAGGAAATCAGCCCCGCGACGAAGAAAATGACCACGCCCTGATACCCCACGACAGGACTTTCGTAGATAAACTCTATCTGGAAATAAAGACTGAAAGCGAAAAGCGCCGCCTTCATCAGACTCTCGGTCTTTCCGTTCATTATTGTTGTTTGTTTTTTCTATACCACCGTTGGATTTTAGTGCCGGCCTTGTGGGCTGAACGGGGCCAGTACGGGTGCACGGTCGTGTCTCTTTTTTCTGTCTCTTTCATCCAGCGCTCTCTCTGCTCAAGAAATAGGCGACACTGGCGGTATTTCTCCGCGATGAACACGTGATTGCTGCGGTCCTTTTCCGAAAAGTCTATTTTACCCTGCGCGATGACGTCGTCGAGTCGTTCGCCGTCGGTATTGACAAAAAAGATATCCGCCCCCGCGGCGATGAGAGCCTTTGCCATTTTAATATTGCCTCGATACAGCGCTTGGCAGAGCGGTGTGTAATCTTTGCTGCCACGTGGGATATTGGCTATGCAAGCCCTGCTCGGCTGCGTGGCGGTTTGCTCGTCGGGTAAATCTTGGAGGATCGTCTCCACGATGTGGAGACAATCTTTCTTTGCAGCTTTGTGTACCAACACGCTGCACACATCTTTCACATCCTGTATGGTGCGGCACCGTCGCAGAAGCCCCCGAATAGCACCGTGGCCCAGCGCGCCCCTGTGAACGTCGTTGAAAACTCTGTGTGCCTTGGAGGCAAAGGACATCAGACGGCAACAGAACAAAAATGGTTATCGGAAATTCGCGGCCTCTCACTGTGTTTCGCTACCTAAATCGTTGGTTCTGTAAAAGGAGCGAACGATCTGGTTCTCCTTGGCGAGGAGCGGGCTCGGACAGTAGTTGGATTGCTCACCACATTGCTGTATGCGAGAGTACTGATCGCTTTGGACGTTATGTTGGTTCCATTCTCTAAGGTCTTGCTGGGTAGCGATCGAATGTCCGCACATGATGTTCTCGCACTCCGTCACCATACGCAGCATCGTGAGCGGTGTGGCTACATCATCCATGGCAGCAACAGCGCGTGCTGCGGCGCTCCGGACACCTGTACCATCAGCGGCAAAACTAACATGCTTGCGCGTCTTATTCTTTCGCTTCAGCTTCCGTTTCTTTGCTCCACCACTGATCGTCGGCAACATCGCGTTTCTTTCATGGCCAGATTTTTTGAGTTCCCACGCACTGTCCACCGGCCACGGCGACGCGCCGCACTTACCCTTCGTCCCCCGAGTCTGCTGCATCATAGTGGGGCAGGATACCCCCGGCCGCCACGCGACGTGATTTAGGCCCAGAACATGTCCGACCTCGTGGAGAAGCACGTACTGTCTGTACATCTCGTCGGTCCCTTGGAAATCCGCAGGGGGGTGATCCCAGTTGGAACGGTTTATCGTTACCTCAATCGGGCGGGTGCCCCTGTCCGTGACGGAAAATCCGTCCATCCCTGCACCGGGGAACTTGTTTACGATCTCTTTGTTGCTGATGATGTCCATCGTGAAAAGAACAGGTTGTCCATGTTCGGCCCGTTCGAATGCGCTGATGTGGGGCGCCACGCCCATCCAGCCACGCTTGTCGTTCAGCGTACTGTGGACGAAGCGAGCTTCTTCCGGGCGGAAGCGGTCGGAGAGATGGTACGACACCGCGGCCATGTTCTGTTTTGTAGATAGTTTATTACTGCGTATGAATTTTGCATGTCCCCTCGATTGTGATTTTCCCTTGTGTCGTCTGGTAGCTATCCACGCCCGCATCATTCATGATGTTCAGCATGTCTACCTGTAAAGATTTAAGTATTTTCCTTTTATCAGCCGCGGTCTTTGCGTGGGTTTTTATCTCCGCAGCCGTCTGTAGGTATTCAGTGAACATGCTCTGCATGGTTTGCTCCGCGGACGAAGAAAGCGGCATCCGTGGCTTTATGCGAACCAAAGCTTTTTCTGTCCGAATCAGAAGGCATCGAACGCAGACACCGACCCATCGTCCCGCGACCCGGCGTTTACCGGAGGCACCGGAGGCACGGGGGGGATGGGGGGAAGCTGTACTCCTTCACTCTCTTCAGTGTGGGCATCATAGCTGTCGCTTGTTCTCTGGTAGCGTGCCTTTGCGGCACGGAGAACCATCGACGCGACCACGCGGGTGTCGGTAAGCGGTGCTCCGACCAGTCGCTCCGCGGCGAAGCCGTAGTCCGAAATCACTCGCACCCACTCCTCAAAGAAGCCGGGCCACGTCACGTGCCTCGTGGGCACCTCATCGGCAAGGACACGGTTCGCGAAATCCCTTGAGAACCCGACGTGGGCGAGGACGCGATCTGCCTCCTTCTGTATCTTCTCCCGAGGCCATTGTTTTACACCGGTAAGGACTTGCCTCGCTCGCTGTCCCTGCGGAAGAGTCAGCACAAGTTTGTGAAAATACCAGTCCAGAGCCGGCGCGAACACCGAATCGTTCATTTTTTTTTATTCTACAAATCAAAAATTATGTCCGACCACGTCCTCGAGCACCGCGCACATCTCCGCCGGGCAAGCCTGATCGAAAAAAGTGTCGCGAGGACGCTTGTCGTGCCGGATCAATTAAAGGGAGTGGACGATACTGCCAGCCGCATTACTCCGTCGTGCCCCATACCAATCGAAAACACCAAGAATCTGCAGGCGTCGCACGTGCATGTATTCCGGCACCCGAGCCTCTACCACCGATGCAACGAATGCGGACGAGAAATTTCCAGCACGGCAATCACTACGACACACGGAAGCTATGTAGGAAATTCCGACCATCGTAAGGACGGTGACTCGCAGATCGAAGGGAGCGCGGTGTGGTTCCCGAGCCTCGGGCAAAATCCATGGGTGACCCTGTGTGCGGCGTGCACCTCCGGACTTAGCTCCTCCCCAATGTAGAGAACAGTTTTCTACAGTGTCATACACTCACAAGGACTCCACCATGCTTGCAGAAAGCTCTCTTACTTCGGGGCGCGGATTCCTTGCTACCGAGCCACCGACCGACAGGGTGAGTGGCTCGCTGCGCATAGGGTGCCTCGCGACTATTCGTGGAACGATGCCGTCGGTGCCCTTGACTCACCTTACGGATGTCGGGTCAGGAAGCGGCCTTGCGCTCTGTGCACTCGCGGGCTGGACAACGGACGGACAATGTTGTATTCCGATCCTCACCGGCGTGGACATTTCGCTGCAATGCGTACGAAGCTTCAATACGACAATGAATAGACTAACGTCTTCTACGGAAACCCCACCTTTCACGAGGTGCTATCATGGCGACATCGAAGAATGCACTGCGCTTCCCGGATCCGACGGCGTGTTTGTTTTTGCGGCGGGAATGGCCGCGAAGACCAAGCGGCACATAATTAGGCTATGTAAACAGGGCGACGTGCGGTGGTTATGCTTCGTGGATTGGGCGCAAAATATCTCTCGGGATGGCTGGACGGCCGTGTTTTCCAAGGTTTACCAGCGCGGCAGCGGAGCCCAGTACACTGCCTTTGTCAGTACCGATCTCGGCGCGATAACGCAAAATTCGATTCGCTAGTAATGCGTTACTTTCTTCTTTTTCTATTTCGTTAAAAGCTTGTCCGGGTCTAAAACTATGCAGGTTTCCTCGGAGACATCAGGTTCTATTCGTACGCTGTGCACCAACCATGGTGCCCGGGCTAGCATAGGAGAACGCTTCGATCCGCGCCTTCGGGCGCTGAGCAAGAGGAAGAGAGAGATTGAGGAGCAGATAAAGGAGTCCATACCGGAAGGTCGATCGTTTGCACATACTTGCACAAATAGCAAACCTCAATACGTCTCAGTTACACACAAAGAGGCACCAGCAGTATACGGGCGCAGTGTACTAACGAAGCTCACGGAGCACCTCGAAGCCCTCCCAGTGGGTGCTCTCGGGTACGCTGCGTCGCTAGATGAGTTTGTACTGGGCGAACTCGAGAAAATACGGTCGCAGCACAAATCTTCGAGCATGGTTATCCGGCGCATAGCACGGGCTCCCACCCAGCCGCTCGCCGGGGGGCAGCATCTAGAAGCCCTAGCGACGGAACTCGACGCTGTCGAAAAGGCCGCCATGGAACTCCGTCGGGAAAAGAAGAAGAAACTTGTAGAAACCGCAACCGACACCGCTTGCGAAAGACGTGTCGTGGAATTCCTCACTAACAAGGAGGAAAACAGGCAGGAGCTTCGAATCCGCAACAACGACGGCACGCACCGGCGCGTCCTCCTCCAGCTGAAAAAAACCAATAAGCTTCCGACCATCAACACCAAGGCACAGGTATTGGATATTCTGGGGGCCGCCTGTGCGGGTGCGACAACGATCTCGGATGTCGCGAAGCGCATCGCGGGCGAATTGCAGCGAAAAGAAGCCGGTGTGAAAGTGGTCGTGACAGCGATCGAATGATCGGAGAGGTGAACTGTAATTTTGTGGCGTGCAGGTAAAAGCAAGATGCTCTGGATCTTAAAAAGCCTGTTGACGGTTTCGGTCGGCGTCTGCGCCTTGACGGTGCTGGATGCACAGCTAGGCAACCTCACGCAGGATCAGTTCATGCGCCTTTTCAAGAACAAGTGGTTGCGGGGCATGACCCTCTTCGGCGCGGCCTACGCCGCCAACGGCAACCACGCCGTCGGCGCCGTCATCGCCGTGTACCTCTACTTCATGCTCACGTCGTACGACGACGTTTTCGACATGTTGGGCGGAACCGCTGAAGTCGTCGTAGCACCGGCCGATGCCTTGGATAGGACGGGCAGGGCCGGTAGCAGGCACACAGAAGATGACGGCGCATTTGTCGAATGATTTTGCTACCGCAAGGAACATGCTATTCTAGCAAACGATGCTGCGTATTTTGTTATTGTTAGAATAAACGCGATGCTAGCCGCAGACCTAATTCGCAGCCTTGAGATCTCCGGAGGAAAACGTCCAAGATCTGGGACACAGGGAGCTGCGACTGCGTCAAGACCTTGAAGGGGCATAGCTGGGAGGTGAGGTCGGTGGCGTGGAACGGCACGCTGCTGGCCTCGGGGTCCATGGACAAGACGATCAAGATCTGGGACACAGAGAGCTGCGACTGCGTCGAGACCTTTAGTGTACCTAGCCGCGGGGTGTTCTCGGTGGTGTGGAACGGTGCCGGGACTCTCGCCGCGCCGGCTTTCGACACGATAAAGATGTTTAACTTTGTAGAACGGCTGACAAAACCAGAGAGCGCCGCCGGACAGGATGCATAATTTGTTGCCCCCACCGGGGGCGGAAGCAGTAGCAGCAGTAGCAGCAGTAGCACTGCCGCGCCACGTATTGCGGCGCCCACCGATATGGATGCATCCTGTTGATGAAACGGCATTGTTGCCCCCGCCGTAACTCCCAGAGACAAAAAAAAAGAATTAAATCGAAAGTCACACTTGTTTTTTTTTGCGGCATTTACGCAAGCATAGGAACAAAGTAAGGGTCTCCGCTCGCCGTCCCGCCGTCGGAATTCACCACGGAGTCGCTTCCTGTTACGGTAGACGAAGTCGCGTCCACGACACCGCCACCGAACGAGTTTCCGGCGTACGTATTACCGGTGCTGACGTCGAGCGTGCCCGCGGCACTGCTCTTGAAGAAGACGGAGTCGTTGTTGCCACTGGACGTGAATGTACAGTTGCGCACAGTCGCGGAACCAGTATCTGCAGCGCCGACTGCGAACCCAATGGCGGCACCGGCGGCGTCGTCCGTGTTTCCGCCGTGGGGAGTGACCGTCTCGGAAGTGTTTACGTTGACGAAGGTCGTGCCCTCGATGATCACCGTGGTGGCTTCTCCGCTCGGGTTACCGATGTTGTACACGTACGCGCCTGCTCCCCGCGTGGTGTTGACCGTGCTATCCTTGACAACACAACCATCCCGCATACCGATTAGCATGAATCCGGTGTTGCCACTGTCGGTCGCCGTGCAGGTATCGAACGTGCAGTCCTTGCACCCCGCGGTGGCACCCGTCGAACTAGCGTAGGTGCCACTGGCGAGGTAGAAGGCGTTATCCGTGACACCGGAAGTGGTGCAGTTGTACACGTAGACTCCGGTGCAGTCCTGAATACGGATTCCGCGGCAGCAGTCATCGACCGCGACGTTTTCTAGCGAGGGAGTGGCCTGCGTATGCCCGAGCACACTGTAGTCGGCGGCGCGGATGCGCATCGCACCGCCCCCAGTCTGTGCGTCCTGTCCCGAGTACCCTGATATTTCCACGTTGCTCATGGTCACGATAGTGCCCTTGCTGTAGATCATGTACGCATCGACGGACCCACTAGTGGCCGTGGCCGCGCGCATGTTTTCCATGTGAACTCTACCGTCACAAGACCCACCGAAAAGCGTGCTGTAATGCAGCTGCAGGTCCTGCCATACACTGTCGGCAGCAGTGGCCGTCGCGCCAACGATGCGCAGTGGCGATGCGCGGTTCGCTTCCGGCACGTCCAAGAATGCTGACGTCGCGGTACCCGTGACGGTAATTCGGTTCCATACCACCCCCCCGACGGAGACTGTATCATAGGCGAGCGACATGGTTTTGTTAGTGTGTGACTTTTGTCCATATTCTGAAAAGAGTTATCCGTGTATTCTTCGCGCGGGGGCGCGCGGTCATTCTGCGGTGACCTTTTTTGTCAGTACAACGGATACTGCGGGAAGTATTTTGGGTTTTTTTTAGATAATAGACAACTGCATGCGACAACCGTGTGCCAAGTGCCGCCGACCTATAGAAACCGTGATACTGGTCGGCGAAACCAAGACGCCCGAGGCTCCAACCAAGTGTGCCCGGTGCTTTTTCATTCTTGCACGAGTAGCTTTCTACTACGGCCACACCAATGTCCCGGCGGAGGAAGCGGCAAGAACACCAAAGCAAATGCACGACCTCCGCACCGACATCCGAGCCTACGACGCTGGTGCACGACATAGCGTCGGTACAGTTCTCCCTCCTGAGCAGTGAAGAGGCGCGGCGCATGTCTGTGGTCGAGGTGACAAAGACTGCACTTATGGAGCGCAATGCCCCGCGGATAGGCGGCGTAAACGACACGAGACTCGGCACGATACATCATGCGACGTGTGGTACGTGCCGCAACCCACTGCATTCCTGTCCGGGACATTTCGGCCACATAGAACTCGCTGAACCAGTATTTCACCCCCTGCACGTCGATACGGCCCTCAAGCTTCTCCGTACCGTATGCTTCTGGTGCTCCGCTTGTCATACAGACATCGCAAAGGTAAGCCGAGCAGGTGGGAACACGCTTACCCTCGCAGCAGCGGCAGGGAAGAACATAGCAAAGTGCGGCGCATGTGGGGGGGCCGTGCCGTCGTACTCCCGGGTGGGCATTGTGATCACGGCTACGTTTTCGCCAACGGAACTGGAAGAAATGCCCGAGGGGGAGCGTGTGATCGCCTCTGCTCCGTTTACGGCGGCGCGCGCGCGCCTCATTCTCAAGTTCATTCCAGACAGAACTCTCCTCGAGCTGGGTATGCGGCCTAGTCACAGTCGGCCCGAAGACATGATTCTTGAGGTGATACCGGTTCCGCCGACGTGCGTGCGACCGAGCGTCGGCGTTGACAACGGCAGCAGATCACGTGGGCACGACGACCTGACACTGAAATTGCAAGACATTCTGAAAGTCAACCATAACATAAGACAGGCCGCCACCCCTGACGCGAAGGCACGTCTCAGCGATCTCCTGCAGGTCCACGTTTGTCTGTACTACGACAAGGACGCCCGCCCGGCAGGCTTGCAAAAAATCAGAAACGACCCTTCGTTGGCATCCAGCATGCTTCCGCGGACCACCGCGTGCAAGTCGCTGACACAGCGCCTGAAGGGAAAGAGAGGTCGCGTCCGCGGCAATTTGATGGGTAAGAGAACCAACAGTGCCGCCCGCACCGTGATCACCCCGGACGCGGAGATGGATATGGACATGCTCGGTGTACCCCGATACATCATGCGCCACCAGACCATACCCGAGACCGTTACGTCCTTCAACATCAGAGAATTGAAATGTCGCATACAGAACGGACCAGACAACGACAGGGGTGCGCACTCTGTGCAGAACGGTAGCGACAGGGACGCCACCACAAGTCTGTGGCCGCTGTCGGACGAGCTGCGACACGACGTTGCCTCGCGTCTTCGGGTCGGGGACATCGTGCATCGAAACCTGAAGCCGATGGACATCGTCATCTTTAACAGGCAGCCTTCGCTCCACCGCGAGTCCATGATGGGACACCGTGCGGTTCCCGTGGAAGGAATGACATTCCAGCTAAGCGTGCCCTGTACTACCCCCTACAACGCCGACTTCGACGGCGACGAGATGAACCTGCACGTGCCGCAGTCCTACGCGGCAAGGGCAGAGGTGGCCTCACTGATGATGGTGACGAACCGCATCCTGTCGGCACAGTCCGGCAAGCCGTGCATGGGTTCGGTGCAGGATACGGTAGTGGGATCCTATCTTCTTACGCGACAGGACGTGTTTTTCGACCGTGCCACGTTCTTTCAGCTATCCATGGCGATACATTATCCCAAAAAGAACGCATGCGATGTGATCCCCGCGATCCTAAAGCCGCAGGTGCTGTATTCGGGGATGCAGCTGTTCTCCTGTATGCTCTCTGCCGATCTGAACTTGACAAGAAGCCGCGGCGACTGCGATACGAGCGATGGACTGCTCGACACCGAGAGCACCATCAGAATAACGAAGGGGATAATGCACAGCGGTCGTGCCTGTAAGAACGCCGTTGGTACTTCTCGCAACGGCATCATCCACCGTATTTGCCTCGACATCAGCAATGAAGTGGCGCGGCAGTTCATCAGTGACAACCAACGTCTGGTGGCAGCCTACTTGTGTAAGCGCGGATTTTCCGTCGGCATCGGTGACTGCATGGTTCCGGCAAATGCGCTAAATGCAATTACAACTACCATAGACCGCGTGGAGGCGCACTACGGTATTGCGATGGGAGCGACGAGGCATTCATCCTTGACGGATTCAGACGAAGAAGCGATTCTCGATTACACGACTCGCGCATTCTCTGAAGTTGGTCGAATCGTCGGGGGATCGATGAGCAAAAACAATGCGATCGACGACATGTGGTCTTCGGGGTCGAAGGGGAGCTCCCTGAATCTCACACAGATAGTGGGACTCGTCGGGCAGACGACCGTGTCCGGCGGGCGTGTCCACCCGAGCCACAAGGGTGGTAGGACCCTCCCTTCGTTTCCCGCCGACAGCACAGCTATGCTCGCGAGCGGATGGTGCCGCAACTCGTACATGAAGGGGCTCACACCCGGGGAGTTCTTCCAGCACGCCAAGGGGGGGCGGGAAGGCCTCGTGGACACCAGTGTGAAGACTGCCTACACCGGATACATACAGCGGAGGCTTTCGAAGCTGATGGAGGCGGTTCTTGTGCTGTACGACGGAACCGTACGCACGTCCCACGGCAAGCATGTCATATCGTTCCACCACGGCGGCAACGGCCTTTCGAGTCAGTACCTAGAGTCTTCCAACATATCGGACATCGTTGTGCCGGAAAAGGAGATGCGCGAAAGGTATGTCCATGAGGAGTTCGAAGAAATAGCTGTCAGACTTCGAACGCAGCAGCGTTATCTCCAGCGACACTCGGTCGGATTCGACGCGCACAGCGACACCGTGGTGACACCGCTCAACCAGAACATAACGCGGCGCATCATCTCGACCAAGCGCGGCGCATCGGCGAAGAGACTGTCTGCCGCATCCTGTGTTTCGGAGCTCGATGGATTCATGCGTCGCCTCTGCGAAGCGCTTCGTACCACGCGCAAAGCGACGCTCGGGATCGAGTTCATCCTCGTCGCCGCCATCGGGACATGCCCGGTGCTGTATGCAGAGAATCTCGCTGCCGTCTTCGAAGACGCAAACAGAAGATGCATTCGGAGCATCGTTCCTGCCGGGGAGCCGGTCGGTGCCGTTGCGGCGACATCAGTGGGCGAGCCGTGTACCCAGATGACTTTGAACACCTTTCATACGGCCGGGGTCCGCAAGGAGGGCAGCATCAGCAACATGGAGCAAGGAGTAGGCCAGTTCAAGTCGCTGATCGACGTGTCCACGGTAGGGTTCGACGCTCCTGTGTTACTATTCCTTCACCCCTACCTGAGTCACAGCTCCTATCTTGCGCAGCGAGTGTGCAACTCGATCGTACGAACCCGTATTTGCGACATCGTCGCTGAACCACCGGAAGTGATTCGTGCGAATACACGAGACACACGGGATCTGTGGATACGGCGACTCTGTGCGGTTTTCCCGAACGACCCCGACGATATAGACCCCGCGAGAATACACGCCCCTGTGCCGGATTTAGTCGCGGAAAACACCATACGGGTTGTGCTCGACCGCACAAAGTGCGACGCGGCGGACATAACCATCGACGTCGTCGCGGACGCGGTCCGCGATACTCTTTCGAACACAGATTTCGAGGTCATGCAGAGTGAGGCGTGCATGAAGACGTGGGTGATCCGTGTCGTCGTCACGAATTTGAACACCATGATCACAAGGGGCGGGGCTGAAATCGACGAGAACCACGCGGCGTATGCGCTTCACGTATCGGACACATTACGTGCGCTACAGACCCACCTCATGGAGGTTATCGTAAAGGGTGTAGGGTCCGTCAAGTCCGCGCATGTTGTTAAGGTGCGCAACCGATTCATAATCAGCACGGAAGGTGGCGATGCCACACAAATGATGGCTCTGGACTGCATTGACCCACTACGGTCCCATTCGTGGGACCCAAGCGCCGTCGCGAAGACCCTCGGTATTGTGGCGGCACGTGCGGTGCTACGGTTCCGAATATGCAAAGTGCTGAAGGACAGTGGGGCGAATGTGAACTGGCGCCATCCCGATCTCTTGGTGCGCTGCATGACGTATCGCGGGATTCTTGTCCCCGTGTCTCGGCACGGAATGGCCAGATCTGATCACTACCCACCGCTGATGCGAGCATCGTTCGAGGAGCCGGTTGATGTTTTCCGGCGTGCGGCAGTAGATGCCAAGGTAGACTTTTGCGATGGTGTGTCGCCAGCTATCATGCTGGGACGCGCGCCGCCGCTGGGTACAGGTATCGTGCACCTCGTCCATGCGCCGAAGGCCACCGCATTCTTGGGAAAACGCAGAAAGGTAGAAAAGGAAACTCCGGAAGAAGCGCGGGCGAAGGTACTCTGGAACTACCAGAAGGACCCCGACACGATACTCGACGAGCTTCTGGCATCGGAAACACAGGAAAAATCACGCGAAGCACGCGAAGCACGCGAAACGCCTCCGGCACGGGACCACGCGAACACGGTACGAACCCCGGACTCGCCCCGCCATGTCCCCGAATCCCCCCCGTACGTCCCCGAGTCGCCGCCGTACGTCCCGGGGTCGCCCCCGTACGCTCCGCCTTCGCCACTATCGTTGACAAGGGCGGAGCACCCGACCAGTGCGAAACCGGGATTCGTGCCGCGGTCGCCCGTGCGAATCACCTTTCCACCATACCAGTTCCGGCCGCGTTCACCTCGCCGTCTGCCGAACGTGACCGTCTGATTTTTTTTCTTGCTCCAAATAGTAAAAAGAAAGGACCCTTTCACCCCCAATCTGAATCATGTCTAGCGCAGCAGTTGCAGCCATCTCCCAGCTCGTGGCCACGGGCAGCATTGACTCCGAGCTCACCGGGCAGGCACAGATCACATTCTGGCGCTACAGCCACTACAAGCACACCGCGTTCAGCATGGAGAACCAGCTGCTGCAGTTCGAGGCGGGTGGATCCCAGACCGGCAACGGGCAGAAGACCAGTCTCAGATTGCATCGTTCCGGCGACCTCGTACATAAACTCTATGCGGTCGTGGACCTCCCGGGCCTTGCCTCCGTGACGGAGCTCACCGCTGCCGAGGCGCAGAAGACCGACGCGGCCCAAGCCAACCAGCAGGCGGCCGGTGTCTGCGAGGTCGTCTTCGGTTCCGACGACGTCGCCGCGTACGTGCAGACCGATGCGACAAAGCAGGGCACCAGCCACGGCATGGCTGTCTGCGGTGCTGGCGGCGCCAACAAGGCCCCGTTCTACACCGCTGCGGTCGGCCAGTACCTCATTCAGGAGGCCACCCTCCTCATCGGCTCCCAGCCCATCGACCGCGTGTACAACCACTACCTCAACATCTGGACCCAGCTCAGCCAGAAGCCCGGCAAGGATCTCAGCGAGATGATCGGCCGCTACTCGACCCCCGAGGTCGCCGCCGCCCGCTCCCGCTTCTTCCAGCGCCTGTTCGTGCCGCTCGAGTTCTTCCACACCCGCGCGTCCGGTTCGGCCCTCCCCATCGTTTCACTCCAGTTCCACGATGTCCAAGTGGCGTGCACATGGAACTCCATTAAGAAGGCCATCTGCAACATGTCCCCGTCGGTCACCTACACCGACACCGACGGCACCGCAGTCACCAAGCAGTTCACCACCGTGGTCCGCCCGGGTCAGGGTTCGCTCAACGACTCCGAGTACAACAACGGCTGCCTGACCAAGTTCGGCTACGGTTCCGCCGACGCCAAGTCGGTCGGCGCCGAGGTCTCCGACAGCGACGTCACCGTCCAGCTCGAGGCCCAGTACATCTACCTCGACCTGCAGGAGCGCCAGCGGTTCTCCAAGGGCTCTTTCCAGATCCTCATCTCCGAGGTCCAGACCATGTCCACCCCGACCCAGATCACCAACGAGACCCAGCAGCTCAACCTGACCTTCAACCACGCCGTCATCCAGCTCCTCTTCGCCGTCGTGCAGAAGAAGCACGAGGACAGCAACGACCACTTCAACTACGACGGTGTCGTCGAGAAGACCACCGGCATCGCCCAGAACCCGATCAAGGAGGTGGACCTGCGCCTGAACAACCAGCAGCGCTTCTACCCGACCAACGGGAACTACTTCCGCACGGTCCAGTGCCACCAGCACCAGACCAACGTCCCCGCCGACCACATCATGACATACAGTTTCGCCCTCCATCCGGAATCGGAAAACCCGTCCGGAAGCGCAAACTTCAGCCGCGTGGATAACGCGCAGTTGACTTTAAAATTCGATAAGGCCATGTGGTCCGACAACTCGGCCCACGGCGGTGACGACGACTCGAGCAACTCGATCAAGGTGCTCGTATACGCTCGCTCGTGGAACATCCTGCGCGTGACTCTCGGCCTTGCTGGCAAGGCTTTCGCTAATTAAATCCAGTAACGCTACATTAACACTACATACACACACGGGGTTCCCAGACCCAAACAAAAAAAACGACACACACACTGGGTGGCGCCCACTTTTTTTTTACACTTTTCTTTACCTCTACCGCAATGGGAAACACCATAGCCTATCGAAACGCTGGGCCCGCGTTGGGTCGGTGTCGTGGTCGTCGTCGT
>PCAH01000007.1 GCA_002730485.1 Dehalococcoidia bacterium | reverse complement strand
TTCCGGCTCGGGTTCCGGTTCTGGCTCAGGTTGTTCTACCGTGTCTTGCGTGTTTTGGTTTTCTTCATTGGTTGTCTTCTTCTCGGATTCGTGAGTGTCCTGTGTCGGTTGAGGTATGGCGGGTATGGCCGGTGTGGCCGTCGGTGTGGCCGTCGGTGTGACAGATTCCAATTCCATTGCAAGACAGACCGATGTACGATAGACGTTATAGCAACAATATAGAGTAGAACACAATCAATTGACGTGGCGACCATTGATAATCTATCTTCCATCTGGTCCGCAATCGATATCGAATTCTCGTTCTACATCAACACCCTCCCGCCATCCGCAGACTCACCCGCTGCTTCTTCAACACCGTCGTCAACACCACGATATCATTGACCGTAACGTAGCCAGGACTGGTCCATTGTGCAATGTCAATGGCCTGGTTCACCAACGTTTTGGCCCGCCGTACCACGGTTTGGTTGGTGACCGCCAACAGGACTTGTTGCGGGGTGTACGTGTCACCATTGGCATCTGTCACCGGACCACACGGCAACCACGAATCACAATCTCGAACCTGATAGGTGAACCACGAATGGTAGGTGGGGCCATTGCACCGGTACTGTCCCAACGCCGCCCCTTCGACAACCTGTTGTTGCATATACTGGCGCACATCCAACAGGAGTGTTTTCACGTGGCGCTGGAACGCGAGTTTCTGGGTGAGTATGAGCGGCGCATCCGGGGTTGCACATTGGAGGCGGTGGGCCTCCCACTGTTGAAGGAGTTGGTCCACAAGGGTGCGCAACTGGCCAAAGACACGTTGGCAATGGGCGAGGATATCCCCGATACGAATGGCCAATTGTTGCGCACGGAGCACCCCTTTCTGACGCTGTTTCACGGTGTCCAAGGTACGTGTGGCACGTTGCACACGTTGGTCAAAGTCGAGGTCGTTCAACAGGTGGTCAAAATCACTCATTGGGGACCGGTCCAGGGGGATGTAGAGGCGTTGGGTTCGACGACGGGGACGGTGGCGAAGAGAACCATTCTCATCGCTATCATCGCGACCGTTGCGACGACCACGACCACCACAAAACGACGGCCGCGACCGGGACGCCAACACCCGGTCCCTCGCCTCTTTGGCATACGCCTCTTGTACCGCACGCGCACACTCCGCCGGACAATCCACCGCCGCCTGCAACCGGTCGGATTCCCGTTGGTCTGCATACAGGGTATCCATCTCACGTTCCGCGTCGTCGAGTTCCATACGGATTTCGCTGACGGCCCGGTCCACGTTTTGACGGTCGTAGCGGTTCAGCTGTTGTCCAGTAGTTGCATAGGTGCACACGAGATGGAACCATTCACGCAAGACCCAATAGTCAGATGGGTTCGTGGAGGACAAGGCATCCAGCCGAGGCAAGGTGATGCCGGATTCGTCCAATTGCGTTTTCCA
The DNA here is from genome assembly GCA_002730485.1 of Dehalococcoidia bacterium. Next base: position 5,626 of record PCAH01000007.1, on the reverse strand, counting down.
TTCGGCGGACAGTTGCGGGGTACCCGTTGGACCTCGAAACAGGGTTTGGCACATATCGTACACGGGCAGATTCACATTGTGCACACGCCGCGTGCTGCATTTCAACAAGGACGAAAGGGTCAACGAAGACGTCGTCGTGGCACACGTGGTGCACGGGTCACAGTCGGTCACCACCGTGGTGAGAGGCGTTGTGATGGAATCGTCGGTGGGGAGGGGGATTGGGCACGTGGAGGTTGAACACGTCGAGGATATCGTTGTGGCGGTGGCCGACAACGCATCCAACGCATCGGTTGCGGTCAAAAGAGCGTCCGTACATACGGTCGGTGGAGAGGTAGACATCAATCGTGGGATGGTATAGTTTGTTCGATTCGTGCTGTGTGATTGGGTTGCTCTCGACAGATGGAATCCCATTTCGCGAAACCGAAACCGTGGAAAACGACAATTGTTGGCGAGTTGCGGGAGCTCATTCTGTTCATCATTTCTGTTCATCGTCACTTGTCATCATCATCCGTTTGTTCATCTTGACAGCTCTCTAATCATCCCCTTCATCCGTATGTCCGACTGCTCGTGAAGCGATGACATTATTTGCAATTGCCGGATTCACGTCTTTTTGAACAACCGTCCACCCGCTTCTTCGACTACACGCTCATTCTACGACACGCCCATTACAAACCAACACAACACGCTAAAGCTACACCAATAGAGATTGAAACATAAATTCCAATGTCAACCGAATCACTTCTTGCCTTGGCATCTTCACCCAACACCTACTACCAACCATTATCACCCAATGACGCAGCCATCCACACGACCCTACAATGGATGACCACCAACACCTGGTTCCCCTGGCTCGCGGTCATCCTCTACCTGTGGATGGTCTTTTGTGGTCCGGCATACGTGGACCACATTCACCGTATTGTAGATATTCATACGATACGTCAAGGTTGGCGCTGGTGGAATATTGGATTGGCGTTGTTTTCGATTCGAGGGGCATCGGTCACGGTGCCGTACCTGTGGTCCTATGTTACGACCTACGGTGTGTATTCTACACTATGCACACCCACGGAGCAATGGTATCTGAGTGGTGACCCGGGATGGTGGATGACACTCTTTGTGTTGTCCAAGATACCTGAACTCGGCGACACGGTGTTCTTGGTGCTGCAAAAGAAACCCGTGATTCTGCTCCATTGGTACCATCACGTGACGGTCCTTCTCTATTGTTGGCACGCCTATATCGTCAATACGCCTCCTGGTATTTGGTTTGCGGCCATCAACTATACAGTGCATTCGGTGATGTACACGTATTATGCAATGTCGATTACCGGAGGCCGCCTACGTGCACTGGCCCGCCCATTCGCACGGTACATTACACTGTTTCAACTTGGACAAATGGTGGCCGGTGCACTACTGACGGCAATGGCGGCGTATGTACACACGGAGAATCCGGAACAGTGTGCGGGGGATGAGACGAATTACCGGTTGGGGTGGTTGATGTATGTGTCGTATGGGGTGTTGTTTGCACAGTTGTTTTACACGATGTATATGGTGCCGGGGGGGAAACACGTTCGTCCGAAGCAGGGGTAAGGCGGACACGGATAATGTAGGATAGCATCTCTGATTACATCATTATAACATATGTTTCATAGGATGAAATAAAATATGTAGAAACCGAAAGAGCGAGACCTTCCGAGGGTGTCTCGTTTTCATTATCTCATTCGGAATCTCTCTGTTGACCATCCATCCTCTATTAACAAGTTCCTGTACAATAACATTCACACACAGCAAACAAACCCTATCGAGCCCATACTATCGAAACCAACCACCCATTCAAAAAAATGTCAGACAACTGCACCCAAGAACAGATTTTGAATGAGATTCAACAAGCAACAACTGATTTTGCTGACCAACAGACAGTCGCGCATCGCATGATGCAGATCATACTCGCCACTCCCAACCACGAACAACAAGCGGTCGTTGAACAAATGATAGGACCAATGAAACCCTACCTGAACATTCTCGGAGAAGCCAACACACCCTCAGTCGTGTCCATCCTTTGGTGGCATTCCTCTCGGCCAGACGGTGTGAGTGAAATCGATATGTCTCTTTTCTGGACACTCTTCAAGCAAACGTTTGCCAACCAATGGGTGTCGCATATGGCAGAGTCTGGAGTGGACTATGACACCACTTCCAATGAAAATGGGATAGATAGTGTTCGACCCATCGAGCAAACAAGGCCTACCCCAGAGTGCCCCTTGATACAATTCTATCGAATGCCGCCAGGTATCCGAGAAGCGGCAGCACAGAGGTGTGGGCCACTCACCATTGGATTCGGACTTCGTGGAGGGACGACCAAGGCACAAGAAGACGTGCACCGTCTTCTCCTCGAGTTTTGTGAGACGTACTCCTCAATGGGTACCAACGCCCCTGGCAATGTTCAGTTGGACACGGTATACACGGATTATACGACGATGGGGCCGCCTGAAAACGAGAGGCGTGCACAGGTGATGCAGCCCTATCGGGTTGGTCGAGAACAGGTCGAATATCCGGTTACTGTGTTCCTCGAATCTACAGATGCACCGTCTGACTCCTCTGAATGACTCTCTGTGACGGTTGTCTATGTGGTTGCGACGGTGGTGTCTGTGGTTGCGCGTGTGAATGTGGTCGGGGTGTTTGGTTGTGGCGACTACTACGGGTACGGGTACGGGTGCGGGTGTGGGTGTGGGATTGGTGGGATGATTGGTGTATTGTTGCACTGCGTCGCATCGTGTGCTTCGTGGACGAGCCCCTACGCTGCGACTGACGAACCGCCACCGGTGTTTGCTCCTGAATGTGCAGTGCTCCTTGTAAGATGTTTTGCACGAATGGTTTCACCTTGACCACAAACCGTTCACTTCCACGGCTGGGTCGAGGTCGTAATGCCCGATAGTGTTGTTTCAATTGATGTTCCAACCGTCGAACCGGTTGCCCACTTTTACGATAATACATATAGGTGGTATCACTGTACTTTCGTTTTTTACACAATAGCATCATATGGAGATAGACCCCTGTCGCAGGGTTAGGGGGGTCACACTCGTGAATACCGGTGCGAGGTACTGGTGGTTGGGTTCGTGGGACGGTACGATTGCGTAGTGTGAGGGGTGTCGGTGCGGCTTGTTTGGCACCTGGACACACGTGACCATAGGTATAGAGGTAGTCGTGCATCCGTCGAATGGCGTTTTCGGCAACACCAATCTTCACCACTTGCCGACGGTCGATATTGAAGGTGAGCACATAGAACACGGAATAGTCTGTATTGATGTTATGGTTGAGGATACGGGTTGGTCGGGCCTCGAACGGGTCTCGGAGTTTACGGATGTCGACGGTTGGACGACTGACAAACTGTTCCAGGGGTACACCGGCGTAGCTGTAGGGGCGACGGCGGAAGAGAACACCGTAGACGTGGTTGGGGAGGGTGGTTGTGGTAGTGGTGGCTGTGTGGGCTGCGGAGGTGCCCTGGGAAGAGGAGGATGGAGAAGAGGAGGATGGAGAAGAGGAGGAAGGGTTTGGATAGATGATAGGAGTCGGTGGGGTTCTGGTACCGGGCGAGGGGGAGGACGGTGACGGTGTACGAGGGATGGTGTGTAAGGTCGGTCGTTTGGCAGAGGACATTTGTTGGTAGAGGGTGTTTGAGGATAAGTATGAGTGTGTAACGAGTACTATTATTGAAATAAAAATATACATATAATTGATTATTATGATAACATTATAGTGTAATTATTGAAAAATATATGGCGGACGAAGATGGTTATCGCTCGGATGGCTCGGATGTTTCTACGGTAGACTATGGGAGTGAGATTGAGTTTCCTGGCCTTCAATTCAACAAAGACGAACCAGGCCAACCGGGCCCGGTCGAACCGGGACCGGGTGAACCGGGACCGGGTGAACCGGGACCGGGTGAACCGGGACCGGGTGAACCGGGTGTGTGAGTTGTCTGACTAAGAGTTTGACTAACCCCGAATTTCATCTGTTTTTTTATCCTCACCCCCAAGAAACCCCCGTATCCTCGACCCCATATCATCTTCCCCCTTCCGCTCACCCTGCTTCGTAAACACCAACTGCAACAAGAAAATATTGCGCAGTTCAAATTGTGCCGCACACCCGTGCAAGTAAATGTCCCACATTCGTCGGAACCGTTTCGGGTATTTCCGTGGGCTCAGTCCTTCCCAATCCCCCAGGTTGGCACGCCACGCACGAAGGGTCTTTGCATAGGACCGTCCAAAGTTGTGCAGGTCTTCGAGGTGCCATTGGTCGTACGCAGACAATTCGGCAAGGTGTTGCAAATGCGGCAACTCTCCACCGGGGAAAATGTAGGTGTTGATGCAATTTTGATGGGACCATTCACGCTGGCGTGTCGCAATCGTGTGCAACAGCATCACACCATTTGGTCGGAGCAAGCGATGGCACGTATCGAAATAGGTATTGTAATTCTTGTGACCGACGTGTTCAAACATTCCAATCGAATACACCCGGTCAAACGCCGCCGGTCCAAACTCGGCTTCAACATCACGATAGTCTTGAATCCTGATGTCCACCCGAGGATGTGCGAACTGTGCGTGGGCCAATTCGACCTGGGACGGAGACAACGTGACCCCAACCACAGACACCCCGTGCACATCGGCCAGATAATACGCCATCGCACCAAATCCGCACCCAATATCTAACACGGTCATTCCAGGTTGGAGGTCGAGTTTGTGTGCAATGAGGGCCATTTTGGTGCGCTGGGCGTGGTCCAATGTTGTGATACCGGGATGGGCATAGTACGCACACGTGTATTGCATCGTCGGCCCGAGCATTTTGGTGTACAGGTCATTGCCGACATCGTAGTGTGAGATGATATTGTCCGAGGACCGTTCGAGGTGGTTGCGGTTGGTGAACGTTGACGTCAAGACCGATTGAACATACATCCACATCATATTCAAGGATTGTGAATGAAGCTCTCGTTGGAGGTCCTCTTCGTGGGCGAGCAATTCGCTGAACAAGGGTTCCAATGCAGGGGTGTCCCAATCGCCGTCCATATACGATTCACAGAAACCCAGTTCACCACGCGATACAATACGGTCAAACATTCGTGGACGGCGGACGATGATGTAGAGAGAGGAAGTGGGTGAATCGGAATCAGACGGTGAGAATGAAGAGGACAACGAAGACGACGAAAACGAGGAGCGTCTGCCATCGACAAAACGAATCGATGTTGTACGATGCATCAGGTCCATTATGGATGCACTGGCGCTGGAGGCATTTTCAAACGGGTTGTTGTGTTCGGGTGCATTCGGAATGGGTTGTTGGGTGGACGGGGTGCGGGTCCATCGTACGATGGCGCAGATGACCAGGGCGATGATGAGGAGGGTGAGGAGGACGGTGAGGACAGAGTTGACGGTGTGGATGGGAAGGGTGGATGGCATTTTGTGTTCGCTTTGAGGGAGGGTATGAATACATAGAAGAGACATTGAAATTATTTGAAGGTTGCTACGCGATCGATGAAAAAAAGACGATGGGCAGTCAAACCGGGTGTTGGGTGCATTCAGGTGGCTTTGGTTTTGGCTCTCTTCGTTAAGGATGATGATTCACTCGACTTCCTTTTGAGGTC
>PCAH01000009.1 GCA_002730485.1 Dehalococcoidia bacterium | reverse complement strand
CCACCACCACCACCGCCCGCCGTGCCCTCCTGCTCGAACTGCGCCGCGCCTGCTTCCAGGCCCGCACGTGCTACGGAAACCCCGACCTACTCGACACCACCGCCGCGTGTCAGCGTGTGTTGGATAACGTGACCGGTGGCGCCCTGTTCGGGACCGACGACCGCCCCAGCAACTACCACCCCGCGGACGTCTACACGTCCGACAACTTCCACGAGTTGCGCCGCCTCACCTGGTAAGCAACGCACCACCGACGACGACGCCCAAGGCCGCACCCCACGCACGGGGCGCGGCCTTTTTTTTTGGGCCGTATCCCTCACCATATAAAGAAACGCGGGCCGTATGTGTCAACATTCCAAACAGCCCCACACCCTCCCACCTCCTCCCTACCTCCTGCCAACAATGCCCACCGCCTCCGCCTTCCCTACCGTGACCGTCCCCGTCTCCGCCGGCTTCAACCTGTCCACCGTGAACATCTTCACCGGCGCAGCCCACCCAGACGCCCCGACCAAGCCCCGCACGCCCCAGATGGTAGACCCTCCCCTGCCCCTTCCCGTAGGGCCTGGCGCGGCCCTATGGTCTGGCCTGTCGCAAGAAGAGCGGGACGCGTGCTTGCGGTCTTGGGGCGCCTACACCAGCACAGAGCCGCACCCAATCGCCCAGGCCTTCCGCGCCGAGTGCTGCCCATACCCAGGCCGGAGGTCACCCGTGCGCCGCGTCGTGCACTCGCTGGCACTCCCACCCATCGGCGTACCTGCACCAGGGCCGGCCGCCGAGTTTACCCCGCAGTAAGCGCGGGACGGGTGCGGGTGCGGGTATCATGTTACACTTTTTTTTTCGTGCGTGCACGCTTTTTTTTTCGTCGTTTTTGGCTCTTTAAGTATCTGGGCCGTATCCGTCACCATATAAAGAGACCGCGGGCCTACTCTATACATTCCAAAGAGCCCACACCCTCCAACCTCCCAACCTTCCCACAATGTCCGCCACTCTCTTCGATACCTGCCCCGCCTCGGTCACCTATGCGCCCACCGTGAACATCTTCACCGGGACCCTCTTCCCCGAGCTCCTCGACGGTCCGGCGGTGGACGTCGACCGGGTCGCATTCGACCGCGACACCTTCGGCGAAGTCCTCGACGAGCTTGTCGAGTCGCACGAGAACCCACGCGAGGCATCGGAACGACTTTTTTCGCGTATGTTCGAGGTGCTCCCACCGACTTCGGCCAGTGGTAACAACTTCGGCCGCACCCGCCGCCGCCTACCCGTTACACTGTTCACCGAGACGACCGGCGCCTACTCCGCCCGTATGTGGGTCAGCCCCTGGGGCTACACTGTGGCCGCCCGGGTCACCCGTACGCCCTTGAGCGGCTGGGAGTGGTGGGAGCCCCAGGCCAACCGGCACGGGAGCCACCCAGGGCGGCACGACCGCCCGCCCGCCGGCCTCGCCGCTATACTCGAAGCCGTGCAGGGCAACCAAGTGCCCGCGGGCAAGAAGCGCCCCGCAATGACGACGGCCGACCTCCGCCGTATGCTTGACCGGCGCGGCGTGACGGTCAACCTACCCAAGCGGGCGACCCGTGCCCAGGTGCTGGCCACCTGGAAGGCGTGGGCGTAAAGACGGGCGCGGGGTCGGGTGCGGGTGTGGGTATCATGTTCACTTTTTTGTTCGTGCGTGCACGCTTTTTTTTTCGTCTTTTGGCTCTTTAAGTACTCCCACGCCCGACGGTCACCCGTGGAGGGGACCCCCTGGGCGCCGTTCCAAGCACTGGGCCGGCCCTATGGTAGGCACTGGGCCGGCCCTATGGGCCCCACAGGCTCCCAAGTGTGGCCCATGACGTGTTGCCTATGCCACGACACACCCGGGGGCCAGGCGTGCGGACTCGACGGCCGACGGCGGGCCCGGTGGGGCAGGCGGCGGGGTGCCCCGCGGGTCAGATGTTAAACATGCTTCTCCATCCGGTGGGTAGGGCTCGACCAGCTCGAAACCATCGGCACCACCCGGGACATACTCGACGGCGTACCCGTCACGTGCGGCGCGTTCCCTGTCCTTGCGGCGGGCTTTCTTGTTCGGCATTGTATACACGGGCCATAGATTTTTTTCAACGTGGCCACACTGTCAACACGAACACGCCGCCGACGTCGTGCCATTCCATCAATGCAACAGCGCGGCGCAAGCGTGCCAACACTTCGAAAGGTGTATCATGTTGTACTGATAGTAGTAACAATTCCAACAACACAAGATTGAAACGGTCGTGGTATGTTCGATCAAAACTATACACGAGGGATGCCAACTCGTGAGGCAGCGGCAAGGGCGGTGCCGGGGGCCGGCGTGGCGTTGGGGTCGTCGTCGTCGTCGTCGTCGTCGTTGGCGTCGTCGGTGGGCTCTGTGACGTCTGGGACATTGCGCACACACTCCAATGCACCGCAACAGAGATTAATCCTCGTGCATCGACTTTGGAAACACGTCATGAGTAACGTTGACATCGCGCCGGCACACACCGACACGAAGACACCGAGTTCCGCCCACATAACCATTTAATGAACTCACATCTTGATTTTTATTGGGGCAGCCAATTTTACGGCGTATGGGTCCTGTCTCTCAAGGGTGACAGACCGACCGGCGGCGTACACATTCTGGGGCCTCACATATGTTGCGCCACTGGTGCCGCCCTGGTGTCGGCCGCTGTTGTATGAACTGTGGCCGGCCTTCTTTTGGTCTAAGTCTTTCAGCGGGTCAAAGGGTATGACCTCGGCGTCTTCGTATGCCGAGACCTCACGCGTACCGGCGAGGTTTTTCTTAGCGTCGAGAAACTCACCACGGGCGATCATTTCCTCATCGAAGAATTCGCGGTCCTCGGGGCTCATCAGCTGGACGGCGCTCTTGTTGAAGCTGGGCTTCTCAGTCTGAAAGACTTGGGGCTTGGGCATCGTGTCGAGCCTGCTTGCATAGCGTACACCGTCGAACCCGTCAAGGGCCGCACGTGCAAAAACGGTATCGAGCTTAAATGTGGTCATTGGTTACACTCCAAAACGTTTTTTATACGCCTTTACATTTTCAGCAATAGAACGAGACTCGCCCCACAAAATGTGCATGGAAAGATTGAAGGGACTATCGCCTTTACGCTCCGCCCCCTTGGATTTAGGGTTCGCCCTGTGGCGCGCCCTGTAGTTGTCACGGTCTGCCTTCGTCTTACCACTGCCAGGTGTTGCGTAATTGCTACCAGTGCCAAAGCGTCGCATATACTTTCGCCCGTCGGGCTTCTGGAACGTGGCGACATATTCTTTTGCGAGTCCGCGTGTGCGCTCAACTCTTAAAAGTTTCATAGGCTGGGATGGGGGGGCTGGTTGTGCGATGTGTGTATAAAGTGCGTCCAGACATTTTTTTGTTTTCCCCTGAATATACACCAATCCAGCCCATCCTATGCCGTGCGTCTACGAAGTCTTTGATCACGACGGCCGCGTGTACATCGGCTCAACTATGAGCACAGTAACCGAGCGGATGAACAAGCACCGCGCAGATTACAAATCATTCTGCAGGGGCCACGGGTATAACTCAGGCGTGTATCCTCTACTTAAAGACAACGATTTTATTGTACAGGTGATAGAGCACTACGAAGCCGGCAGCATAACTCGCGAGAGCTTGGAGAAACGCGAGCAAATGAGATACGACAAGGTATACCACGACCCAGAACGCGACATCCTTAACAGAGTCCGCCCCGCCAGTGGGTGCCCCCTGTCGGACGATATGCGCCAATACCTCAGGGAGAAGATTCAGTGCGTTTGCTGCGGCGCTAATGTATCTCGTCGGCACTTCGCGAGACATCGCAGAACAAAGAGGTGCACACGTGCGTATGAAGCTATAGGTACGATAACGTTTTAGGTTTTTTTGTACTTGTCCCAGATTTTCTGATCGACTTTGCGAGCCTTGCCTCCCATAATAACAGACGCCAGGCGAGCACGTGCCCACGACTCCGGTGTTTGGTTGGGCCTCGACCCGCCTGTATAGTATGCCGCCCTGCCCTTGTCGAGGATTTGCTTCTGGCCCGCCGGGCTGATGATCTGGTTTACACGTTTGTCAGAGATTTTGAAACCGTACTTCTTCTCGAATGCCGTCGCGTGTGTGCTGCGCTTGCTCTTGAAGCTTTCAACCTTCGGGCGCTTCTTACCTTCGACAATGCTCTTCACCTGTTTCTTCTTGTCGGCTGCGGACAGGCTCTTCGGGACGTACTTCTTCGGTAGAGAGATCTTGCCTTTGCCCTTGGGGTTGTCGACCTTTACCTTGGGCGTTGACATTGTGCGAACGTTACGCGACTCGCCCTTGTCGGGCTTCTTGCGCGTGTCTTTGAGCTTGGGAAAAGCGCTGCTCATAATGGGGTTAATAGTTGGTCGTAGGTTTTTTTATTGTCATTGATACATTCGATGTACTGTTACCCATCGCGACGGCATCAGTAGACGGGCCCATCATATCGGTCGTCATAACCGGGGCACGCTGCTTGTCGATCGTGAGTTCGTTAAGGATGACACCCATCTGGGTTCCGCCGCTGCGGGCCTCGACGAGCTGCGACGCCTCATCGGGGCGATTCTGTGGAGCCTCGGGCGCCACGAGTTGGTGTGTATTGTCGAAAGCCTTGTGAGACTTCTTGCTCCACTTGTTACCGGAGTAACCGTTCAGGAACTGAGAGTAGCCGCCCTTTGAGGGGCCGTAGCCGTAAACCTTGGGCGCAGTGTAGGACATTGTTTACAACTCCAAAACATTTAAAAATGGATTCTCTTTTTCTTGGTTCGCCAGTCATCAGTGGTCCCACATAGACGACACGCGGGCGAGTCTGGGTCGGCGTCGGCGTACATAACATAGTCACCATACCCGCGCCGGGTGGCTATGTGGTTCGCAATTGCAATGAATCGATACGGCTTGGATGTTGTGATTTTATCGAAGATGTCGCGGCTAACTTGTATGCCCGCCCTGTCGCTTGTAAGTGTTAGGTTTTCCTCAATGACCGTCTGTCGGTCTTTACGGTTTGACATTCTACTGGATATAAGCAGGTCGCAGTTGTTACGAATGACCGGCGGGACGATACCTGCCAGGCGCTGGGTAATGAATATGACACAAAACTCATTTTTTTTCAACTTGTCGTCCCTGTGTATGTGACGGCCCTGTACGGCGAGAGCCTGCAAGATTGACGATTGCTTTCGAATTTCTGAAACGTCGCCGATGACATCATCTAAGATCACACATACAGAACTATGGACCATGTCTTTCTCTTCGGTCTGCTGCGCGTTGTACTCGGCAACGTCGATCTGTTTGTCAATGATGGTCGGCAACTGGGACATATCCCGAACGCTATGATTGGCGGGTATATATTCCTCATAGCCACTCAACGTTTGACTCACCAACATATACGTGGTGAAACGTTTCTGAGCGTGGAACGTCCGCAGCATCTCCAACACCTGCTCCGTCTTACCCTGTCGACGTGCGCCGGCAACGAGTACAAAGCCATTCGTCGGGACGTCCTCGCCTGGGTTAAATCGTCTGATGTCTGGCGGTAAATCTCCGCCAACGTCGGGGCGGTAATCAGCGGATGGGAAACCGACGGCGGCCTTAGGTGTAGGTTGCGCGCCCTTGTCATCATCGGGACGCCCTGGGAGGTCCTCGCGTGTATCGTGAAAGGTAGACATTGAAAACCGTTGTTACATTATAAACTTACGTTTTAATTCGAATGCCCATCGACTTTGGGTTCCTGCCCTGTACCACACCACCGAACACGCCACCGAACGGCACGTTCTGATTGATTCGAATCTTAGGGTCAGCAACAGGCCCGGGAGTAATCGTTTGTGAAACAGGCACTGCGTGATTGCGCACGCCTCGGCGCTTGTACGCATCCATGCCACTGTTACGCCTGTGAATGCTAAGAGATATAGCACGACCGAACCGGTCCTCCTTTGCCTTGTGCAGGAACTCGCCAGGGTGCACCCTGTCAGCGGATGCCGTGGAGACCTTGCCCGCACCGATAGGTTGACCGCTCACAGGCCCCGCAGGTGCCGCCGCTACGCCCGACATACCGGCGCGCCCTAAGATGGCGCCGATAAGTTGGTCTGCCGGGACGATAACTCCCACCTTCAGGCCTTTTGTGCTACCGCCGTAATAATCGCGGACCTTCTTCAGCATCGAAAGTAGATGCGCCTTTACCTTCTTGGGGTCCGAACTCTTGAGAGCATCGTCTCTGTCTTTGGTGTGTGGCTTTTCCCGGAACGCCTTAATCATCGAATCAAACACTTGATGCAGAGCACGGATACGGCGCTTTGCCTCCTCGATACTCAGCCCGGCCACCTCCTTCTCGTCGTCCTTGCTATCGCCCCCGGCGGCCTTCATAGCCTGGGCTGGGGTGGCTATTGCTGCGCCTGCTGGGCCGCCCGAATCACGTGCCACATCCTCAAGTACGAGATTCTCTACAGGTGCGGCATCGGTGCCGGCTTCGCCTGTGCCGGGTACGCGCTCGGCTGGCGCGCGGGCCGGGACTCGCTCCTCAGTCGGTATTGTTGCCTCGGTACGGATGACGGCACGCCGACCCTTTGCTTGTGATAAATCAAGGTCACGGGCCATCGCGGCCTCCTGTGAATCATACCTGTTGATCATATCCCGCGCGAGTTCTTGAAGACCTTGGCCGGCAGGTGGTACCGTACCCGTCGCGAGTCTTTGAAAATACCGTTGCGCGTTTTCGTATTGTTCGCGTGATACTTCAGCGTCCGCAGGCAGACGAGGGGCGACCCTCGGTGCGGCGGCGGCAGCTGCAGGAGCGGCGGCGGCTGCAGCGGGTGGCACTGGGTCTCCTCCTGCCGTGGGGTTACCTGATGCAGCGTTTGACAGGCGGCCCTTGCTCGCCTTGACCATTGAGTCCATGGCAGCTTGCAAAGCGTTGTCGGCAAATTCTGATGCAACCGCCCCTACCGCGTCTACCTCTAACTGTGCCATCGCTTTTGCCTCTTCGTTCTTCATAGCACCAGACGACGACGCCGCCTTCTCACCATCTGAAACCGCAGGTGCCCCAGGGTTTGCGCGCGCCAATGCATCCTCACGCGAAAGAGACACCTGGCCGGAGGGCCCACCGCCTGAACCCTTTGGCGCCGGTGGCTCGACAACAGGAGGGGCTGCCTTCGCGGCTTCTGTCTCGGGCTCGGTCGCCTTGGGCTCCGCCTTGGGCTCCACCTTGGCCTTTCCTTTGCCCTTGCCCTTACCGCCTTCACTCTCAGACCCGGAGGTCTCGGTGGAGGTCCTGGCCGGCGGGTCGTCGAGCACCGACGGCATAAATGGGAATTTTTTTTCATCGGCCACACGCTTTTGCATCTCTCCGACAAGGGGTTGATTCTCCGGTAGGAATCGCGGAAGCTTCATTTCGGCGTTGTCTTTGAAAAAGTCATTCACCTTGTCGTTTCCGCTCGTTTGACCGGCCGCGTCGAGTATCTGTTGCTTGCTTACTGATTTACCGGCGATGAAGTCCCGCAGGAGTTGCTGTGTGGCCCTCGATGGGGCGGACGCCGCCTTAGTACCCGTCAAGTGCGAATACAAAGAATCCTTGTCGGCCCTACCACCCTTACCACCCCTTCCCAGTAGTTGTTTTTCATAATCTGATAAAGCGTCCTCCGGTGCGGCATCTTCGAGCCCAGTTACCTTCCCGCCCCCCACGCCCGTGACGGCCTTTGCTCTTGCGACCTCTGCATCTAAGTCTGCCACGAGCTTCTTATGCTTTAGCAGTCGTTTTAAAATAGCGTTCCAGGCGGTGAAAGGTTTCGGAGCCATTATGACGACGTGGGAGAATTGACAGAATGAGATTTAATGTAGGCGTACAAGAAAATCCACGCCGTCCATTTTTGACATATGCCCCAGAGAAGCGGAACCCATCTGATACACGGCGAGGCGCTCTCATTTGCTGCGGATTCGCCGCAGGATGGGTCTGTTCATATATTCTCCGGTGGCTCTGATATCAAACTACAAGTCCACGCACCAGATACGCAGTTCCTCGGAAAGGTAGACCTCGGGCCACGGGCCCGGCTTGTTGAACTTGACGATTACTCAGGCAACAAGTTGTTCTCAACTGATACGAACAAGGTAGAGCTTGCGAGCACAGCGACGCTCGATTTCAACAATTGCACCGTTGACAATCTCAACTTCAACGGCGCGACGCTGGATTTCAACGGAACAACAATACAGAACTTCAGCGTGCCCGACTCTACATTGACGACGTCACAGGTAGCCTCGACCAACTTCCCAGGCTCGACATTGGAGGGCGAACTCGATAACATCACAACGAATTCAGACCTGGCGTTGTCACGTACGAAAGGCCCACACCACACAGCGGACCGCATAGTGACGACCAACGGGTCCGCCATCATACAATCCGGTGCATTTGCTCCGAGTGACATTGTACGCAGGACGCAGGCGCAGACGGTCACGGGTGTTAAGACGTTCACAGCCGGCCCCAAGATAGCCGACAACGAGGCGATAACGTTCGGAACGACGACGGGCCCAGTCATTAAAAGTCATCAGGACTCCTTAGTGTTAGAACCAAAAGACAACCAGACACACATACAGCTTCGACACTATTCACAGGGTGCAAATGAGGATCCGGAGAGTATGCTGACGATTGCGGACGACCGCGTGGCCATACACGCACCGCTGGAGATGGACGGCACCAATGACATTTTTCAAAATGCGATCAGTGGAGATACCGGTGTGTTCCTACGTCTGAACAAACTCGAAACACAAACGCAAACGATAGCGGGTAACAAGACGTTCAGCGGCACCACGAACTTCACGGGAGCCATACAGAAGGACGGCGGGGCCCTGGCGTTCGATGACCTGGCGGGCAATATTGCAGACACTCAGATAACAACGGTCAGCGCATCGAAGGTATCGGGCGCGCTTGCAACATCCAACATCCCCGCCCTGTCTGCCACCACAGCATTCGACACGGGCACCGTACCAGATGCCAGATTACCAACGAATATTATCCGTTCGAATG
>PCAH01000021.1 GCA_002730485.1 Dehalococcoidia bacterium | reverse complement strand
CTTAACGGCATTCTTGTTTGTTGCCCGCAGGTATGCTATATCTTCGTTGGGCTGACCGTCCCAAATAAAGCCCTCGATGCGATTCCTAATGTATTCAGCTAGCTTTGCGGAAGCAGGAGTATGTGTGTCTGCCTCTTTGTTGTCGAAAGGGGATGTGATAAGTGTACCGTAATTCCCGCGCACATCCTGATCGTCTGCGTAGAACTTCTGAACCATCTGCTGCGTCAATCCGGAAGAATCTGCAAGGTACCCCCACAGCCCGTATTCGTTGCATATATCGACCACGGCGCGCATGACGTGGTCAAACTCCTCCTCTTCCATGAAGCCAACCGCGACATTCTTCGTCACTTCGTCGAGCCGACTGGTGATGTTCCGGAAGGTTCCGACCTGATGAATCTTCTCCCATGCATCACCGGAATCGACGAGGTACTGCTTCATCCAGCCACTGGTCGTTTTGTTTCCGCGCAGGGGGCGCGGGCCGCTTGGTGTCGCTCCCATATACACGCGCCGCTCTCTGCCAAGCGGGGTTTGCGTTCCGGAAAGACGACGTTGGGGCACATTTTCAAAGTGGAAGGCCGAACCCAGCCTCGGGTCATGAAAGCTCTTGTCGTAGTACATATCGTCGAGTTCGGCCTTTGGTACACGATGTGAGGTGTTGATCGCAGCAAGATCGTTATCCGTCATTGGTCTGGTTACTGTACTGCTTCCGACAAGCGCCACACATTTTCCGTCGCCTTCTGACCGGAATGCATACAATGGATCAGGAACGGTTCCCGTGAGCGCATGTGGCTTGTTAGTGTCTCTCTCATTAGTCTGCGAAAAGCGGAGGAGCTCGTTGAGGCTTCTCTTGTTGGGCACATCTGTGTCGGACTGCTCTGAGAATGATTCATCATTGACGAAGACAATGTTCACAAATTTCTTTTTAGTCACTGCGTCCTCATCAATGACCGGTACCGCCATGGAAAACGATCTTTCTTTCGCTTCGTCTTTGATGCGTTTGAGCTCTGCTGGTATTTTCAGCGCCCGCTGGGCAACGGTCTCCGCACCTTCAACGGCACCAATCATGGCACCAACGAGTTCCCTTACCTGATTAGAATTAGGCACAGGTTGCAAAGTTAGTGAGCGAGGGCCAGAGAAAGGGGATTGAGGATAGGCATCGTATCGCACTATCGCAGGATCCCTTCTCTGATCATCAAACTTGCTTGGGAAATAATTGCGCACAAACACCGCCTTATGGAATGACGTTGCCGGTGCGGTTTCGCCGGTCACGTTTTCGATTGCCTTAGCTAATATGTCGAAGTTTCTTGTGCATGATGATATCCAAGCAGGGTTCCTGCTGTACTCGAAGGAAACTTTTTGGATCTTTTCATCTTTCTCGTTATAAGCATCTCGATCCTTAACTATCCACTTGGTGAAGCTTACATCTTCGGTGACTACAGGACCGGCAGCGGGTTGAATCTCCACATCGGCCTGCTCTATAGAAGCATTCAAATCGCTCGGGATATCCAGCGCTGCACGTGCGGCTGGACTCTGCGTGGAGGAATCTAGGTGGTCCATGATGTCGTTGATCGTAATCGGGCGCTCGAAAACTTTGAGTATTGTCGTAACTTTATCTCGGTCCGGTTCATCATTTAAACAGTAGGCATCTACTAAAGTCTGCAGCGACGCCGAGAACGATTCCCGTAGCCTGTCCATTAACCAAGCGTTGTGCTCTCTCTGCTCGGCACCCCCGAGATTAGCGAGATTAAACCATCTAGGATCGACTAGGATCGGGCTAACAGCAGTACGTATGTCAACGATTTCTACTCCTTGTTCCTGTAATCTTGCCTGCAGAATTGCTTCCACCGTGTCCTTCAAGCACGAACCGGTCCATTGTCTGTGGTTGCCGCCATCCAAGAAATCCGACGTGGTGGCACCTTCCGTCGCCGAAGTAATCATAGTCTCAAGCTCATTGGACAAGCGCCGGATAGCTAGTGTGTTTGGGGCGGTGTTGCGGCTAAATATTCCATTCCTGACAGTTGTTTGCCTAACAAGTACCGCTGTCTGGACTTTATTATACCATACAGAACAGTTCCATGTACGCCGGTTGGGATCTCTGCTGAATGCCGTCCACCGACTATTGAGACTTGAATAGAACTTCATGCCATTCATGATCACGTTCCGGAAATCATGAACCGGATTGGCGACGCGTAGTTTCGGTGCTACTCCTGTCCGCGCAATGAATTTGGCAAGAGACGTTTGTTGATTAGCGTTGAACGTTTCGCCGACATCTGTCGGAGTCGCCGAAATCGATAAAGCATCACCGACTCGTGCAAGGGCGATGGTACTGCTGTCGTCGAAAGTCATTGGGTCCGCCGATACCGGTTGGGGTCCGCCGTATCGGCGTCCGCAGTCTGCTGTTGGTACCGCACCGCCGCCTATCATAGCAAACAACGCGATGGCCTTATCTTCTAAGAGCGCATCTGGACCATTTAATCTATTTGCTGTAGCATTTACATTAATTCTCTGTTGTTCTTCTACATACGTAAAAGCTTGCACATTCACGGCTACGCCGGCATCCTGCGCGCCTGCAACGGCATCGGGGGTCGAGCCGATAGCACGAGCTGGAACCACCAGATCCCCGTTATTCACGCGATCCATCCTCCCCCTCTTCACAATGGCATAGTCAGTCATATGTTTGTACAGCTGGTCCGGATGCGGGTCTAGCCTTGCCTCGGCAAAGTTGCCCTTTTCGAACATGTTACTCAGCGGCACGATCACATTTCTATCCGATATGAGCACGTCCGCCTGCGAGTGCATGGCGTGGTTTCCGGTCCAGTAGCAGTCCTCCCCGCTGCCTCTGAAGCGTGCCTCACATCCGGACCGCGAACGCCCCTCGTTACAATGCCAGCTGATGGAATCTGGGACTGTCACGATTAGAAGGTCTTCGTTACCGAATGCTGCACGCTGGGGCGGAATCTCGTCCTGCTGGCCCGGGTCACCGCCGTTACGGGCGATTTTAAAGCTACCGTCGAGGGTTTTCTTTATGTCGAACGGCTGGTACTTGTTTGGCTGTCCGGGGACGCAGAGATTTGTTTCAATCTTCTCCGCTAGGTTACCCGAATTCGACATCTGTGTGTATGCTGTCTTCGGTATCAGAACCACAGTCTCCTTGGGCTTCGCAAGTGTCTGGTCAGCCGAGGAAAACTGACTGTTGACTTCCATATTATCTTGGCCGGTCAGAATCACGTTTTCTTTATGCTTGAGATGGCCTAGGCTTTCGTTATTGTTGAGAGGCGCATGTATTGAGGTCCGGGTGTTGAGTCCTATGGACGCAGCGACAGATTGAGGTATGACGCCTAATACTACCGGCTGCGAGCTGTTTGTCGTTTCCGAGGTGCCCAGTGGTACGTAGAATTGTGACACCCGCCGCCCGATGTTGAGCAGCTCCGTCATCTCCGCGATACCGCGCCGAAGTTGCAGTTCTTTATCTGCATCCGTCTCTGATTTGTACGGAATCGTCAACGCTTCCGGAAGGCAGCGATCATAGTCTCCTGACTTGCCTTTCACAAACACTTTCGAGTAGGGCTTCTCAGATCTTGAGGAACCGCTGTCGAACGCGCGCTCGTTGAGGCAGAGAGGCTGCCCAGCAGCCCGTTTCGTTGCAGGGACAGTGCTAGGAGTGCACTGAACGAGCTTTTTTTCATGCGCATCCAGAAGGCGGACCTGTGAATCATTGGGCTCCCAGTTAGCACATTTGTTCCCCGGTGCAACATTCAATGATGATGTGTCCTTGCGGTTGCGTGCACGCGCTTTTCTAACCTCTTTGATCGCCTCCTGAATCTTGTTGCGGGATTCGCGTGATAAGCCGTCGTCGAAGTCACCTCCCGTACCCAAGCCTCTCCCTTGTGACATAGTTCGGGCTTGTCTTTTTTACCTTTGCAGAGGAAAAAAAAAGTGTCATGAGAACGACACCGTCGCGCCTGACGAGTGTTCCTGTACACCCGCGGCTACGATGGACCGATACACTCTCTTCCGTGTCATTGCCATGTTCTTCAGTGTGTTGACCTTGCAGTCTACGACATCGACGACTGTCGGAAGACTTTGTATTTCCGAGGAAGCACCTTGCGTTCTTTGCAGTCTACCCAGTACCTGACGGATTGTGTTCTCGCTTTTTCTTGGCGTCGCGAGAATCAATACCGACAGCCCACGTATATCAGCCCCTTCTGATGCCATCCCGTACGATGCGAACAGTACCTTCGCCAAAGGCACGCGCGCGTCGCGCTGTGCACAACGCTTCTTTCCGGTCACACCAACAAGAAGCATCTGGTCCGATTCGGGTACCATGAACTCCTCGGTCGTGAGCCGCATCAGATCCGCGAGATGACCGCGCCTATCGGACAGAACAAGTGTCTTTCGCCCATCTTGGTAGGCTTTGCTCACGACTCCCGCTATCTCCATGTTGCGATTCGTCTCTGCGGCGACACGATTTATCAGCTGTGAATACGCGATGTCCCCGAACCGATCCTTCGGCACCTCGATGCATCCGCTGTAATTCATCTGCACGACACGCAACGGGGATGTTTCGGATTTTCTTCGTACCGACGCAAGAACGGGACCAATAAGGAACGACAGGGCGGGGCCCAGTCCGTCAGACCTATCCGGTGTCGCTGAGAGACCAAGCCGATAGACGGCAGGAACACGACAGAGGACTCTGCTGAAGAACGGGGCAGCGATGTGGTGGCACTCGTCGAGGACGACGAGACCACAGGACGACAGGTCGGTCCCCCCGCGAGCGACGGTCTGGACCATGGCGATGACAATATCGAAATCTCCGGGGTCGGCGACGCCGCAGCCGACCCGTGCTACTCGCGCGGCAGGGACAAAGGTTGCGGCCCGGGCAACCCACTGCTCGGCCAGCGTCGAAGTGTGCACAAGCACCGCCGCACGTCGCCCGAGCGCCACAATGACTGACAGGGCCATAACTGTTTTTCCACAGCCGCAGTCTGCGACGAGTAGGCCGCTTTTTGCTTCGGAACCGCGTAGACGATCCAGCACAGCGCACACGACTGTGTCCTGAAAAGGTTTTAGCGTACCATTGAAAGCCACAGTGCCATCCAGTGCACGACCCTCTACCGCAATACTGCGCCGTGCGGTCCCGAACAGTTGCCTACCAACTAGGCGCGGGACCTGCACTGCGTTGCTGCCAACGTTCGTCCACACATTGAAAGACTTCGTGGAAGTTCCGCGGTCCCCCCGTCGGCGCTTGCTTTCCTTTGGGTGGAGGCGCAGAAAATTCTTCAGGTCGGTGCTCATCGCTTCCGCGGGTATCGTGTACGTCGCGCCGTCTATCGCGTGGTGCCGGCACGGGAGAGGGTTTTTGAATGCTGGGTGGTTCGTCCACGGTGGGCTCGCTCGCAGTAGTGGAATGTCCACTTCCATAGCAAACAGGCGAGTCCGGAGCACAGGGTAGCGGCGAATTCCCGTTCATCGGTAAATTGCCTTTTTGTTTTAACGAGGCAGTAAGTTTAGTGCAGCACAACGATGGAACGCGCTAAAAAAAACTGCTATCTGATGCTTCGGGAGCGCGGCTACAACGTGTTCATCCAGAGCGACGGCGGGGTGTTTGATCCTGCTATGATCGCAAAACGAGGGGTATCGCAGCTGGTCGTGTACGCCTTTCCGGACGGTAAGGTCGGGGTGCGCGACACGCGGCGCATCGTTGCCGATACGGAGGCACGGGAAATAAGTCATGCGGTAGTCCTCTACCCCCAAGGCATCACACCCTTTGCCAAAACCGACCTGTTGAAGAATACTACAACACGGTTCGAAATCTTCCACACGGACTTCTTCCTGTTTCACCTCACCCGGCACGTTCTCGTCCCCGAACATGTCGTTCTCAGTGCGTCGGAAAAACGAAAGGTCGCGGATAGGTACGGCATCGACAAGCTACCACGCATATCCGTAAACGATCCTGTCGCGCGGTGGCTGGACTTAGGTCGCGGAACGATTGTGAAAATCGAGGAGGCTTCACCGGAGGGGCACCTTGTGACGGAATATCGCGTCGTCACCGGATGATTACTCCGCCGTGAGGCTGCGCCAAGACTGTCGGTGGCTGGGCTGCATCTTATTCAAGACGCGCGCGATTTCGCTGTTCTCCTCAGCTTCGTACGATTGCGGCACCACAAGCGTGGGCGCCGTTCGGTACAGCGAGGTATGCATGCCAGACATGCCGCCCTCGGTGCTCATGTAGTCCGGCGCCTCCGCGACCTCCTCCGGGGCCTCAGTGCTCATGTAGTCCGCGACCTCCTCTGGGGCCTCGGTGCTCATGAAGTCCGGCGCGTAGGTGCTCTGCACCTCGGTGCTCATGAAGTCCGGCGCCTCCGCGACCTCCTCCGGGGCCTCGGTGCTCATGAAGTCCGGCGCGTAGGTGCTCTGCGCCTCGGTGCTCATGAAGTCCGGCGCGTAGGTGCTCTGCACCTCGGTGCTCATGAAGTCCGGCACGTAGGTGCTCCCGGCGAAGTCACTGGTGAACTCGCTCATGAGGCTACGGGGCGGCTTCGAAACATCCGTGCTCATCAGACTCGGTTCTGCGGTGCTGGCCACACTACCTGCGAATGCCGCCGATGTCAGCGGTTTCGATTTAGAATTGAAGCCTCCCATCCTGATTGCGTGGTTTACTCTCAGTGTATAAAAAAAAAGATGCCGGGTGGTACCGCTCCGATCACCATTCCTGTCGGCGACTACTATAAAGACGTAGGCCATTTGTCATTTGGATCTCCCGACGATACCTGCGTCGTGGGCGCCACGGTCGGAACTTCTCATTGGATTCCTGATTCTTTCGTGGGTCGTTGCATGCTGTGCGATACGCAACTAGGCTGGTTACACCTTTCACCACGCCACCATTGCCGGTCGTGTGGTGGGGTGTTCTGTAACTCTTGCACAGACCAGACCCGATTGCTGCGTGGACGTCGCGTTCGCGTATGCAGGAGCTGTGTGAGGACCATGGACGACGAAGTAGTAGCGCATGGCCTCTGTGACCGGTGGGGAGACCCGCTGCTACGCTTCATCCCCGTAAAATGCTGGACCAGCTGTTTTCTCGTGTCGCGCCAGTTTTCTCGTATGCTCATGTCGCTGCTACTGAAGTGGCGGAACATCGCTCTGGGTACGTACCACCGGGGCGCACGGGACGCACTGCTGTGTAATAGGCACGATCTTGTCGGGCACCCTGCGTGGGGTTCGGCTCTCCGCCATCTCGGCGTAGAACGAAGTAGCCTTCTCGTGTCCAAGAGAGTGGTTCCGTGCAGTGTGCTTCGTTGCCCGGTAACCTGCCACCCCGACGGGCTGAGCGTAGGTGTTGCGCTGCAAGAACTTGATCTAGAATCACCGGAAAGCACCCAAAACGACCATATTATGATGTTTTTGCACACATGCACGATTTCCGACGTGACACACCACATCGACCCGCTTCTTCGTGTTTCGCATGCGCACAAACAGGTGTTCGATTTGGCGCTTCTTCCGCACTGTGCCACATGCATGCGATTCGCGACAAAAGTGTTCTGGCGCGCAAAGTCCTATTCGCAACACACCATATGCGAAGCAGTGCTTTCCGTACTACCAGAGGCGGTGCGCAAGGAGCTCCTGAAATCCTTTAGCTTCGCCTTACTGCTTGAGGACAACATCCTTCGTCGCGGAAGTACGACGTCGCGTTGCGAAGAGTTGCTCCCGTGCCTTCTACCGGGTTCCTTCGATATAATTGTGGAGGCGGCGTTCATCAATCGCATCGCGCATGCTTCCGGTGCATCGCAACCTCTGGTGGTTCCGCTGCGCGTGAGAAACCGTGAAAGTTCGGAATCGAGAGTTCAGGAGGTGTTGTACAAACCCACCAGTTGCTTGAAGGATCGCTGCGCGATCGACATCATCCGTTACCTGCGCGCGAAGGCTGGTGGATTCACGGATACCGTCACGGACTACGACGTCATCATTATATCCGAGTCCTCGGCATTCATCGTGATGGTGCCGAGTGCGGTGACGCTGTACAGCATCAACAAGGCGTCCATGGACATATGCTCGTACGTTTCGGAGTTTAATCTGTCCAATACTATCGGCAAGGTGAGAGACCGTTTCATAAAAGGCCTTGCCTTTTCAAGCTGCGTGTGCCTTTTTCTCGGGGTGGGTGACCGTCACCTCGAAAACGTCATGGTCGCGGAGAACGGCGAAGTCTTCAACATCGACTTTGAATACATCCTCGGCGAACGGCCTAATGGCCACATACTGCAGCAGCCGTGGCAGCTCCGCGTGACGCCCGACATGATTCGAATGATGGGCGGAGACGGTTCTGCCGGCGTAGATTCGTTCCGGGATCTGTGCACGGACCTCATGGTACAATTCAAGACCCGGATCTCCGACATCGTTCCTATTCTGCGCGGCGGATATCCAGAGGGTGACGATCGACCGGCGCTGTTCATGGCGCAGTGGACCAAAAAGCGCATGGAGCGGATCGATATCCTGATCGACACCGAGGCGATGAATGGCAGCCGGCGAACCCTGTATCGAGTGCTGGATTGGCTGCACGACATACGGAAAGGCGGGTGGTCCCCGCATTGACATAATCGGCGCAACATTAACGAGGTCCACAAAATCCCCGAAAAATCAGCACATTTTGCCAGAAGCGTGTACGATGATAATATAGGTGATGGAAAAGATATTAAACAAGATGTGTATTTCGACGATAGCACAAGGACGTTTGTTGTCAGGCAATACAAAGTAGATAAAGAAGACGATGATGGCACTGATGATTAAAATGGGAGGGGCGCTATGCGTTCAATGATCGGCAGCCCCCCCCATACCTTTCTGGTTATACCGTAAAGCTGAGCGTCGCGTTGCCCATGTTGGATCCAGATGCTACCACCGAAGCGTCCAAAATGGAGCTTTTCCAAGCACTGGCCAACAAGGGCCGCGTGAACTTCGACAGGAAACGTCCCCATACACCACCACAGTATCTGCAAGAAGTCGATGAAGAAAACGAGTCGGTAGGATCCGCGGGGTCTTCGCCGAAGCGTACGCGCATTTTCGACGACAACGATGGTGCTGAGAGCATACATGAAGGATCTAACCGCGGGGACCCGCCTGACGAGGACGACCGCCATGTCAAGATGACTATTTTGCACGAACTCGCCCGTATGCGCGACGGTGGAGCACTGCTGTCGCGCACCTTTACCATGCAGGACGCACTTTGTGACATAGAGTTTGAGTTCGAGCGCCAGAAACAAATCGCCGCCGCGCGGTCCGGCATCGACTTTATGAAGCAGTTCATTCGCCTCGCGCTTACCGGTGTCGAATTCGTGAACTCGCGGTTCTCTCTCATGCGACTTGAAGGGTACACCGAAGACGTATGCCGAGACGACATGCGCCGCTTCGACAGGCCCCTCCAGCGTATCCACAAGCGTCTGTTCCGGAGGTCTACGATGAATCCATTCGTGGAGCTGGCCATGCTGATCTTGGGCAGCGCCGTCACCAAGCATTTCAGCAACGCCATGCAGGGGCCACGGGGCAGCACGGGTGGAGGCATCGGCTCGTTGGCGGCCGGTCTGATGGGCGGGGGGGGTCTGGGAAATCTGGCCAACATATTCGGAGCTGCCCCGAGGGCACCGGCGACCGCGCCGGCGGCCGCGCCGGAGGCCGCGCCGGAGGCCGCCGGCGCGGCCGCGAAACGCATGCGTCCCCCAGTACCGATGTAACGATTTTGCGTACACTACAAAAAAATGCATCGATGCACTTCCCCCCCAACAGAGCAGGTAACTGCGCCTTCAACGGCACAAATGTGGTTCGGGACCTTTTTGGCCACCCACAGGTATTACAAAGCGACGCATACCGCGCCTCGCCCCCCGATGGTAGGGCGTGGCTCGAGCCGCCTCAGATCATTAACCTGTATCCTAGGGAAACCAAGCCGCGACTGTGTGCGCTTTCCCGAAATTCTTCCGTCGATGAAGCGCTCGCGGGGTGGCCCGTATCGGAGTTTCTAAACATAGGGGTCGGATGGCGGTGCTTTGCGCGAGCTGGTAGGAACTTGTCGTGTCAATATACGGACCCTGCGATGTTGTGGGGGGTGCATGTGCATAATGACACAGAACGCTTCGTCGATTCCGAGGTGGCACCGACGCTACAGCGGGGCATCCCGTTTTTGTTTGACAACGGATTCCATGTTCGTACGCTTCTCCCCGCACCAGACGGCGCCGTCTACGTATACGATGACATTGCTGTACCCCGCGTATCAAAGGTGACAGATGTCGCTTCGTTTCTACGCGGCATCGGTGGTGAAATCATCATGGGCGTCGCATGCGCCGGGAAACCACAGGTGGAACGAAAGGAAAGGATCGGTAGAGCCGTTTTATCTTACTGCCGCGCATGATTCGGACCGGTTGGGAAACACCGGGTAGCTCGGCGCAACGTTCATTGATCCGAATATTTCTCTGCTGGCATCGGTAGCTGTCAGTTCTGCCCAGTAGTGGAGGTTCGTTTCTCCTTGCTTCTCTGGGCGTTTCGCAGTGAGGAATGCCGTCGCCCACGAGATACCTGCAGCTATCCTTAGTGCCGCCGATGCCTGTGGGTCGTCGGTGCATTTGGAACAGTGCATCATGTAGACGGAATTCGTGACGTCTAAAATGTTGCACGCTCCGTGAGCGTGCAGTTCGCGTATCATGCTATCGACCTGCCCGTCCTCTTCTGCCCCCCACACACCGACGGACATGACACCGTAGGCTACGTAGCGATCATTCGTCCCGTGGGAAGGAATCGTGTACTCCTTCAGGGAAGGTCCGCATGTGACAGACAGCGCCACGTCCTTTCGCTCGTTGGCGAGAAGGATGTATATGACAGTGGCCCCCGGGGTCGTACGGGTCACAAGCTTCTTGCGCGAGCTCCGCACCATGATGCCGGATCCGTGACAGGCGGAGACTACGATGCCATCGGCGATCGAAACCGTAACAGGTAACGATCTCTCCTTGTGGTCGGGGAGCTGGCCCGTCACCATGCTGCTGAGCCACCCCACTGTTATGTTTTTTCCTCCGTACACTATGCGGCGGTATCCGATCGCATCGATGGTCGAAACGAGCGTGGAGTAGTCGTCCGTCACCGTAGGGGTCGTGGGGTCCACCACGACACTGTCGTGTAGTTTTCGGAACGCTTCGCGACTCAGGACGAGGTGATTGTCGCCGGGTAATGTCCCGTCCACGCCAAGCTTTCTTTCGAGTGCGGAGACGGTGGTGATTTCGCCAAACATGTCCACAGTTACTGTGTCAATTACGACCAGTATCGGACGAACTTCCCCCTCGAGGCGGCGCACGTTCTCGACGATTTGACTTGGCGTGCTCGTGTCGTACAGCTTTGCACGCAGCGAAGGGATCCGCGGCGGTGACCCGTCGCACCTATCCCCCTGTCTGTAGGTTCGTTCGAAGCGGTGGTAGATCCGAACGTCCTCGTTCGTTTTTCGACAGTCGTCCGCAAGATGGGCAGCAAGCATGCCGTCATCTGACATGTCGATGATGATAGCGTTTCTGAACGCGCGCACGCATTCTCTCTGGTCACGGCCATCCACGGGGTCAGACGCAGTATCGGATATTTCCACACAAACTAAATGAGAAATTGTCGTACCATCGCCATCGACGCACGGAAAGCAATGAGAGGCTCCCGACACGTCGATTCGCATCGTGCTAGAGTAATTGGTGTACCAAAAAGTACCGGAAGACTTTTTTTTGTCTAAACGATAAATAAACAAATCGACGACAAAAAGGCCATGACCGACCACCACCATGTTCTTAGCGACGATCACGACGTCGTTGTCGATGAAGAGGGATTCCGCACTGCTGCTGATGGTACAATTTTGTCTGAAAACGAAGACAGCGACACTGCGGGCAGTCTTGTAGATTTCATTGTGGACGAAAGCGAAGACGAACCCAATCCGTCGCAACAGGAAACGGAGCCACAGACAGTACGGGACGAAGTAAGCGATCTCCTATCTGATTTCCCATACGACACAGCACTGCTTCATGAAGATGATCGTCCGGGAGGTCTGCGCCGTAGTCGCCGCACCCGGCGACCGACGCGCCGTTGGATAGACGAAGTTTCGATGGACGGAGAAAATCAGGGGTTCATTGATAATGACGACCCCACCACACCGGACAGGACCCCGGGCGAAGACGCAAGCAGTGACGGTACTTACAACGATGACGGGTCGTCTGCCGGTTGCGACGACGACGACGGTAGCGACAGCGAAAATTCTTACTAATTACGCCACTTTGATCCGCAGTTCTTACAGTGGTAGAATGTGCTCATCGGTTCATCCGCACCGCGCGTCTGCAGTTGTCGCCACGCCACATCCGTGCTCTTGCACTTCACGCATCTGACCACGTCTTTCTTATCAACCGACGCCTCGACCTCGAGGTCGGCCGTCTCGAGATATCGTATGTTTGCACCGTCGTTCCGCACGGTGTCCTCAGCACACACAGAAGGTAACAAATCATCCCCCCAGCCATTCATGCCAACTTCCATGGCGGTTCTTGTGCATACCGTCTGTCGGATCGGCGTGCCGCCGACGATGACCATGCAATAGACCATTTCGCGACATTTCGTCCAGTAGCGACCAACGTCGTTGCACCACATCTTATATATCACCGATTCTAGATTCATCAGGTACGCCGCAGAGATCTGTTCTCTTTTGGACAGATACAGCGCCGCTTTTAGCGCGTGCACGCGATGCCGACGAGAAACTAGTGCTTCCTGCGAACTGCATTGTCGGGCAGGCGTCCGTGGGGTGCCCGAACTCATTGCAACGAATACACCTTCGCAGCGGGCACCACTTTTGGCTGTGGCCAAGTTGTTTGCAGAAGAAACAACGTCCGAAGAAGAATGGCACGGAGATACCGGGAACGGCACTGGGTGTGGGGCTTTCGTTTTTGGAAAACCATATTGGTTCCTTTCCGTATTGCACTGTCACTTCAACAGCATGCGAGTTAAAAGTCTCGTGCGTTGACATTTCCCGGCAGGTTTGCCGTGTTTTCTGTATACGAATACATAAACGGCCATGAGGTCGGCAGCTACTCTGAGCGCATGTGTTGCTGGCGTGGGTTTTACTACAGCGGCGGCCATGTATTTGGTACCTTCGTCCGCACGGACAACGGAGCGAAAACGGTCTCCACTAGAGGAGCATGCGAATGGAGAAATTCTTGCGGAAATGGATTTGCTTGAAAAGGGTCTGGCGCCGGATGTAAGAGATACATCCTTCGCAGCGGTGAAGAAGTTGATGAATTCCATGTACTCGTCGCGGTTCACCTGTCCGAGAACAGCGCCGTCCGAGTGGCATCGAGTCTCATTTGAACTGCGGGGGGCACTGAGAAAGCTTACCAAGAGCAGCGTGTCACCTTCACAACGACTACATATTGAGGAGCTTCAATCCCACGTCGATGACTACATAGAGCGAACCACACACAACCTAAACATGTGGAGCTCGGCGGCGCTGGAGTCTCCCGGGTGTTAGTTAATCTCGTGCGCAAAGAAAAAAATGGAAACGGTCTATTTTGTGTACCGGGGTAGTCGTCTGCTGTATTCCATGTACACCATGTACACCACCGCGAACGACGCCCGTTGGGTCGTCGGTACAGGTAGGTGGCTGTACGATAACTACAGGCATTCGCTGCATCCACGGGAACCCCCGACAGAACCCATAGACACTGGCAGAGACGCCGATTGGGAAGTCGTCAATCCCCCGGACTCTGAACAAGGAGGTCCACTAACGTGGTCTGGTTAGATCGCCTTCGGCGGACCTTGCGTTTGTTGCTCGCTTTGCTTGCCTCGGTCTTCTCGGGTGGCTTTTCGGGAGCGGCATCCGCACCGTCGTCCTTTTTGTCTTCCTCGTCTTTGCCCCGCTGGCAGAAGTTCGCGTACGCACCTTTTCCCAAACCGACTTTCTCTTTGCGGATTTGTCGGTTGCCGGGACTTGTCGGTCGGCGGATTCCCCTGATCTGGTTGGTCACCCCGCCGTCGGTGAGCTGCGGGTACGAGATCAAGTTTCCGTCGATGCAGGATACCGTCCGAACCATCGACTCTCGGAATTCCTCGACGCTGAGCGAGCCACCATATACCCTGAGGAGGCTTTTTGAGGGCGCCATAGGGCCGATTTCGTGCGTTCCGAACACCCCAGAAGCCATGTCGTGCAGCCACATCATCATCTCGTCTGCCTTGTACGTGCGCAACTCACATATCGCACGCTGCACGCACGCGAAGGAGCAGTAAACGCCACTGACTTTCCACTGGCGTTTCGCCTCGTCGTATTCGCGCGGCATGGGGACAGGTATCCCGTCGAATTGATGACCGTCGTACCAGCAGCATATGCTTGTCGATTTCGGCCATTCTTTTGTATCTTTCAGACCTACTGGGTCTACCCACACATAGCTACTGGTGTCCGACCGGACTGCCGAACATGCGATTCGCGTTGTACGCGGCTCCATCGAAAAAACACAAAAAAAAATCAGTGCAGAGAATAAATACGATTAACGGCAAAGATGAGTGACTCTAAGCCCGAAGCACCCCCCGCGAAGCGGACCTCGCGTAAGAAGATCGAATCCGAAATACGGCAAGACGTAGAAGCCGCACTCAGAAACGAGCTCGCTGATGAAGTTCGCGCCGCACTTTTCCGCTCGCTTGAACCCGAGGTTCGTAAGCAGCTCTACACTGACCTCAAGGAAAACGTGGAAAAGGAAATTCATGAGGAGCTTCATCCCGTGGTCATGGCTGCACTTCGGCTTGAGTTATCGATGCACCGGAGTGACAGTGCCCCCACGCAATCTTCCGCGCCCAGAAAGCGAAATGCATGTCGATGAGCGAAAATTATCTGTCACGTAACTAAAAACCCCAATGGACTACACCCAATTCTCACCGGTCGCGGAGTCGTCCAACAATAAGGCACCTTCAATCGCCGGCGGGAAGGCAGCAGGGACTGTCAAATTCAGGAACATGAGTACGAAGAAGGACGTTTACATCGCACGGGGACGACTTACGGAACACAAAGTTTCTAAACGACCGACCGTGGTCCGCCTCTCGGGAGTAGACGATGACGGTACGAAAGTGTCAACGTTCATGAATGCCGAGAAGTGGCGAAGCTTGCAGCAGTTGTAGAAAGATACTACGGAGTCCAGTCAGTGTCGTCTTGATCCATAAAGTCCATGCGACAAAGAGGACATGTCGTGTCCTGAACGGACCATTTGGATATACACGTCTTGTGGAAGCGGTGACCGCATGGCAAGACACGCACTGGAGCAAGCTTATTGTTGAGACATATGGAGCATGATATGATCTGCATGCGGTCGGGGCAGTGGATATCACATGATTCTTTTCCTTTTAGACGCGTCTTTCGACACAGCTTTCCGTTGGGTCGTATCGCGCGACATTGTTGTTCAAGTCGATTTTGGCGCCGACGGCCCTCGATCATATTTTCTTTTTTTGCGATTTCTTGTATGGCCCAAATTTAAACACCGCTGCTTCGGGGGGTCGCCGAAAAAAAAAAGTTCATATCATAAAAACAAACAATGCTCGCATCAGACTTTATCCGCGGACTCGAACTATCCGGTGGGTAACGTCTTCCTGCACTGCGCCGCTTCCATAACACACTCCTACGGGGCGGCGCAGCCGGCGGCAACGGCGACGTCGCGAAACAAAATGTCTTAGCGTATATCAAGAATGAAAATAACAAACGGGAAAAACTGAGTAAGATTCTCAATCTTTGTAGTCCGAGCTGCAGCCCCGGTAGCGACCGTAGACATGGATATGGGCGCACCGCCCGCCATCGAGGCCGATCGCCGCGAGGGCCGCGCGCAATGCATCGGGTTCGAGATGCCGGTACAGCACGATCTTCCACCCCATCTCCACACTTCCATCGTGGACTGCCGTAAGCGGACTGATGAATCCCTCGGTCCCCGATTCCTGCATCCAACGGATTATTTTTTGTTTCGTGGCGGCGACCCGGGCAGGTGCGTCGCTCACGTACAGTTCCATCGTGATACGTGCCCCCTTTAACCGAAAAAAAAGATCCTGCTTATTGCAAAAAAAGGATGGAGTTCAGCCTTCGGTCGGACGACAGAATCGCCGGCGGCTCGCCGTCGGACTACATCGTAAATGTTCCGCAAAATCTGAGAGATGTGACGTCGCTTCGTTTAGGCAGCGCGGAGGTTCCCATCACGTCCCTCACCGTCGAGGACAGCGACAACCGCGTGCTCGTGGATTCCGGGCAGCGTCAGGACACCGGCAACAAGGCGGCGGTCGTCGATGGCGTGACGCTCTTCGCCAATCAGATCGCCGTCCTCGACGGCGGCACCACCGTCGCGATCGCCACCGTACCGCCCCATCTGGTCGAGGTCCTGTCCGGACATGGCAGCGGCAACACGTTCAGGACCGCCGCACCGCACGGCATCGATGCCTTCATGAACTGGAAGTCTACCGAGCTCGCAGACCCCGCGCTCGTGGGACACGGCCACGCGGCCGCCAGCGTCGCGCTGGCAAGCACCGGCACCCAGACGGTCACGCTGGGCAACGACCCCGCGGCAGACCGGTCGCTGTCGGAGGGAGCGTTCGTCCACAGCCCCGCGCTCACCAACGTGGCCCTCGCTAGCCTTCTCAGCGCACAGCTGCGCCCCGCCGGGGTCAGGATCAACGTATCACCGGACGGCACCGCCGAGTTCGTCAATGAACGTTCTCGCGACATGACCTTCGTCAGCACGGGGCACGATATTTCGTGCAGCGTCGCGAGTCGTGTCGGCATAGCCAGCACCCGGCTTCGCCTGCGGCCCGGTAAGACGCGTGGTAGGACAGGTGCCCTGTTCGCATCAGCAAGATCATGTTCGGTACCGCCGGGCTCCTACGACCCCACATCACTCGCGACGGCACTGGACCGGTGCACCAGCGGGGCGCGCGGCCTGAGTGCGACGGGAATCAGCAGCAGCGACCCCACGCCGTGGGTCGTGCGTCGGACCATGGGATTCCGGGACACAAGGGGCATAGAGCGCACCATAGGCATCGGTGGGGGCATGTACCTACCGGAAGACTTGGCGCGGGGGTTGGCGTCGCGCATGAGCACCGCGGACGGCCACGCGGCGTACACCGGCGCATACACCGACGGGCGATACGAGTTTGCGACCACGAACGGGGCGTCGTTCGACTTGCTCATGAGCGGTAACTTTGTTGGCAGCGCACGCATCGACGAAGTGATACAGATTCTCGGCTTTCCCAAGCGCGACCTGTGCGGACAGTCGTCCTACCGTAGTACCAACGACCACACCGGCGGAAAAATCCCTGCCTTTCAACTTAGCACGGGGGTGTACGTGGATCCCAGCGACGCGACCAGTGCGCCCCTTCCGCTAGCAACATCTGCGACGCCGAAGGTGGCGCACGACTGGGGCGGGACAGTGCCGAACCAACGGCGGTTCACACTGTCTGTCTCCGGCGCACCGGTCATCGGCGGGTCCGATGCGGGGGGACACTTT
>PCAH01000012.1 GCA_002730485.1 Dehalococcoidia bacterium | reverse complement strand
GAGAATAGCTGTTTGTTGGTATTTAGCCAGTAACGCATAGGGTGGGGGAATGTGACGACGAACTGGCGGTAGGGGACTATGAAAAGTGCAATTATAAAGACAGTCTTTTAATTTGCACTAATCACGGCAGGTATGTGATTATGACATATATCAGCCGCTCTTGTGTTGGTGAGATTGAAACCAGCCTTAAGATATTTAAAGTCATTGCCATAATTGGCCTCAGGCAGGTGGGGAAATCAACTCTAGCTTAAAAAATGCTTTCTTTAAAAGATATAAGTTTGGATTTAGAGCGTCCTTCCGATCTTAGAAAACTTTCCGATCCAGAGACCTTTCTATCCATGCATAAAGATAAAATGATATGTATCGATGAAATTCAGTTCAGTCCAGAATTGTTTCCAGTTTTAAGAACATTGGTCGATGATGCCGAAAGAAAAGGTCAATTTCTGATTTTAGGCTCTGCCTCTCCAAACCTCCTAAAACAAAGCTCAGAAACACTAGCCGGAAGAATTAAATATATCGAACTAGCTCCATTTTCTATAGAAGAAGTCGGTGAGGATAAACTATACGAATTATGGCTAAAGGGAGGATATCCAGATAGTTTTTTAGTAGATGAGGAATTTAGTTTTGAATGGAGAGAGGCCTATATCAAAACCTTTTTAGAAAGGGATTTGGCTCTATTTGGATATAGACGCTCCGCAAGTCAAATGAGACGATTTTGGACTATGCTTTCACATCTACGAGGTCAGACCCTAAATTGAGCAAAATTAGCAGGTAGTTTAGATAGCACTGGGCCAACGATTAAAAGCTTTTTAGAACTGATGGAAGACACTTTTATGCTTCGATTTCTAGAACCATGGCATGCTAACTTAAAGAAGAGGTTAGTGAAGTCTCCTAAAGTATATATTAGATATTCTGGCCTCGTACATTGCATGTTGGGTATTGAAACCTTTGATCAATTGCAGGGAAACCCGATTTATGTGGCCTCTTTTGAAGGTTTCGCCATCGAGCATGTTTTGAATAATATTAGTAGCAAATGGAACTTTTCTTACTATCGATCTGCTAAGGGTGAGGAGTTGGATCTTATCCTACAGCTCAGAGATATTACCATCGCTATTGAGGTGAAATGCTCAAAGGCACCCCAGCTGACAAAGAATAATTTTAGTGCCATAGATACAGTTAAGCCTAATCATTGCTATGTTCTATCTTTGGTTGCAGAGCCCTATGATTTAGGTAAAAAACTAACTATTACAAATATTTATTGCCTATTAAAGGAGCTCAAAACACTAGAAAAAATATAGTCTTCCTTAGTCAATGGGGACGGTACTTTAAGGTAAGATCTCAGAGGTAACCCGCTGAGCGAAGCGAAGCGAAGAATTTCATGTACCACAAAGCTTTCGAAGCTTAGTAACCACAATATGCTACTCCTTAAGGTAGTGCCATTCAGTACTGTCCTCGGCGGCCTGGGTGTGGTTACCGCTCACCCTGCTTATAAAGCTCCAAGACCTCGGCAGCCGAAAGCTCGTCATTGTAAATACGCACATCATCGATGTTGCCATTAAAGAAGGAACTCCCCCCTAAAGGGAAGTTTCCAATGGTTACCGTGCCGGCGGGCTGGGTCCAGAAGGAACCAGCGACACTGGCTCCATCATAGGATTCTTCGACTCCATTCACATAGAGTTTCACTTCACTCGTATCAGGTGTGCCATCACTGGCGAAAGTCAAGGCCACATGGTACCACCTGTCATCTTGAAGTGCCGTCGTCCCAATCTGCCAGCGGCCGTAGGCACCCAGATAGAGTCGATCACTGCTATCGAGTTGAAAGTCGAATTTATTGCCATTAACAGCGACATTCCCCCAGGAGACGATGGTGCGCCAGGTGCCGCTGCCCGAAGGCTTGATCCATGCTGAGATACTGCGGTCGCTCGGTCCCGTGATACCAGCATAGGAGGTAGTGATCACATCGTCTGTGCCATCGAATGCCATACTACCACCGTGGCGGCCTGCCTGAGCCACCAAGGTTCCCCCTGCCAGAGTGCCAGTATTAGAGCCGGCGCTCTCGGCGGCAGAGGATCCGGTGGTTTCATCCAGCTTCCACCAGGCTGCGAGGTTGGCGTCTGTTGAGAAGTTACAGGTGACGTCAAACGGCGGCCTAGGGCCGTTGTAACCATCGGTGTCAATGGTGAAGGTACCGGCTGTCTCACCGCTGTTCTCAGCGTCAATGCAATCGGTATAGTAAGGCTCTTCCATCCACTTGTTTGCAAGGTAAGCTTCCACCTGCTGGCGTTCAGCGGCGGAGAGGAGTCTGGTATAGATGATCACCTCGGCGATGTCTCCGCCGTGAAGGTCCGTATTGTCTGGCTGGGAGCCTATGTGCAGCATCGGTGTTGTGGCAATGGCTGCGTCGCCAGAGGCCGCTCCGCCTCCGGTCTTTTCGGATATAGAGGCGCCATTTTCGTATATCATTGCAGCAGTTGGCTCATTCACCCCCCCACCATCGTAACTCATAGTAATGACCGCATGCTTGTTTGCCGATTCAACAATCTGTGCGTTGTCTATGCTGACGGTGCCGTTTCTAAAATAGCTACCATATCTACCGTTGGCCGTTATTCGCATAGCCCATCGTTCTTTATCACTCGTCTCGTTGTCTCCAAAGGAAAGCACACTGGTGGCGCTTGTGGTCTGAGAGCGGTTTGCCACAGCAAAGACTGTGAATGATTCGTTGCTTCCGTTCATGCCTGTTAGATCTGAGAGAGACATGTTCTGAGTGCCGGTGAATCGGATCACAGGTTTGGTATTGAACTCATCCGCCTGATAGGTAGGCGATCCCGCATCTGAAGACACGTGGTTGGCCTTTCCCGACTTATCCTTCCAGCAAGTAATGGGGTTGGTATCACTTGGTGCAGCTACAGTGGCCGTACAGGCCGCTGTGCTGACGGTGGTGCCATCGTCCGCATCCAGCCACAGCACAAGACCATGATGGACTCCGCCTGGGGCTTTGGCATAGTCATTCGTAGCACCGTATTTCTTCATGCTCAGCATGGTGTTCTCCGTCATCTCAAACTGATTCAGCGGTCTGTCGTAGATAAGAACATCCCCGAATTCACCACTAAAATCCGCACCCCCATCGACGTTGGCGCCAATAGCGCCCTTATAGTCACCCAAAGTGATGACCTCTGTATTATCCGTTCCGGTGGTTTGGGCGATCCCCTCTTGGAAGAGGGACTTTGAGCCATCGGCTTCCAATGTGGAAGCTATGAAATAGGGTGTGGATACAGAGAGAGTATCAAATTCAGCATAGGCAGCTTGCCCACCAGTCTTAAGTTCCGAAGTGGCTGCGATCTGCATGTCAAATCGTGCATTTGCAGCGGCTAGACCCATGGACCAGAGACTGTTGCTGGTGCTTACATCACTCGAGACAAAGGTGACATTCGAGCTGTAACGATCGAGAGGGCCTGTAAAACCATCCATGTAGGAGCGGGTAAAGAAATCATCAGTGTGACTTACGACCCGTTTAGAATTCAGGTTGGCTGAAGTGGTTTCCAACACCGGTCTATTGCCACTGGTGATCTGCTGCATATGGTTCTGCATGGGCGAGCGATCTTGCCAGCATTGGATGCTCGAGCCGTCTGTGGCTATAGCCTGGCCGGTGGCGCAGACATCGGTGGTGAGGCTCTCGGCTTTCATTGGGTCGTAGTGGCCATGAAGGCCTGTGGTGCTCATGCCATCCAGACCCTTCTGCCACTTGGCTTTGAGGTAGTTCTCGATCATAATCGCTTCTTGGCCGTTCAGATTGGAGTCATAGATGATGACCTCGGCGATTTGTCCGAGCATCCCAACGGTGTCATCTGTTTGAGCCCCTAGACAAACTTCCACATTAGCGGTGAGATTGAGAGCCCCACTGCCATCAGCGGTGGAATCTGCCGTTGGAATCATGTAACCGTTGAAGGCAAGCCTTTTGGAGCCCGTGCTGTTATTTGCTGCGGAGTGACGGAACCGGATTAGGTTCATTTCATTGGTGTAGTCCTCCCAGCCTGGGTAATCGACGTTCCAGGTACTGTTTTGGTTCGAATGTCGGATATGATTGTTGGATTGGTTTATATCAAGCCTGATCTGTGTACCGCTACCAGAAGTCCCATATTCAAAGGCCACCATACTTGCTGTACTTTCTTCCCATTCCATAACCATAAAAATGGTATACTCCTGGGCTCCGCTTAGGCCGCCGAAGGAAGCGATACAAAGGTTTTCAGAGCCATCGAAAGTCAGCGTTGGCAGCCCATGCTGGCCATCATAATCAACGGACGGGCCAGTGAGACCTGTTGTGTTCAGATGCTTTAATCCCGACGTCTTGTCCTGCCAGCAGAGGACCGTATCCCCATCCTCTGCCGTATCGCTACAACCAGCGTTCTCATGGAGGGTGGAAATATCGGCAGCATCGTACCAGGCAATCAGATTGCTTGGCCTGACGGTATCAGGAGAGGTCTGAGCCGGTCCCCAGACAGAGACTGGAGGCAAATCAGTGGGGAGTTCGTTATCACCAATATTGTCCGTATTGGAATAACCCAAAGCACCGCCCGTACCGCCACCCCAGCAGTATATCTCCCCAGACTCTGTCAGGGCACAGGTATGAGTATCTGAGGTATCATAAGCGCCCGAAGCTAGAGCCACCACTTTGCTGCCGAAGTCCATCCAAGAGTAGTCAGCTCCTGTGCCTGTATTGGTAGCTGTGGTATTGCCAAGCCCTAGCACACCGAGGTCGTTGTTTCCCACGCACTTCACCTGGCCGGCGCTATTCAGGACACAGAAGAACTGCGCTACTGAGAAATCCGTTACCACCAGATCTGCGGAATCCACTGTATCAGCCGGAGCTTCGAGATCCACATCCGTGACAGAGGTCATACCTTGTACTCCACCAGCACCGATATTAAGGGTAATGGCGATGCCGGCTCCTAACCTGCCATTCCCGTTATACCCCCAGCATCTGAGGCCACCGGCCTCAGTTTGGGCGCAGGTGGCGCCATATTGGTTATTGGTGACAATCTTGACGACTTTAGGATCATCGGCACCGATAGCGATATCCGTTAAGCCAGCCATACCTGGGCTAGTGTCATTACCGACTGACGTGGTGTTATCCCGCCCCAATGAGCCATAGCTATTGAGGCCCCAGCACCTGCCTCTATGGCCTGTTGTGACAACACAGGTAGTCGTATTAGCTGCACTAACATCAATGACCGTGGCCCCCACATTAATATCTGTAAGAGCCTCAATCTCCCCAGATCCATCACCCAAGTTTGCCGTGGCATCTGTACCGAGCGCTCCATTGGCACCAGCCCCCCAACAGCGAACAGCTCCTGTATTGAGCAGTGCACAGCCGTGGGACACACCAAGATCAATTTTAATGACCGTTGCCGAAGTAAAGGCAAGATCTGGTGGAGGAAATGAGCTAGGAGTGATATCTGAGGTGCTATTGTTGCCAAGGGCTCCTACATTGCCTGAGCCCCAGCACCGCACCTTACCCTCAATAGTAAGAGCGCACACGGCCTGTACGTTGTCTGTATTGCGGAAGGAAAGGCTAGACATGAGCACATCCTTGCCTACATTGATATCACCTTTGGTGTAGGGATGCTCATCATCCCCGATATCCTTGGTGGCATCGGCATCGTAGCCGAGGTTTCCTGTGGCGAAATTATCGCCCCAGCAGCGCATCTTGCCAAACCTGGTGGCGCAGCTGGCGTTGTTGCCCACAGCGATGGTCTGGTAGGGGTAGGTGCGGGAGATTCGCTGGATACCTGAACTGTACTCCGTGTCGGAATTGTAGCTGAAGATCTTGTACATATAGGTCTTGTTATCCACCAGACTTGAAAGATCGGTGGCGGAGGTGCCTGATCCTACATAGACGATTTTGGAGCTGCTATCAGCACCGGTATTGCCGGTGATATCCGTGGCGGTGGTATAGACCGTTGTGTCTGTAGGCACCCAGGTGATATCACCATTGCCCGTGTCTTGGCGGTAGACGATGAATCCAGAGCTGCCACCAGAATCACCGTCAGTCCAACTCAGAGGAATACCCTCGGCGGTGAATCCCGGCAGGGGCTCGAAACCTGTAGGCACAGTATCCTTCGTCCAGCTCACACTGTAGGCATCGGCCGATGTCTGCCAGGTGCCTGCGGTGGTTTTGACCTTGACACAGAGGGTGATGGTACCCGTGGCGAGGGCCTCGATATCATCGGTGATCTTGGTGCCCACGGCGATCTCTGAGCTATAGCTAGCCGCACTACAATCCACGGCCCCCTCGCCGATGACGTATTGATAGTGGGTCACATCGGGACCTGAGATGGTGATATCCATGACGGTGGTGCCGGGCGTGGTCGATGTAGGCTCACCCACTATATCCGCCATGATGGATTTGACGGAAAAGTCGAAGCCTGCAATCTGGGTGGGGCTCATGATATTCGCATTAAGGGCAGCGCCCACACCGAGCTTGAGGGTTTCGTTCTCGCCCCAGCACCAGCCGGTGCCGTCGGTTTTGATGGCGCAGGCGCCGTTGCGGTCGAGGTTGACCTGGGCGACTCCTGTCATGACCAACTGGGGCTCGTCGTAGTCGGTGGTATCACCCGTAAGGCCCGTCTCGTAGTGGTTATTCTCACCCCAGCAGTGCAACACGTCAGTCGTCGTGATAGCGCAGGTGTTATTATTGCCAGCATCGATATCACGAAAGCTCAACCCACCAAGGACAGCCGTGGGCATAGTCTTATCAACAGTGTCACCGGTCCCCAAGGATCCGTCGGCAGCGTCCCCCCAACAGTAGGCATCGTAGTTCAGATCAATGGCGCAAGTGTGGTCCTTGCCAATAGTGATCTTGCGCCACTTCTTGTTGCCAGAGACCAATGAAGGTACTTGAACAAGTCCCGCATGGCCCAAGCCTAGTAGTGAATTATTATTGTAACCCCAGCAGTAGGCATCATGATCTGTGGTGATACCACAGGCCGACAGAGAACCCACTTCGAGCTGAACAAATTTTAGGTCACTGACAACAGCAACGGGGGTCGATTGGTTGATGGTGAGGGTGTTATTTCCTAAGGTACCATAGTTGCCTCGCCCCCAGCAGTAGGCCTCATGATCCGTGTTAAGACCGCAGGAGTTTTTCCATTTACCAGTAGTAGTCCAGTGGTTACCCAGCTTGATAGTGCGCCATGACTGGCTACCATCGACCAGGGTAGGAACCTCTCTTTGGGTGGTATCTCCCACACCGAGATTACCTTGGCCATTGTTACCCCAGCAGTAGCCCTCATTATCGAAATTGACGGCGCAAGCATAGCGTTCATGGGCCTGAATCTCGCGAAAGGTATCCGTGGTGGTGACTGGCGTGGGAGAGGCGTAGTCGGTGGATGTGTCGTTGTTACCCAAGGCTCCGTTGGCAGAGTCTCCCCAGCAATAGGGCTTGTTCTCGTCTGTGAGGGCGCAGCCATTGTTGGTGCCAAGACTGATACGAGTGCACTCCTGGAGACCAGAGATACCCATGGAAGTGGCAGGGTTGTGGTAGTCGGTTGCACCGTCATAGGCGAAGACCTGGTAGTAGTATGGAGTGTCGTCTGTGAGGCCTGCATCAGAGTAGCTCGCCGTAGCTCCCACATAGACCACGGTGGCGGCACCGATGGTATTCGTCGCCACATAAGTTGTGCCGTCCACGGGCTCAACATTAAAGGGCGAGGTATGGCGTAAGACGATGTAACCCGTTGCACCCGTAGGCCCAACCCAGCTGAGATCGAGGCCCTGTTCCTTGGGCAGGATGAACAAGTCATCCGGCTGCTTGTAACGCCAGCTCTTATGGCCGAAGATAGCATGGGGTAGATCCACCGCGTCTTCCGCATAGCCAAGGCCAAGGACATAGCCCGCCGATGAAGAGTGACCCCAGCAATAGCCCTTGCCGTCGTTCCTGACATAACAGGCAGATAGATCGCCGGTGGTGACCTGAAAGACATCTGAGGCCACAAAGGATGGAGAGGTTGAGTGAGTAGGGGCCTGGTCGTTACCTAGGGAGCCGTAGTCGTTACGTCCCCAGCAATACAGGTCATCATCTGTGGTGATGCCGCAACGAAAGGACATTCCCCCTTGGATCCGGCGGAAGGTGTAGCCTGTCAGTTCTGTGGGGGTGGTGCGATCGGCCACATCGCCGAGACCCAAGGCACCGTAGCTGGTGTTATCACCCCAGCAGTAGGTCTTGTTATCATCTGTGATACCACAGCTACCATAAAGGCCGGCGTTGATGGCCTTCCATTTCTTGGTGGCATCAACGGACCGAGGGGCATATCTACTGGTGGTTGTACCGTCACCAAGATGGCTACGGTTATTCCTACCCCAGCAAAAGCCATCTCCTTCTGTGGTGACACCACAAACATGAACGGCTCCCACATCCACTTGCTTCCATTTTCGTCCCCCCCTGACAGGAGAGGTGGGCGTCCTCGTGGTGGTGGTGGCACCGATTCCTACCGCACCATAGCCGTTGTAACCCCAGCAGTAGAGATCTCCCGTGGTATCAATGGCACAGGTGGTGGCATACCTATAATTATCGGCCAACGGCACACCACTAGCAGAGATGGAGCGCCATGCACCGGGCACTTGCACAGGAGAGGTACGGTTGGCGGTGGTGTTATCTCCCAGCTGGCCCCTATTATTAAAACCCCAACACCAGGCTTCGTTATCAGCGGTGATACCGCAGGAATGCCCATCGCCGGTGGTGATATGGGTAAAGACCTGAGAGTTGGTGATACCCGACACGCTCACAGCCGTGGGGGCCAATTGGTCAGTGGTGGAAGCGTTGCCTATGGGGCCTAGGGAGCCTTCTCCCCAGCAGTAGGGTGCACCATTAGAGTCGATAGCACAACCATGGTACTGGCCTAAGCCTATGCGCTCCTTATTCTCGTCATAAGCGGGCGCACCGAACATCTTGGTGGGCTTACTATAGATGGTATTGGAATCATAGCTGTGGATAGCATAGTAGTAGTTGGTGTTATTGGTGAGAGAAGTGTCGGTCACTGTGGTGCCTGAGCCTACATAAACCACAGTGGCGGCACCAATGGTGTTTGTCGCCACATAAGTGGTGCCGTCTACAGGGGTGTCTGTTACCTCTGAGGTGTGGCGAAGCACGGTGACACCTGTGGCATCGGTGGGTACGGCCCATGATAGGACGAGCTTGCGGTCCTGTTGGATAATCTGAGGATCACTCACTTGGTTCTTGAGCCAACGCTCGCTGGAGGCCACTATGGACGGGTACCCCGCATTGCCCGCGTATCCTAGGCCTAGTGCACCGTAGGTGGCATCGTCTCCCCAGCAGTAGGCGTTACCGTTATTCTTGATAGCACAGCTATAGTGTTCACCGGAGTCAACCGTATCAATGTCGCCCATCACAAATTGAGGTTCTGTGGCATCAGTGGTACCGCCATCACCTAGCTGACTGGAATTGTTTTTCCCCCAACAGTAGAGGTCATCGTCGGTGGTCACACCACAGACGATGTTAATGCTACCCACGGATAGTTCTCGGAACACATGGCTGCCATTCACTGCTTGAGGGGTGTACTGATCAGCGGTAGTCGTGGCACCATTGCCGATCTGGCCATCGGTGTCGTCACCCCAGCAATAGGCCGCTCCAGCAGTGGTGAGGCCGCAGGAATTTTGAAGGCCGGCATAGATGATTCTCCAGGTCAGACCACCTAAAACCGGTGTCGGCACCCATCTATCGGTAGTGTCATCAGCCACACCCAACTGTCTGTTATCATTCTCGCCCCAGCAGTACCCTACTCCGGCTGTGGTGACACCACAGGCATGCTTACCGCCCGCATTGAGGTAGCGCCAATCGTGGGTGCCATCAATGGCAGTGGGCGTGGTGACGTTGGAATTGTCGTTATTTCCTATGCCTCCAGAACCATTATAGCCCCAGCAATAGCCCGCTCCTGCCGTGGTGATGCCGCAGGACCAGTTTTGGGCATTCCAATCTTTATTGGTAGTGAGATAACGCCAGGTAAGGCTAGTGTTAACAACGGTGGGAGTCAGGTTGGTATTGGCGGTGGTGCCAATACCCATACCACCATTAGCGCCGTAGCCCCAGCAATAGATCTCACCATCTGTAGTGAGAGCACAGCCATAGCGATAGGCAGCTCCTGCTGACTTAAACGTCTTGGTGGTCATTCCGTTTTCGATAAGGATGGGTATAACGGAGCTCGTTGATGCTCCATCGCCCATACCGTAGCCGCCGTTACCCCAGCAGTAGAGCTTACCCGTGTCGTTGATGGCACAGGTACGTTGACGGCCTGCAGAGATGCGGTTTAGGTGTTCGGTGTGTACTTGGACCTTGTTGTAGACTGACTTGTTACCGATCTCGTCCTTGACGATGACATTGAAGTAGTAGACCGTATCAGGCTCAAGAGGGGTTACTGTATAGGTATTCATATCTGTCTGATCGGTAGCGACGGCTGCACCGGCCTCCACCTCGGCGATGGTGTCGAAGGCTGCCGAGCTGGACTGGTAGATATCATACCGAAGGTTGGCTTCCACAGTGCGATCATCAGAGGCCTTGGTCCAGCCTATGGTGGTGGTATAGTAATAAGATTCTGTGATCCCCAGGGTGCCCCCACCGCCAACGGTAGGATCCACCGAATCCACGATCACAGAGGCCGCTGATGGTACCCATGCGGAGTAGTTGGTGCTCAAGTCACGGCCTCTGACACAGGCCCAGTAGGTGCCGGTGGCAATGCCGGTGATATCCGAAGTGGATGAGGCGTCTGTGGTGGCGTTGGAGCAAGTGGTGGTGCAGTCGTTTGCTGCACAGAGCTGGAGTTCGTGAGTGTCAAAGTTAGAGTCTGTAGAATCCGAATAAGTAACGGTGAGGGTGCCCCCTGCCTGAGTAGTCGGAACCGTCACTCCCGTTGGTGGGGCAGGATTGATATTATCGGCCAGGGTAAGCACGAAAATTTCCGAAGCAGAGGTGCTGCCATCGGAAGCTGAGAACTGAAATTCGAATATAGTATGGGTCCGAGTCAAGGTAGCCGATGGTGTCCAATTCATCACGCCTGTGCTAGCGGTGAAGCTTAGCCCGCCAAGGTCAGTACAATTGGTTGTACCCGTGATATTCCCATTGCTTGTATTATCATAGATACAAGACCAGGTGAGAGCCGTGCCATCTTGGTCTGTATCATTACCGGTGTTGCTATCGTTACCATCGATGCTCACAAGGGTCTCCTCGTAGGCATTGCCATCTGCTATGGTGGCCGCTGCGGGAGGCTGGTTGGAGTTACTGACGGTTATGGTAAAGACATCACTGTCTGTTAGAGACCCATCATCGGCTTTGATCTCGAACTCATAGACACCCGCTTGAGTGAAGGTGGGTGTCCAGTCGAAAACTCCCGTACTATCCGTAAAGGTAAGGCCACTGAGAGAACCGCAAGCAAGGCCACCTGAGATATCACCGCTCACAACGGTATCGTAGAGGCAGGTATAAGTCAGGGTATCCCCATCGATATCGGTATCTCCTGCCGTGTTGCTATCATTAGCGTTGATGGTGGGGTTGAGAGCCACACCTTCAATGACGGTATCGTTAGCGATAGCTGTCATAGCCGGAGCTCTGTTAGTACCCGTAACGGTCACATCCTGATAGGCGCTGGCACTTAACCCACCGGCTGTAGCCGTTATCTTAAATTCGTAGATCCCATCTGAAGAAAAATCGGGGTCCCAAGTGAGAATACCTGTAGCTGCCACAAAGCTCACCCCGAGAATATCTGCGTTTTCGCAGTCGTTGGCACCCGCTGTATCCACAACAGCATCATCTTGCACCTGATCCCAAAGACAGGACCAAGTGATGGTATCGCCATCCACATCGGTGTCCCCGCCTGAGGTATCATTGGCATTGACGATCTGAGTGGAGCCATCACTCTCATTTAGGGAGGCCGGTGTAAAAGCTGCGATGACGGGAGGCCTATCCGTATTAGTGACGATGAGGTCAAAGATCAGAGATGCTGTGCCTGATTGGTCATCATCAGCGGTGATCTTGATCTCGAAAGTGCCTTCATCTGTGTAACCGGGTGTAAAGTCGAGAACACCAGTGCTTTTATCAAAAGACATGCCAGCTGCCGTACAGGGGGTGCTGGCCACTACGGTATCGTCGTCTGTATTATCGTAGACACAGGACCACGTGATGGTATCGCCATCCACATCTGTATCACCTCCCGAGGTGTCATCGGCATTGATTTGAGTGAAGGCTGCCCCTTCGGCTCTTATTTCATCAGAGATAGGCGCTATCACTGGTGGGCGATTGGTGTCGGTTATTGTGAGGACAAATATTTCCGTATCGGAGACCGGATCCGGGTCCGTACCTGTAATCATGATCTCATAGATGCCAGCATCATTGTAGCCTGGCGTCCAGTCAAGAACACCGGTGCCGGCGGTAAAGGACACGCCAGCGATATCCGTACACTCCATATTAGAGTCTACAGCTACCGTCCCGCTTACAGACTGATCGTAGTAGCAGGTGTAGGTGATGACCTGGCCCGTAC
This sequence comes from Dehalococcoidia bacterium, assembly GCA_002730485.1. The sequence continues at coordinate 1,163 of PCAH01000012.1, read as the reverse complement.
CGGTGGTGTCGCCTGTGGAACTATCCTCAGCATCGATTGTGGTAATGGCGGAGCCTTCGGGCTCACTCACATCAGAGATGGTGGCCAGCAGCGGATCTCCTAAGACCTCTGTGACGGTAAGCTCATACACAAAGTTATCACTGAGGCTATTGGCGGTGGCCGTGATCATCATCTCATAGGGTTGGGCCGTAGCCCCCACCCCCGGGGTCCAAGTGAGAGTTCCCGTATTGGTATCGAAGTTCACATCTGAGATGGTGGTGCAGAGTGTGGTCTGAGCTACCGCACCGTCGGTGACGAGGTCGTAATAACAAGAATAGCTAATGGTGTCCCCGTCGATGTCCGAATCGCCACCGCTGGCATCATCCACATTTATGGTATAAGGGGTCTGTTTGGGGGTGGAGGCGTCACCAGGATCAGTGATCACGGGAGGCCTATCCGTATTGATTACAGTGATAGTGACATAGACACCAACAGTCTCTGTTGCATCGCTTGCGGTGATATGAAACTCGCGAAAAGCGGTGCCGCCAGAAGACGCGACAGAGTAAGACGGCGTATAATCAAGAACACCTGTGGTGGTGTTAAAGCTGGCCCCAGAGAGTGTCGAGCAATCGGCTGGGCTATCCATCGTCCCATTATCAGTGGCGTCAAATTCACAACTATAGGAAAGAATATCCCCATCAACATCCAGATCATCACCACCATCGGCTATGTCGATGGTGGTCATGGCAGCGTTTTCATTAGCAACCAAATTTGATACAGGATCGATGCTAGGAGGTCGATTGTTATTGGAGACAGTAATCACTACGATTTCACCATCCGTAAGGCTGCCGTCACTGCCGATCACATTCATCTCGTAAGCAGTGGTAGATCCCCCTAGGGCGGCAGCGTAATCCACTGCCCAGGTAATGGCTCCTGTGGTTGTGTTCAAAGAAAAACCTGTCAGAGTGGTGCAGTCGGTGCCACCCGAAACCACACCATCGGCAGTGGTGTCATAGCGACAGCTATAGGCTAGACTTGTTCCATCTAAATCGGTATCGCCACCACTGGTGTCACTAGCATCGAGAGGGGTGATGGAGGCCCCCTCCAAAACCCCTTCGGCGGGCATTGCTGTGAGCTCGGGAGCTCTATTGGTATTGGAGACATTGATCACAAAGATCTCATCT
>PCAH01000020.1 GCA_002730485.1 Dehalococcoidia bacterium | reverse complement strand
TGCCGTTGTCGTCCCCGCCCCCCCCGTCCCCGCCCCCCCCAACATTGACGACCCTACGTACGGTGCCCAAGTCCGAGGAATGAGGCTTGGGCGACCGATGGCACAAGGATCCATACCTCAGAACGTTACAAGTAACATGTTGGAATTAATGGCACCTAGCGCGTGCTGGAACTACGCGATAGGACCGCCACCGTCGCTCAGCTTGCCGATGGGGTACATTACGGTGCGAGCGAAAGTGAACAGAAAACGAGGGTACCCCATAATGACAGATCGCGTGAAGATTCATCCATCTGACTTAAAGATTCTTCGTACTACGATGTACAGAGAAATCATAATCAAAGCAGCAGCCCTTGCCCTTGGACACAGAAGAATGACGGGCATTATCAATCGGGCGAACCAACCGCAAAATCTCGCACAGGCTATTCCTAACGGGTCGTCTTATGTCGCGCGATGGGACCGTACCGGCGGACGGGCCACCGATCAACAGGATGCTCTGTCAATGCAAAACTTTCACTTCCTTTCGTTGGACGGTAATTGGGGGCGCGGTGTAGCGCCTTTTAATGCGGAGCCCCGCGCCGGCGGCGATGACTCCGCCATGTGGGGCATGACTTATATTAGGAATCTAATTCATGTCTGTGACGGATCATGCTTTGAAGTCGATGAAGGTGAAGATATAAAGTGGAGACAAGATTATCAAGACTTCGGCACAGACGAGCAACTGTATAAATACGCGGACGCACTTGTTAGGAACGCGAAGAAAGATTACGAGGACCTCGATAGTGAGTTCCAAGATGATCTGAAGAGGCTGCTTACGGACGATAATTATGGGACGGACCTGCTGCCGGAAGCTCAACTCGTAAAGTCCGGCAGAGACGACAACGGGACTCCATACCCTAATACACCACTGTGGATCGGAACATACACCGGAACAAACACGTGGCTCCGCGAGAATCTGAATAGGCTCCATCCGACAGTTTTCTATCAGCTCGGTGCAGGACCGAAGATCTCGGCGCTGGTCGAAAAATGCGAAGGTCAGTCTACCTCGGACGATTTCTATAAGAAGCTAGAGCGCCATATGAAAACGGTCGGGTATGATCTCCCGACAAATCTCCGGAGATTCACAGGTCAGGTAATAAGTAATGCCGTTGTTCAAATTGGGGGGACAAATATATCGCTCAACTCTCAGTTGCATCCTGACGGGTCTGATCAACAACATCCCGAATACAACGCCCGTGTCGCCGCCGCCGCCGCCGCCGCCGCCGCGGCCGGACCCGCCGCCCCTGCCGCCGTCGCCGCCAACGCCGCCCTCGACCGCGTCTCTGCCAATCTTGGGGTGATTGCGCAGTCGTCCTTGGGTGAAACTGACCCACGGAGCCACAAGATCGCGGAACGAGAACTTATTCTTGCCCCTAGAGAAGTCATTGAATCCATACTCTTACCACCGAACATGATATTCCTTGGCCATAGAGAAGCACCGGCTGACGAATACCGAAGAGATGATGCAGCATGCCACAAGGCTTTGCAGAAGAAAATAGTACAAGAGCGAAAGAACAAGAAAATACCTGTTCTTCCAATAGAGATGTACACGCAGATGGTCCGGCAGGTAATGTTTGACGAGTCAGATGATTCCACAAGACAAAATCAGAGCTTTCCCGACAACGTGGGGGATGGAGGCAACCAGTATAGCCTGAACCAAATACTGTCCGGCTTGGCAACGAATACGAAGCTCGAAGCACAGTGTCAGATCGAACTGGAGGGATACCCGACGGTTCAGCATACATTTATGGACCAAGACGTTAAGGACTGGTCGTTCCTGCCGCCCGGTGCACATCATATGGTCAGCACAGGACTCCCTGTCGGTCCTGTCGGGTTGTTTCCGGGTACATGGCGTGCGGCCAACGACGGCTTCCTGCTCACCATTGTTGTCAAGGACAGCAAAGATGGCAACTATACAACAACAAGCCGAATTTCGTCCAGTAAAGGTTTTCGGCATGATGATAACGCTGCCCATACAAAATTCACGGACTGCGTCAATATCCATTCCGGATTTGTCTGTCGGTGTCAGATCACCGTTAATTTACGTAGGTCTGATCTGGATCGGGTGTTGGAGCCTGTACAACCCGGTCAAACTGGTAAAATCACTAAATCAGCTAAGACAACGCCCATCTCGGAGGCCCTGCAGAGGGCTAGGATCAGCCCCAAGGGTATCCTTCAGTTACAATTGAGAATGCTGTCAGATGGCTCCGGCCCCACGGGCAGAGTAACTCGTCATATAACGGGAAAGCCACTGACCGCCAAAAACATTACCTCACGGCATGCGGGCGTCAACATTGACCGTGATCTAGGAATGACTAAAGTAAACCCTACTCTGCTATCTGGGCGTTACCACTCGGTGCATGACAGCAGCAAAGATTTGGTCGCTCTCGATATTCTCTACGATGCCGTGGGTATTAAGGAAAAATCTACATTCGAAGGAAATACGAATCGTATCTACCTGCACGCGGGCGGTTCTCTGCGTGTTCGGGGCAGCGCAAAGAAGTTGTACGGGGCTTCGACAAAGAAATGGACCGAACTGGGCACTTCAGGTGCGAGGGAGCTTCTAGACTGGTACTCGACCCCGGACAACACCACCGCCGGTATATCCGTGGCGCATGCGGAGATCGACGCTTCGACGAAGGGGTGGGTACCGACCTATGGTCCCCGTAGTACAAAGCTACATGGAGGAATGGAAGTAGAAATGGATATTCCTGCCAACCGGCCGCAATCATCAGATTTATATGGAGTCGGGCGTTGGCACGGGGCCGGGTTGGCAGGTTCATCGGGTTCTTACGGCCAAAGTATTATGGACATCGCCAAGTCGGTCGTAAGTAAAGCGCGTTTTGCGTACGGAGACGAAATGAAAGCCATCGACTCGGTGCTTGTGGCACATCAGGCGTTCCCGCATGTGCCTCCCATGACCCTGCGTCATGCTCTTTCGCCTTCTTCGCCGTTCAAGAGCACCAAGTTCAGATGCCTGCTAGGGTTCCGTGTCGTCGGCGACGAACGCGCGCACGACTTTTACGAATGGATCCCGCACGAAAACCGACCGTGGTATGTCATGCTACCGACCGTGGTGAACGTGCCTTCTCTGACGTTTGTACCGGACATGACAACGCAACCCTTTACCAAGACAGGTGTTCCGTACAGCGTTGGTAGCGTCGTACGTGTCGTTCTTCAGGGGGAGGGTCGCCCGCGACACGCACGAATCATCGGTTACGACCCCAGCCTTAGTTCGTACGAGATGATGGTTTCCGATGACGGAATCAATCCAGACACTGGTCGCCTGATGCACTTGTCAACGATCGGTGGTCACCACAGGATCCTCTCCGAAGTCCGCGGTACCCCTCCGGCGACCACTTCGAGCGGCCACACTGGGCGTGCGGTACAGCAAACGTTCCCGAGCAGCACGGGCGTTGACCAGCCTAGGGATGTGCCTACTACATACGGGTACCCGCACGGCGCTCTTCCGGGTGCCGGTGCCGGTGCCCCGGCCAACCCCAACGAGGGACGCCGCGGTTCCCTGTAAATCAGAACAAGTCTTCATCGTCTTTGGAAACTTCGGCAACGGTCTGCGCTGCGCCACCGATGGTCTGCCCGGTCTCCCGGATGGTGTTGCACTCCGCGGCCTCGCCTTCCTCGACCATGTAGCTGCGGTGCAGCCTCCAGAAACGGTCACATCCGATGCGGAACTGCGGTACGTTCGGGTCCGCCTTGTACCAGAATATGCACTTCGATATGTCGTTCGATGCTACGTTGTTGATAAGCACGAGGCACTCGTAGTTCGATGTCGTGGCATCCATCGTGCGGGAGAACTCCTCGTACGTGCCGAAAAGCCCGAAGAAGTTCTTGTAGAGCTTTTCTCGGTTGGATTTGATGCTCTCGCGACAGCATATGACGACATCCAAGTTGCTGCGCAGTTCCGGTCCGAGGTCCATGCAGTACTGTGCGGCGAGGACGAGACCCACATGACGATGTCGCCCGTTGAGAAACAGCTCGCGGATCACCTTGGTCTTCAGCACCGACTTGTTGTACATGATGTCGTCCATGAACAGTACCATGTTGCTTCCGTGGCCCCGCCGCCACTGCTTTTTTTGCGCGCGCATGATGTCAGAGACCACCCCCTCGTCGTAGTCCTCGTGGATCGCTGAGGAAGGCAGGAACTGTCCGAAACTTCCTTGGGTGTCCTCGGTCGGTGAAAACCCAGCGGCGAAATGGACCTGCCCGGTTTGATGGAGCCGGTACGCGAGATCACGCATCAGGATACTCTTCCCGGACCCCCTCTTCCCTATCAGCAATACCGTATTGGTCGGTTTCAGCATCGAGGCTGGGTCCCAGCGTTTGATTCGCAGCCTTCCGGCCATAGCACCTTTATGGTGCACTCACATTATTCAATCGAGCGTGCCAAACCTCACCGTGGGCGCAGTTCTGGCAGATACGACCTGCCGAAGCCGGCCGCATCAGCGCGAAGCAGGGGCACGGGCAGGATCCGTATGTGCAGCGACCGCGGCGGCTCTCCGTCTCGGGACGAATATCGATAACAACGGCGGCGACGTCCGGGGGATGGGCGACGGCCACCGCGTAGGCTGTGCGAGATCCGCCGCACCCCATGGTAGAAAAGTGTTAGCGGCAAAAAAAAGAAGGTAGTACATGTAAACGCCATGCGAGGCCCACCACTGTTTTTCGATGACCAGACGTCTAATTTCGCTAATCACACACAGGAATGTCCGAAGATCAGGCCTGTGGGGGTCGCAGTCAGTCCGCGGAGAAATCATCGTGCTAACATTAGGCATCTGATGTCTCTTGTGCGCCCGCACGCACGAGCGGACCTCCGTAAGTCTGATATCCTGCGATGGTACAACCCGAGCGGCGGTGTTGACCCGGTGGAGGTGGCCGCGATGGTTGTGGCTACGCGGCCGAAATACGTGGTCTTCGACTGGGACCAGACGCTGACGCAGTTCGACGGTGTCGATCCTAACATGCATCCCCGCGCTGCGGCGGAGATGCTGATGGGGGGGTGGTTCCGGATGCGAGGCATGCAGGAAATGTTTCGCACGCTGCATGCGCATAACGTACCGTACTACGTTCTCACAAAAAACCCTGCCGCAAAAACGAACCCTGCGTTTTTCAGGAGAGTGTTGCGTTTCGCCGGCGGAACGAAACCAGAATGGATCCGGTACAGTGGACGCACATCTAAGCTACGCTTTCTTCGGAACGAGGGTATGTGTCGCGGCTAGTGCGCCGGGGAGTGTTCTTATATAATGCTGACGCCACCGTTAACGCGCGTAACCACCAACAGAGTCGTTGTCATAAGCACCGACCCCGCGAACGTGCCAGCAGATGCATACATCAACTTTCGCATCAGAGGGATGTCGAATCGGGTACACTCGGTGAGACTCACTTCTTGTATTTTTGCGTTCTCCGCTTCATTCTCTTTCGCGACCACCCGCAAATTTCTTGTTATGTCTCGTGCCATGCTGGTGGCGACGTCCGACAGTTTGATATCAAAGTGGTCCGAACGGTAACGTGCTACAGTCAGAATCGCCTGTGTCACTGTCGTCGCAATGACCAGCAACGAAAGCAGCACGTACGGGTCGCTCAACTTGACTTGATCAGCGAAGGTGGGCTGCGCGAAATCCCATGATCTGATCTTCTTCGCACCAAGTTTAACCACTACGATGCCGACGATGACCCATTCGATGGGTGTCATGGCCTGCACAAATTCTTGGACCGCATCCTTTATCGCAAGCGCGAGAGGGTAGTGCACAAGAAGAAGCGGCGCGATCATACTGGCTATTATGATCAAACCGTTTGCTGTGCGTAACAGGTTCAGTATATCGATAGTCCACTTGCCGCGCAACAGGTTCATTATATTGACAGTCCACTTGCCGCTTACTTCTTCGAATTCGAATATGGTCTTGTCCGGTTTACGACACGTGGGCAGCTCGCATTTCGGATGGAGGTCTTTGTTTGTGTGGAGTACAGTGCGTATCATTAGCAATTCCACAGCGGCAACTATGAGCAGGAAGGCGAGTGTTACAACAAGTGCCGCCAATTTGCGCTTGCCCGGATAACTGCCGCATTGGGATTTCTGAAGCAGTGCCTTTATTTGATCGCGTTGAAGATCGTCTTGCGTGCCCCCTTGATCACGTCGTCCATCTTCTTGCCCGTCTTCCCATAGCCCAGCACCATCGGCCGGCAGTCGATCGGCTTCCGATAATGTACTCTCTTCGTCATCGACGAGCGTAATGCACTCGATAGTACGATTCAGATTTGCAATCATCTTTTCTTTTGTTTCAACAGAGAATATTACCGACGGCCGCCTGCGTGGGCCGATGCGGACATGGATCGTCGTACCACATGGACTCACACGCACGACAGTACGGGCCCACTAACAGGCCCCGGCGACCCTCCTGTCGCAGGTCAATAACGAGCTGTCTTCGTCCTGTGCACCCGGAATCCGCACAGGATCGCTTCTCCAGCCAGTTCGACATCATGCCGATTCTAAAGGACTGTTCCGTGCAGCCAAGGACGACTTTTGACCGGGCGATCCGGTATACGTTCAGCGGAAAAACGGCGTGGCGCAGATGACGCGAGCATGCTGATATCTGAAGGTCGCACAGCAGATGTGGTGACAGATGTTCCTGCCACACTTCGTTCGGGACTGCGCCAAACGCCATTGTTTATGTACAACTAACAAATGTCGTCACCCCGCTGTACCGTCTGTATTGCGGGAGGATGGTGGGGTTTTTGCGGATGCGGGGCACCGACATACCACGTTGCGGAAAAAAACTCGGGCACGTTCCAATGCGTTTACTGCCGCCGAAGATCACACCGTGGCGGGGACCGCCCAAATTATCCATTGATTGAAGAAAGATACAAAAATGGACGACAGAGAAGATGCCATCCGAAAACTTGAACAGGACCTTGGTATCGTGACCGATCCGTCCGAATCACCACGGGAGGAACAGAACCTGACGTCGCCGCCGTCGCAGTCAGACCCCGCTGCGCTCGCGAGGGCTTTTCTAGTCGCCTTCGTCAAAAACGACGAGGCGGGCATGGCACACGCACTCTCTGCGTCAGGTGGTGACTCGGTAGCACCCGGACCTGCTGACAAGCACGTCCTGCACTCATTCTCTGTGGCTACGCGCCACTGGAGGGAGAAATACGACGCGCTCAACGCGGCATCAGATGCCGAGCGGAATGCGATACGAAGAGCACCGGGACCGCACGTCGAGGAGTTTAATCGGCGTGCTGCGGATCGATCCTCCGCGACTGGAATAGTACTGGACAGTCTGGAAAAGGAGTGGAAGCGTACGATCGAAACGCTCTCCAGCAGCCAGCCTTCTTTTCTGGTGGACGACAGGACCGCACTGTCCACGCGCATCATGCGATTTTTGTCTGCCACCAGCAACGCGCCGGAAACCTCCGGCAGCTCCCCGATGGATACGGTGGACGTCGGTCAGCAGGTTGACATGGAGGACATACGCAGGATAGACCAGCGTCTCGCGGAGGCAAAGACGGGTACCCAAAGATACACAGACCTCGTCCGGGACCGCACCACGACAGTTCGCCGCATTCTGGAGCGACTAGACGCCCCTTCATCGTCGTACAAGACGCTTTCTGCTACGGATGCTACAAGAAATATAGCTACGACGATGCTGAAGCGTGCTCTTGGTCTGGAAAGTGAACTCGTCGGGATCGGTGCCGTTCGGCATCGAGTGTTCACAACCATCGAGAAGACGGTACGCGACGCTGAACGCGCGCTTGATGTCGCGCACAAACGAGGCATCGAACAGGCCCAGAAGGAGGTTCTGGAAATGTACGACCGGGATGTCGGTGATGCCTTGCACCGAGACCGTTCTCGCGATAGTATCATCGCCACGCATGAAGCTCTAGCGCCGGATACGACTTATCCTGAGAAGGTGGTGATGCCCATGACGGTACGCAATACGCTACAGCAGATCTTCGGAAGTGACATACAAAATGAGGCAGCGGTAGTCCGTGAATAAATTATTAGATGTTTGATAAAAGCGTGTCATGGCCGTATTCACGTTCCTCTTTGTGATCACGGTGGCTTTCGCCGCGGTCCTGTACGGGGAGAACGAGGGACGATTCGACGTAGGCCTCACAAAAAAACTGATAGAGCTCGGCATCGACAAGCATTTTCTGAAGCTCGGCCTCACGCTCTCGTTACCCGCAGCAAAGGACACCGAGGCCGTGCCAGAGGCCGCGTCAGCGGCCGACCCCGAGGCCGAGCCCGCGGGATCTGCCTTACCCGCGGGCGCGGCACCGGTGGAAACGGATGCAGGAACAACACCTCTACCGGCCGCGAAAGACTGCGACGGGGTGTGGGGGGCGTGGGGGGCGTGTGTGTCACCGACCGGCAAGTCGTGCGGACCCGGTGAACAGAAGCGAACATTCAACGTGACACAGCAGAGCGCGAACGGAGGCATGTCGTGCGACACGAAAAAGACCCAACTGGACGGCGGTAATGAAACCAAAGGATGCGAGAACCAGCCGTGTGCTGTGCCGTGTCGTGGAAAATGGGGGCAATGGTCTTATTTCTATAGGTGTGGGCATTATCTCTATATTTCTATTCATATTTCTATTCATTCTTCTAATAATATGTTCCATA
>PCAH01000024.1 GCA_002730485.1 Dehalococcoidia bacterium | reverse complement strand
GGGCGAGTTTTATCCGTCGATGCGTAACCTTGAAGTCATTGAACGGTTGACGGGTGATTCCACCTTGAGTGAGCGGTGGGAAGCGAGTCTTGCGGCGCGCTCTGTTGCTGTTGACTGGGAGCGGCTTGCTGACCAGTTGGCTGAGCGTCGCGCCGTGCTGGGGCCGTTGGCGCGGCACCTTTGTACGTGGACGACGTTTATTTCAGAAAGGGTCCAACATGCACTACAAGCCTGAGAATCTTGAGCGTTGCTACTTTGAAGAAATGCAACTTTCCCATGTGGAAGATATGATTCGTGCAGCCTATTTAGACATCGAGATGGCTGTGAATGGGCTGTTTGATGGCATGAATGTGTGTGATCGGTTCTTTATAAAGTGGGAACTTCACAGTCGGAAGGTTTTGTTTTGCGATCATCCTTCCCTGTCGAAAAGGGCCGAAGCGGGGGGAATGAACCTGCGGTCAGCGGTGGCTGAGGGCTACAAGATCGGGCAGCGTGGGTTGGATGCCTTGGAAGATTCGACTCGCCGATTGGAGAGGTCTGGCATTTCGGCGGGGATCACGCCGTGGTCTGCGACAGAGCCGTTGGCATACGTGTCTTTTGCTAAGCCGTCGGATCGCACAATCGGGCAGACGCAGGTCGCATCGTGGTGCGCAATCGTTGATGACGATGACGTTGAGTGCATAGATCGTCGGTTGAAGAAGTTTTGTGCTGCGCCAGCAGACAGGAACGGGTCTGCTAAGACCAGTGGCTATAGTGGAGAGTTGGATTCCATAAAGGCAGCCTTGGCTGCAATAGGCGATGTGATTGATTGTGCAGTAAATGATCTAGGAGAAGGGAGTTGCTGATATGGGAAAGACAACTGATCTAACCCCCGAGCAGATTGATGAGGCGGTGGTGCTGTACAGGGAAGGGCACAAGCAGCGGGTGATCACGGAGATGACTGGTCTGTCGCAGGGGCAGTTGTATTACCACTTGGAGAAGCGCGGTGTGATGCCGACTCGCCAGAAGCGGCCGCAGGTTGATGCCCGCAAGGTCATGGATCGGCTAGAGCGGCTGGAAGAAACGCTTGTTCGTGTGGAGCAGGCGTTGGAGGAATCAACAAAGCACCCCAACGGTGTGTGACTTCTGTCACAACCCCCTGATTGTTGCGGTACAAGCCTGCATGAAACTACACGGGACTCACTTGACATCCCGTTTTTGTGGCTGCGCATAATACCTAGGAGCCTCAGGACGAGGCACAGATCCCAGCCTCCAAAGGTCGGCTGGAATCAGCCCTAGGGCTTGGATGTACCGCTCAAGGTGGGCTTCTGCCCAAAACCGAACACAGACACAGGAACGAGAACCGACAGGTGAAACTCCCCGCAGAACTGGCTTTGCTGGTCGCAGCAAACGACGGCGTTCTGGATGTTTCCGTTCTCACCCACTACCACTCGCTGATCAAACGGGCCGAACGAGCCGAGCAGTCTCTGCGAGGTGGAGTGACGGCCCAAGAGTTAGTGGACGCAGCGGACGAATACAGGCTGTGGAGACAGGAAAGCCTGAGCGCCGAGGAATGGGGCCACACCCATTTGGCTGGCGGGTCTGCTGCTGTGCGCCGAGTCAAAGCCTTGAACATCGGCCTTGCGGCTGGTGTTTCGTTGGATGCGTTGACGCATCATTGCCTGTTCGGGGTGCCGTTGGAAACGCTGTTGCGTGATGCCACGGAGGGCAACGTCACGTTGCCTATTCAGGTGGCTGCCGTTAGAGAGATTGATGAAAGGCTGCTCACGGACCCTGTTGTGTCGTATGCGCACCTTGCCCGCGACTATGCGCATTGCGATGTAGCGGTCGATATGTCGTCGTGGGTGGAGCGGTGGGCGCGCCGTCGCAGCGCCGACGGCCCCGAACGGGATCGTGGTGTCACCGATCAGGGGCATACAGATGCTGACCGCGCTGTGCGAGATGAGGCAGTGGCACTGTGGGCTGACGAACGCCGCAACGCTTTACGTGAAGGCCGTCAACCCGTAAAGGCCACCGTGTGGAACGAACTGATTGATTCACGCGCTGCGAGATTGTCTGGTCACGGCGACGCTGCCGAGATAGTTGTAGACGGAGTGCATGTGCCGAAGATGCGGTTCTACCAGTGGCTCCACAGGGCCGATAAGGCAGGGTAGACAGTGAAGATTGATATTTCATTCAGACAATCAGACCTCGAGATGGCCGACAAGTGCCTTGAGGCGACGAGGCGCAGATACCGCGCCCCAATCATTGAGCCAACAACGTCTGACATGGCACGCGGGAACGCTGTTCATGCAGCGATTGAACTGGTTGGCAACGACATGCTGGTCCACGGGGAAGCGACCCCGATTGATATAGCCGACACGCAACTTGAAGAATGCATGGAGACAGAGTTCGCAGCCGTGGAGGTATGGCGAGATGACCGCTTCAAGGTCGAAGCCATTACCCGACTGAACTTTGAAGCATGGTATTGGGAGGTCCTCCCCAATCTGGAAGTACCCACCTCTGTTGAAGGTCAGTTCCGTGTACTGCTAGATGAAGATGAGGAACGTCGCATTTGGTTGACGGGAACAATGGATTGGGTTCAATCAGATCGAATCATTGATTGGAAGAACCCATCGAAGCCATACGCCCGATGGGAGAAACAACGCTGGGACAACCAATCAACGGTTTATTCCTACGCAGTCGCGTCTGAGACAGGCGACTGGTCGCCCAAGAAGTTCGACCTCTGCATGTTGTGCAACGGCGATGTCCACTGGGTTCACATCACCCGCGACGAAGCCGACTGGGCTGCCCTGAGAGACAAGTGCAGGGCATTGGCTGATCTGGTGGCCGCACCCTTGAAGGTGTGGCCGCAAGCATGGAACTCATGGTACTGCTCACCCAAGTGGTGCACGGCATGGGACACCTGCCGAGGCCAGTTCTACCCGAAGGGGGAGCCGTGGTAGGCCCCGAGGATCGCACCATTCACCAATTGCGGGAACGGTGGTTGCAAGCCCCAGATGACAACTGGGACGACGAGTACCCCGACGGGTTCGCTGACGACATGGACGCATCCGATGCCGCTTACGACAAGATGAAGGACGGGGACTGATGGCGCAGCCATACAACATGCGTCGGCTGTGGGAACGCAGACCCGATCTGTTCGGTCGATCCTACGACCACTACGAATATCGCGGCGACGACATCATCACGATGGGGCCTGTTGAAACAATCCGTCTTAGAGCGGCTGTACGGCTGTTGCTGAGAGTTGGGTTGGAGTCTCCATCAGAGACGACTCGCAAGGCCGTCACGGCATGGGCTGCCCGCAACCCCGCGATTGTGCGCCGCGCCCACGGCCACCCCATAGATCTGTCCGACAACCCCCACAAAGATTAGGAGATCCAATGACAGAGCAACAGCAGAGTGTTATCAACGTAACATTCGCCACCAAGTTGTCCACAGGCAACTACGAGAACGAGGAATACCGCCTCTCCATCTCGCAGGTCGTGGACCCGACCCTGAGCCAGCCTGAACTGGTACAGGAAGCCGAGGAACTGGGCCGCATGGTCAAGGCGCAGGCGTACACAGAGGCAGGCGTGGAGTGGTCACACGACGACGACGGTCGTGTAATGAGGTTGCTGAAAAGCAGCGTTCCCGAACCTACTGGTCGTCCGAAGGCCACAGCACCAGCGAAGGCTGCTGCGCCCCGTAGCGCACCCAGCCGACCATCCACACCGCCCCGCAAGGGACGCACCAACTCAGAGGCAACCGCGTTGTGGGTCCATCTGATTGAGGTCGATGACCCGAAGTCGGAGTATTTCGACAACCGTGACCGCATCGAGTCGGGTGCATGGTCCCCGAAGGCCCCGTACTTCAAGCACAAGAAAACAGACACGAAGTTGTTTTTCGGTGACTGCCCTGAGGACATTCGCAATCATTTCGTTGACGACTCAGGCGCAATCATTTACGACCATGTGGGGTCATTCGCCAACTAGGCGACCACCACCATGTCCGCTCAACTTTTGAGTGCGGAACAGATCAAGGGGCGGCTTCAGCCCTCCACATCGGATAACTCCCAGTCCGACGCTGGAGCCGCCCCCACTGTGCCGACAAAGCCAATGGAATACTTCACGCCGACCTCATCGGCCGTGGATGACTACGTGCACTATCTGAACAGTGACACAGCATTCCAAACAGGCTTCAAGCCAATCGACCTGTGCTTCCCATCAGGGCTGGATCGCGGGGACATGTTCCTACTGACAGGGCGTTCCCACCAAGGCAAGTCCACAGTCGCATACAACATGATGGTCCACAACCTGAAAAGGTCAGCGGACTTCACATGCGTGTTCTACAGCCCCGATGAGCCACGCGAACTTGTCGTGCAGAAACTTGCATGTATCGCAATGGGCCGCAACGCCGCCGACATGGAAGAAGCACTGCGCGAAGGATCCACAGCAGCGGAACGTGAACTCCGCAACGTCGCAGGTGGCCTATTGGACCGTGTGCTAATCAACGACCAATCATTGACGTTTGCATCCATGCTCAGAGGCATCCACGAAGCCGAACAATACTGGGGTCGCCCGCCATCGGCCTGTGTGCTGGACTTTCTGGAACTAATGGTTGGTGATGCCGACGCAAACGGTGTCGCAGGGAAAGCCCAATCAGCAAAGAGGTTCGCCAAGGACGCTGATGTACCGCTAATTGTGCTGCATCAGACGGGCCGAGGCGCAGGTGNCNGAGGTGGACCTGCTGGGATCCACGGTGGCAGATTCGGCGGCGAAGCCGAATCAGTTGCCGTGCTGGAGTGCTATCGCCCCAAGGATGCTGCAAACATTTCTGACCGCGAAAAAGCCACCTTAGAAAACGTGATTCAACTGAACTTGTGTAAAAACAAGCGCCCCCCATATCGGTGCCGTGATGCCGAAATGATTATGGATCCGAATTGCGGTCAGATCCGTGAACCCACAGTCGATGACTACGAGGACCGCGAATGGGGCAACTTCTAATGGCAGTGATCGCCATCATTGCTGCTGCGGGGGTAGTAGCCGTGTACTGGATGGCGGCTGGATCGTTCTAATGATTACCGCACGGTTCGCTCAACTATTCGCAGGTGGCAGACTCGCCCGCGACCTAGACGGCGTATTCCGACCGTGGAAAATAGACGACCAACCCGTAGACGCAACAGGCTCATCGTTAGAAGCCGCCGTTGAACGGCACCTAGACGGAGCCGTCCCCATCGGCGTGTACCCGATTCGACCCACCGACACAGGCGACATGGTGCACTGGGGAGCCATCGACTGGGACATCGGCGACCACGATTCAATGATTCACGCCCTGAACGTGTCAGCCGTCCTACACGAACTGGAAATTCCATCGTGGATAGAACTCAGCCGATCCAAAGGCGTGCACCTATGGGTATTCATTGAAGATTGGATGCCAGCCGAGCAGATGCGCACAGCGATGCTGGCGGCTTGCCAGATCGTTGATGCACCCACCACCGAGGTGTATCCGAAACAAACCACAACGGATGGCGGGTGGGGCAACGGCCTCAGGTTGCCCTACCCGCGAGTACGCCCCGCTGGCCGTCAAGTAATGGTGACCCCAACGATGGGCGAATACCCGCTAGATGAGTTCGTCAACACCGCACTGGAGAATCTAGGCAGCGCCGAAGCACTCAGAGAAACAGCGAGGCGCTGGGTGCCACCCAAACCCCCCGAACCGCAACGACCAGCACGGCAACGCCTGCAAAAGTCGCGCCACGACTCCGAACTAACAGGACTAGCAGCCCACATTTGGGACCACGGCCCCAAGGCAGTTCAACGCGGCGACAAAATTGTTTACGACCGATCCCAAATGCTGCACGCATTTGCGTGCGAATTATTCAGACAGGAGTACGACAACAACAGCATAGAAATCCTTGTAGCGGAACTGGACAATCGTCATGGAGGCAAGTTCACACACCGCGCAGACGGCGCACGAAGAATCCGTGACCTAGTGAGTCACGCCCGCGCCGTGTACAGCCAACCTCAACTGGGAGAGATGGATGCCAACACCCAGTGAAATCACATCGTGTAATCATTCGGCTCAAGCCGAAAGCGAAGCCGAGGCCACGGTTCTCTAAGCGCGGGCGGGCATACACGCCCGCCGCTGCCCACATCTTTGAGGATGCCGTACAACAGGCATGGATCGAATCAGGTGGACCGACATTCACTGGCCCCGTGTCCGTATCAGCGACCTTTCATAAAGACCGAATCAACGTGTACGTGAAGGAACTGGCTGACGACACAACCACCTCGTTGACAGGCGACATCGACAACTATTTCAAAAGTTTGCTCGACGGCCTTCAGGGCGAAGATGCAGCGTTCCCAAATGACCGTCAAGTAATGAAGATCACGGGGAGGAAAGCCTGATATGGCGTTCTCCGATCTGCCTTGGCCGACACGCATGGCGATGATGGGTGAAGAAGCCGAAACCAAGTTTGAGGAAACTCACGACGACTGGGTTCGGATGGGATTCAACCTGCCGCCGTGGGGTGCAGCATTCGCAACGCTGCCGTTGGCGTTGCGCAACATCCCCGACTACATGCAAATAGACAGGTTCGTTGAATGCCAAGGCATTGGCCGCAACGGGTTGAAAGTCAAAATAGAGAAACTGACCGCGCTCGCCTTCTGGCAAACGCTGTTACCTGTGCACCTGTTCATCTGGTCCCGCGACCGCGAACAATGGTGCACCATCCCCGTGGATGAGTTGATGCGCATCGCTGGGTCCGAGAAAGCATCGTTGGGAGCCTATTCGGAGGGGCGTAAGCCGTACCTCCGTTTCACCCCATCGGTGCTGCCGTGGCAGTAGGCAATTACTCATGGGGCGACCGCAACCCAGATCGCTTAGAGGTCTACGACAGGCGCACATCGGCATACGACCCCGCAGCCTTACATTGGGTCGCAGCACAAATGGACGCAGGGCGACCCGAGTTCGTCACCGACAACGGCGAATCAATACTGGGGGTCCTGATGGAAGAACCCCCCAACTCGTCCCACGCCGACGACTGGGAACGCAGGGAACGGCTGGAGTTCGCTATCCGTCTGGAACTAGATCGACTCCCAGACGACGACGCATGGGTCATCTACATGCTTTATTTCGTGCGGCTAAGTCTCAGATTCGTAGCGCGCTGCATGCACATACCCAAAACATCAATGGCGCGGCAACGCGATCAGATACTTACCCGACTGCGAAAGGCACTGGTGGAATACCCCGTGATACAAGAAATGATTGAACCAACACCGACACCGAAATCAGTCATCCCAATAGGGATGCCGTCACTGAGCGCCGTACAAAACTGGGAAGAAGGATCCGTATGGGCGTTCCGCGCCTTGCAGGAACTACGGGCACCCAACTTTGAACCCACCCTCGATGAACTAATGGCCGAAGCGAAAGACCTGTTCCCATCCACGCCATCGCTGGGGTGGTGGGCTGATCTGCTGGGATCAGCACTGCGGGAATCCAACGGCATCGTTGACCCAATGGAACTAATGACGCTGCTCAGCAACAAACAACACGACTACGGGTACGACAACATTGCAGCATTCGGCCACCAAGGCATCGTGATCCGCTGCAACGACAAACTCGCCCGCCTCAGAAACCTAAAGAGCAAAGAAGTTCCCGCCGTGGAACCCGTCGCAGACACCTACTACGACCTGTGCGGATACGCCGTCCTCGCAGGAATGCTGGAATGGGGGCTATTCATGCTGACCCAAAAGCCGCAGTAACCATGCCCCGCTACCTGTACCGCTGCCCCAACTGTGCCCTGCAATACATAACCCGTCGCATCATCGCAGATGCCGACAATGAAAGTTGCGTATCCTGTGGAACCCCAATGGACCGAATCTTCACACCGCCAGCAATCTCATTCAAGGGCGACGGTTGGGGTGGAACACACCCCAACTAATCAACGTCCAGTTCCGACGCTGCTTCCAACATCCCAAACAACGCAGCACACCGATCCATCACCCATTCAGCGGCAATAATGTTTCCAGCGTGCGCTTCATCCCACGCCGACAACAACGACGAAACCTCGTCGCTATTCATCGTGATCAGAAACCCGATGTTGTAATCATCCACCCATTTGATGTGAGTGCCGTCATGGAAATCAAAAGTTTCGCGGGCCTCCTCTAAAGAATCAGCGACCCACCGATTGATGTCCTCGCCCTGATCGTGCATGAATGTCGCCCAAGCGACATCCATATCTTGATCAGCCACGCCGAAACCCTAACGTTCGTTCAACCGCGCTCGGGCAAACGCCTTGATCGCCGCAATCATCGACGCTGAAGCCGCAATCATCGCCGCCTCCCAAGTTGACCAATCCGTCACGACCAGCACCGCCAACCCTGATTCAACAGCGGTCCACACCGCCCGCTCTAGTGCATCGTTCCAATCCATATCCATCTCCTATTTGCCGAAAGTTCGTGGTCGAAAAGCGCCATTGCCGTAACCCATCTCTCTGAGCAGCCCAGCCACCAGCGACGGCTCCTCCCTATCGGAAACCGTAGGTTCATCAACTTCAGGTACGGACTCATCAGAATCAGGCACAATCAACCTCCTATAGAGTTGACTGCACTGTCCCGATCAGGAAACAAACAAGGCATCCCACACCGCAGTACCAACAATGCCGTTGGAGCGCATATGCCACTGAGCGTTCTGGAACGCCTGAACACCCTGCTTGGTGCGACGGCCAAACACACCGTCGGCCTTCCCAACATCGAAACCCAAGTCGTTCAACCTTGCTTGTACCGCCATAACACACCATTTGTGGTTCTTGCGCCATCTACGCAACGGCTTCACAGCCACAAGTTTCCGCAACTCCCATAGAAACTCATGGAAACCTGTCCACCCAGACTGTCCACGTATACCAGAAACGCTCTCAGAGCCATTTACAGCCCCTCTGAGGGCCTCCAAGTCCAAACCACGGATCCAGTCCCGTAACGGACCCCCACAACAATCAGTGGCCTTGAAATCAGAATGCACCTTTAGCCACAAACCAACCCCGTACCGACGGAAAACCTCCGACAACAACACCCGCATCGCAGCCTGAGCATCCACAGGCCAATCAACATTGGAATCCCCCAGATAGGCAACAGCCACCGTTTTATCGTTCCAACCCTTAGTCGCACCGCCCTGATTCCAGCCACGACCCTCCCAGATGCGGCCATCGGCCGACACCAACCAGTTGTAAGCCAAACCACCAGCCCAACCACGCGTCACATGGTGATAACGGTCATGGGCAGCAATCATCCTGTCAGGCTCAATCTGAGAACCCGTCGTATGATGCACCACAATGCCTGCAACTTTCGACGGATCCAACGGACGCAACCTGTCACGCGAAACCAACCCGCCCCACGTTTCCCGAGACACAAACGACAAGAACCTTGCCGCATATGCATCGTTAGCCTCCATACCCACTAGATGTTCCTCAGTTCCGAATCAATCTTGTCACGTATCATCTCCGAGAAATCTTCATTGTTGCGGCGAATCTGATTCGCCTTCTCATGCCTAGTATTTAGCCGTACAGAAATCCCAAACACCTGAGACAACCATGTAGTCACAACCCGAGACTCGTAACGACTCTCATTCGGTGCCATCCTGCGGAACCTACCCAGAAACGGCATCATCTGATCCATGATGTAAATGTCGTGATCACGAATCTTCCACTCGCCCTTGGAGTTCTTTTTAGCCTTCCCCAACGCACCCAACGATTCCATCAAGAAAGGAATCTTGTCATACACAATCGGAGCCTGCTGAAACCTGCCCGTAAATGGAATGTCTGCAAATACCTGCTTTTTGGACCAAATCTCAATCGGGAGTTTTAGGGGTGGAGCCATCATTTCACCAATGGTTCGCATAGGCGACGTAGGTTCCTTCGTGATCTGCACCAAAGACCGCCACGGCATATCAGGCAACGTGTACACCTGATTGCCCTGAGCAGTGAACGGCAAGCGGACACCCCAGTTCTCAGCGAAATAATCAGGAACAACACCCTCGCCTTCAGAACCCAACTCCAACTCTTTCTTCGCTTGCAACAGACGGCTCCACGCCTGCGGCTTGCGACCCATTGATTCAACCAACACTGGGATCACGTTCTTCTGCCAACGCCAGAACGGAATGACGCGCCGAATGTGGCGCTCAGTCAACGTCAATGACTCAGGCGAGTAATCAAAGTGGTACTTCAGGATTGATTCAACAGCGTCATCCAACGTACCGCCCTTCTGCATCACATCCATCCCCAACGCCCCACGCAACATGAACTCAACCTGCTCGTTGACGTTGCGCAACTGATAGAACGGAATGAACTCACTGGAAGCAGGATTTATCCGTCCCAACTGCCTCCCACCCACCGAAACCATTTTCTGCAACGACTCCAACGACGTATCAATCTCGCCAGCAACCTGACCCGACCTAGCAACCCCCGACTGAACAATCTGGTCAAAAATGTCCCAATCCGCAGCATCAGCGTTACGGAACCTGTTGATACCAAACGTGCCCTTCAAGCGACGAGTCTCACCAGCCTCCCTTAGACGCTTAGCCCCAAGCAGCAAATCGCCATCGCCCTCCTTCAGCGCCAACTTGTACATACCCCACACCTTGGAATGCTGCCCCATCTCCACGCCAGCAATCTGGGTATTGATCCAAGACCCCCCAAGGAAGTTCCTCATGGAGAACCCGCCGGGGCTGGATACAGCCCCGGCTTTCCACCAGCCCATGAACTTGTCGTACTTGGAGAAAAAGTCTTTCATCGCCGACTCATCATTGACGCGGTACAACGACTGGAACACAGCGTTCATCAACTCAGCGTCCTCACGCTTCGACGCGACCATTTCATAACCCGACATGCCCCACGGCCTCGCCGATTCGCCGCCCCACGATTGCTTCGCCTGACCGCCCCACGTTTGATTTATCCGAGACGAATACATTTCCTGAAAGCCCCGCAACGCCCGCAAATCATTGAACTCTTTGACAGCCGCATGCGTATTGTCCAACGCCGACATGCGCTGAGTCAAAGAATCAGAATCCGTCGCCAAACGAATATCGGCCCGCATCTTCTGAATCTGCGCCTCAATGTCCAACACCTCAGCCCTAGCCGCATCCACCGACGCATCCACCGTTTGGCGAACCTTGAGCAACTCAGCGGCAGCCTCATACTCCCGCTGAGCCAACCGCTTATTTTCATTGATCGCGTTCTCAATCCCCAACTGGCCCTCAGGAACCCTACGAGTCACAGGCTTCGGCACAGCCTTGGACGGCTGGTTCGGGACAACCTGACCAACCTTATTGACACGGAAAGGAACCCCAGTCGGCTGGAACGCCTCACCCTTCGGAGTGCCCGCCGTGCGAACAACCTTCGGAGCGTCGCCGTACCGCCCATCTCCCTTGAATGAATAAGGACGCTTACCGTCCGCACCCACAGGCCCCAGCATGGCCTCATCAAACACCCGCTGCGACTCAACGGCCTGAGCGCCAACCCTTACATTCTCAGCGGCCTCCTCAGACCCAATCAAAGCAGCCTTCGCCGCCTCAGCCTTAGCGACCGCCGTTTGCCCCTCACCGACCCGAGCCTTAGAAGCAGCCAACTCTTCTTCCTTGGCGGCACGCGCCTTGCGAGTCATGCCGCCACCAGACTTGGGGGTAGGTTGCCCCAACAACTCCTTATTTGCTGCCTTGAAGGAAGCGAGGCGCAGATCAAGGTCAGCCAACTCTTCGGCCATCTCGACAGCATCCTCGCTGTTGCGACCATACGCTTTCCGCACCTCCTGAAGCCGCTTGAACAATTCCTCACGATCATTTTTGAAAATATCTAGTTGATCCTTGGCAGCCTTGACTTGGGCTTTAGTGGCCTCAGGTGCCCCAGCCGCAAACCTGACACCCAACTCTCCCTCAAGGCGAACCACCTGAGCCTGAGCCTCTTCCAACACCCCAGTGGCAGCCTCCAACGCCTCATCCACAGCAGCAACCGCCTCAGGATCCAACACCGTGCCCCGACCCACAGCCAAATCATCAATCTTTTGAACCAACTCAGCCTGCCGCGCAGCAATCGACCCTTGTTCCCCCTGAACAATTGCGCCCGCGTCACCGACCTCTCCCGTCAGTTTCTCAACCCTCTTCATCTTCCCAGACCAATCCTTGATCTGGGAGTTCGCAGCATCCGACGGATCATGCCCCCGCAACACACCGAGAATGTCCTGAAGTTGCTGTACAGAATCATCCAAACCAGCGGCAGTCACCGTGCGAGCATTCAATGAACGAATAGCCGCCTCAACATCCTGAATCTGCTGAGTCAACGAAACAGTGATCCAATCACCAGTCCCCGTCGCCCCACCAGTCACCCGACTGTTCAACGCCTGCAACGTAGAAAACAACTCATCAATTGATGCCAAGGCGGCAGCGGCCTCGTTGGCCTCAGTCGTCAACGGTTGCAGCACCTCCGCGTACCGTGCCCCACCCTCCAAAATGGCATCACGGGCACCATCAGCCTGAGCAACCAACCCGCTGACCCGATCCTGAAGAATAGATACCTCAGCCAACAACGCCGCCTGCTGCTGCCCAGCATTATCAACACCTTCTTCAGCGGCCTGCGCCATCACCGCCGCCTTCGACTGGGCACTGCTCAAGTTGTTACTTGCTGACTTCAACGCCGATGTCAACCGAGTCAAACGGTCACCCATAAACACCGACGGATCCTTGAACAACACGCCACTATCAGCCAACTGATTCACCATGTGCATACGCCCAGCCTCATCAGCCATCGAACGCAAATACCGTGAACCAACCTTCAAAAAATCGCCCTCATACATATCGGTAAACACATCGACCCCGACCCGATTCCCACCAATAGCAATCATCTGCTGCCGAACCGACACACCCTCCCGAGCCGATGCCAACTGCACACCCATGAACTCATCCGTTACACCCGACGCACGAAACAAAGCATCAAACTGCTTCGCTTCCTCCTCAGTCAAATCAGCCAACGTGCGGCGAACCCCCGATGCCGACCGAGCCGTCTGCTCCTCGACAAACTCATTCAACTGCTGACGGAAATCCGTCACCGTCAAATAGGTGCGGCGATGCAACGGCGACTGCTTGCCACCCAACGGAATCCCACCACGGCCACTTTGACTATTGAACACCGACCAACGACCATCATCCGACAAGAACCTTGCCGCATACATATCGTCAGCAAACCCCTTGAGAACCTCCTCGCCCGCCAAATCATTGAACGTCTCACGGGCCAAATCCCAAAACGCACGGGACTTGCCATGCAACTCCTGAGCATCCTTGAACGGCATCGACTTGAACACAGCAGGCAGATTCGGATTCAAAGCCACCCCAAATGGCCCAGACGGAACCAAAAACGGCATCTCAGAAGCCAACTGCAAATCCGTACCAGTGACCCCGAACCGCTTAGCCGTCAACACCACATCCTCAATCAAAGGCTCCAACTGAGTCTTGAACTGAGAAGAAACCCTGATACGACCATTGTTCGCCCGCCGCAACTCAATACCCGACAACACCATGTCAGGATTCTTAGAACTCAACAAAGCACGAATCGGTTGCTTCGTGTTCAAAGCAGCATCCAACGTCTTGATCATGCCGCGCTGGGTCGCCGCCCTAAGAGCGCGACCCGGCGCTGGCAACACCGCCTGAATCATTTTCGTGCCCCAAGGCAACACGCCATCCTTCGCAATGAAATCAGGAACCACACCCAAAAATCGCTTCGACTGCACAGGCATCTTGGAAGCACGCTGCGCAGCAACACGCACACCCTCCGACAAGCCACGGAACGTCGCCGTGTCCCCAGCGCGCAACAACCTCATAGCGTCAGCGACCTCATCAGCCGATGCCCCAACCTTGATTGCGCCAATCCACTCAGGTACCTGACGGGCACGACGCACATCCAACGCCTTCGTCAACTTGCCACCAGACAACACATTCAACGGCTTCTCAACCAAACCGCGCCCCACACGGCCCGTGCCAAATACCGTGGAACGCCACCCAACATCCAAACCAATCTCAGCCAACGCCTCAGCACCAGCAGCGGTACTAGCCCCCTTGGCCTGAGTGACCTTCACAGCCGCAGAAGTCAACTTAGAAGCCCGCTCAGTCAACTTCGCAGCCTCAGCCGTCTTACCAGAAGCACTCGCAGCCTTCGCAAGTTTGCGCAACTCCTCAGCCTTAGAAGTCAAAGCCAACGCAGTCTCACCACTCCGCGCCCCCCGCAAAGCCAACGACGCAGGAGCCAAATACGTCAACGGATCCAACGCCACATCACCCACAAAACCAATAGCGGCATCCAACCAGCCGTTACCAGTCTTTAGATCCCAATCCTCAAGCACCTCCCCGAACATCATGTTGTCGGCAGTCTGATCCCACCAATCAGAAGCCGAGAAGCCCTCCCCCTGAAACATGTCCGTCAACTCTTTGACACCAGACACAATCGCCGCACGCGGAGTATCAATGATTTCAATGGCTTTACCCAACGGACCCAGAAACCCGCCATCGGGTTTCGGGGCAGGCGGTGCCACAGGATCAAGAATGTTTGGCTGTACAGCAGCGGCCATAGCCGCCAAATTGATTGGCGGAGCCGAGTTCGACGCTGCACCGCCGCGACGCACGCCATCTTTGGAGATGGCTGCGACGAACTCTGAACGAGATCGCGGAGCCATCCGCTAACCTAGCGCAAGGAATTCTTTGAGAGCCATCGGATCGGTTGCCTTATCAATCGGCATCATAATCTGTTGCCCTTCAAACATCATCGGAACCAGATTCAAAGGCTGGCTATTGGCGACATCCTGCTGGTACTTCAAGTACTGCATCGGATCTACAAAGTACTCTCCACCATTTGCCATCTCTACGGGAACCATGTTCTCGTAAGACGACCCAGACTGTGACCCATACAATGAGTCGAACAGCGACGGCAACAACCCAGTCTCACCAAAGCCCTGAGCGGCCCCCTCATTCAACCCCATG
>PCAH01000003.1 GCA_002730485.1 Dehalococcoidia bacterium | reverse complement strand
TTGTTGAAGTGCAGGTCGCTGATTTTTACGTTGTAGCAGTCGATGGTGGGTGCCCATCCGTTGTCACCGTCTACTACCCCGGCTTTCAGCAGTCGGGACTGTGATAGAAATGTTTGCTTTGTCATTGATCCAAGATACCACGCTGTGGTCTGGTCCTTGAGGACACGGACGAACGCATAGTAGTCGCAGNTCTGGTTGGTGCCNATGGNNGCGACNGAGCANTCGTAGTNGNNNCNTGGTTCGNTGAGGTNACNCANTTGNTNTTNACGTCNACGGTGGCNCCGTNNGGCATCNCNACNTCCCAGTCGTANGTGTTGNNNTGNNNGNCNNCGGTNANNTNGNCGAAGACCANTTCNCCNAGGAANCCGTANANGTTGCCTTCGCCTTGTCGAATGGAGTTGTTCAACTGGCCCATTTCGTCGGCNNNCCANTGNGCNGNNTCNCGCATNNTNNGNGGGATTATGAACTCGTACATTAGTCAACCNTGTCTACTTTGACGGCNCTGATGCGGACGACCTGTCTGTCGTCCTCCCACGCTACACCATTGAGTGCATCCAAGGTGAGTTTCACGTAGTTGTCCAAGTCTCCTCGCAGNGTTGTGGCGTCGTGCGGGGATGTGTTTACAAGCAGCACGGTTGCTTCGGGGGAGTAGGCGATTGTGACCTCAACGGGGCCACCGATTTTTTCTCCCACTTGGTCTTTCCACGCNTGCGCAATGTGGTCTTCTTCCTGCAACGTGGACTTGGGGGTGAAGACCTTGCCTCCCTTGGTGTGGCGGGGGCGGGCCTTTACNTTTGGTCGGCGTTCTATGATTACGGTGTAGGCATCCATCAGGTTAGTGCAATCTTGTAGGCTCTATGTACGGTATCTTGTAGGCGTTGGTCGCCGTCTTCCCGGNTGCTGTACTTTCCTCCCCATTCTATGTCGGCTGCCCGGAGTTCTTTGAGGGTGTCTTCTTGGGTGTGTCCTTGGCGTGCCATTATGCAGGCGAGTGCCCATAAGGCTCTGGATCGGTCCCCTTTGGGTTTTTCGGGGGTGGGTATCGGTCCCCGCTCTCGTACGGTGGCNGCTGAGCCTCTCAGAGGCCCTGTGTAGGGGGTACTCCCTGTCGGGGGGGCTGGGAGAGGCTCAGGGGGCCTCCAGAGGGCGCTGACGGCCTTCCACTCATCTGTTGTCGTGCGNGTTTCGANGGCTTCCTGTACAAAGGAGTGGACGGAGACTTGGCTNNAGACCGCATCCGGGTTTACTACTTCGTTGTANCCACCGGGGTTACGCAGGTGTCCATAGGGGAGCCGAACGCCATTCCCCCATCCACGCCCACTCAGTTTAACTTGTTTAGGATTTACTTCGANGGTGGGAGCATCAACAAGGGANCACACTCCGATAAGTCCGCGCCTCACATCCACCGCAGAAACAGCCTTGTCGAAGAACACCCACAGGTGGAACCCCTTGGACCGTGACCGNTCCACCCACGAAGCCACGCCCAGTTGATGCAGCGCCGCCTGCACGTTCCGCGCATGCACAAGGGCCTCCTCATGCCCCTCGTCCCAGTCCACGCAACCCCAGTACACCAAGAAGTCCCCATCGACGTGGAACAGGGGATACACNCCTATGGAGGGTCCCCGGTGAAGGTGGTCGTCTACGAGAACGACGAACTCCTTGTCGTCGGCGGGGAGAAACGTGCCATCGTCGGCACGCCACGGTCGGAACCCGCCGTGGTCATCGTCATCAATCGCCACCTTGCCCCCACGAAACAGGATGGCAAAGTCGCGTGATGTCTCGTCAATCCCGTCGCCTCCGAATGTTNCCACAACCGGGGCACCGTTCCCACTCCCATTTGTCTGCGGTGTCGAACNGCTTATAGTTGTGCTTTCGTATGACATACCTTTCATTCCTTTTGTCGAACTTCCAGCATGGCCTATCCGCCACTGGGAATCAACTCTTCCCAGTATGGATGAATGTGTCCGTTCAGGGGATCAAGATAGTACGTGTGATCACCCAGCCGTGCCGTCCGCTTGTTCTTGCACACATTCAGGTTGACACTGTTCTCATGGTAGCGCACCTCCCAATCTGACAGACCGTNCCGGTCCTTCTTGCGGTACACCTCTATCACGAAGATCGCCTCCTGTTCACCACCGTACCGGCCAGCGTAGATCCCCGCAGAATACCCCGGCGTGGATGCCCCGCGTCCCGCCTGATGCACCAGCCCGATGGGTACACGCTGCGTCTTGGCCCAACGCTTCACAGCCTGAGCCTTGGAGGTCACACCAGTTGCATCGGACTCCCCTCCCGGCATCAACTCCAAGTAGTCGATCATCACGAACGACGGGTCGCACCCCCACCACTCCCGTGTCTCATCCATNGTGGCTGTCATGCTGTCCAAGTCCATCGACTCGTCCACGATAGCGACACGCGACAGTTCAGCCGTGGCTGCCTCATGCAACGCAGCAATAGTCTCCGTGTCGTTTNCCTTGATGGCCTCTTCCACCTCCGGCGACGACCGCCCCTGTAGGAGGCAGAACAGTTTCATCGCCACCAGTTCACGCGGTTCATCCATGGANAAGATNACCACATGCGCTCCGGGNTCGTTCACCAGATTGGTGACNATCCCATTCAACAGCATCTGGGACTTGCCCGTGTGGGACCGGCCCACCACCATCAACACCTCACCCTTCCCGATACCACGGGTGGCAAGGTCGATTTCAGGGAACCCCAGATACCATCGCTCTGCCGGGTTGCGAATGAACCCGATCAGGTTGTCCACCACNGCCGTGGACAGTGACCANCGGTTTGGTTGCGAGGAGGAGGCTGCCGCCCCGCCGTCACCCTGTTGGGCAGCGGCGAGGCGACGCGCTATCTCATCCTCAGATATGAGGGTTGCCATTGTCAGGCTCGGATCTGCGCTCCGATAGCAGCCAGATCGGCAGCCGTCTTACCGGTGAACGGACAGACGAACCATCCGGGCACCAGCACTGCGCCGTCCTGCTTGGTGAGCCACAGGCCCTTGCCATCAGACCGGCGCTTGTAATCCGGTCCCTTCTTGTTGAAGTTGGCAGCCGGGTCCAGTTTCTTGGACCAGTTCGGGTCCCACCAGTCGGTCCTGTTCTCCATCAGGTGACGCCAGACCTCCTCAAGGNTGCCGCCTCCACCGGACGGGGCGGGAGCCGCAGCCGCAGCCGGGGCGGCGGGTACGGGGGCACTAGCCGNAGNCCGGGGAACGCTTTTGGCAAGCATCTGTACNGCGCCATCCTCTTCCAANGTGTATCCGACACCCAGAGCCTCGTAGTTGGAAATCTCCAACGCTGAACCCCACTGGGCGATCAGGTCGGCCACTTCCTCNTGTGACGTGTCTCCGTCTATCGCTATGGTCACCGAACACGATGCTTCCGCTGGTTCATAGTCACCCGTTTGGATCACTTGCCTACGGAACACCGTTACGGTGCTTTCTGTTTGCTTGGTTGTTGCTGTAGCCATGGGTCTACCCTTTCTCTAGTTGGTTCCATGGNTCTGGTCCCGCAAACCTGCCGCGACATGAGGCCCAAGCCCCACACCACTTAGGTGCGCAATGCCATCCAGCCATGTTCAATGGCCATACCGGCAAGTNGGCGGCTATGAGTGTTCCCGCAGAGCGAGCCAGCGCAACCAGACTGGCCCACTCCGCAGGTCCTGAATCTACAAGGGTGGTGTGTACCTTCCCCTTGACGAGATATACGAACTGGAATCCCAATGGATCAGTCAGCCCGTTGTCGGACTGGGTTGCCACCGCCCACGTNTACGCTGCTGCCTGCACCGACCAACGCTTCTTCTCCCAGTCGCCGGAGGGCTTACGGCCGGGGTTCTTCCAGTCGATGATCGGCTGTGGGAAAGCCTGCACGCAGTCCACGGTTCCCCTCAACCAGATTTCCGGCTTGTGGTCTACGACGAGGGGCAGTTCAAAGCCCCATTCGACCGACACCGGGCGCACGTTCTCCCGCACCTCATCCCACCACACGCCTGCGTTGGCCTTGATGATCTCCAACGNTTCGCCCTCTTTGTGGTTCCAGCGGACGATCTCGTCCTGATGCTGGTCCCAGTATTTGGTCGCCGTCGAAATGGTCTTGGCGCGGGTGAATGGCTTCCCGGTTTCGATGACCTCGTTCAGGCATTGTTCGATGCCGTAGTGGACGGCGGTGCCGATCATGGTGGACGTGGACTGGGTGTCCTGAGAGATTCCCAGCATCGACTGGCGTGCCCGTTCCGGGCACATTGCCAGATCTCCCAGCCANGATTGGCGTAGAACTATTCGGTCTTCTGGTGGTTGCATAGTNTCATCCTAGCATAGTTGGGACNGGTGGTGGTGGATGCCCATGGCATGGCATGGCTTGTACTTCNACTTACCATGACANGCCATGGGCAAGGTAGCACATGCGGCGGCTANGCCCCGTCGGGGCNTTCCGGGTCTTCTTCCAAATGTCGCAGCAACTGCTCCCCCGACGNTGGGAAATAAACCACGTTGTCCTCCNNNTTTTGGGAAGAATCCTCCGCCGTTTCCTCTGAAACATTGTCCATTTCTGCGGCAGTTTCTTCTGGAGTTTTACCTTCTAAAGCCTCCCACCAAATGCCCATNTTTGTCATCAAACCGCCGCCCAGTTCAGACAGATTATGGGAGAAATCACCTATGCNGGCTACGAGATGTTTGAGGAGTACGGTCATTTCCGTCATCGCCCTCTCCAACTCNGATAGCCTTTCTTTTTGATTTAGTTTCTTTGACACAGCATCTCCTNGTAGGCGGGGGGCCGGGGTGAAAGGAGATAANNCCCCGNCCCCCCACGGTCTACATGTCTTTCCGCAACCTTAGCAGTTCGGAGCGGGTGTACGTGTCATNGNGGTCTTTCAGGACGGGAATGCTTNTCCGTCGCTGNTCCGCATGCCGCNTATTGGACTCAGCATACGCCTCCTTGCACACNTTGCACCTACACTTCNTGCTTCGGTAAGCGTGTGTTCCGTGCTTCACGGTTACACTACTGCGGCAAACACTGAAGTGCTAGATCNCTTCCTATAGTACGCATAGCAATCTTCTTCCCNTGCCGCCTCGCAGCAGCATAGGCGTTAGNCTTCATGCTGAGAGTAGCNGCCTGAAAATCTGTGCCGCTCTCAAGTAACCATGNCTGACCATCAAACCAGTCAGCCCACGGATACTGTTCCCGACGACCCGGACGGGCCATGTCGGGCAACTCGCTAAGTATCTTAGCCATTGCNTTCTCCTTNCTNGTTGGTTACTCCGCCCCATCTGGGGACGGTCCTCGCCCTGTTGGCGAAGATCTATTGACACTACTCGTCTTCCGCGTCACCNATCTGCTCAGTCCAACACTTGGGACACAGAAACCATCCGTTCCTGTACCCCATGATTGCCTCCCGCTCATCGTCAGAGTGTTGTGGAAACAACCTCTGCACGGAGTCTATCCGCAGCATGAAATTGTNCAACGCATTCTGCTGCACCTCCGTTTCAACGATNCGCGGACACGCCGAGCAGGTCGTGCGGATATGTCNGACGNCACTCACCTGAGGGACGCCTTCAGNGTCTTCAGGTCATCNCGCAGTNCCCTCAACGCTTCCTGCATNTCAGCAACCGCCTCCTGCCTCGCCACAACAGGCATCCCCGCAACCGTGCGGTTACGCTTNTNGGGCAGCCGATGACTCTCACTCATACGCAGCGCCTTGGCCGCACGCAGGTTGGCAACCCANTCCCGTATCTCTACAGGATCGTACGCATCCTGCCTCTGGGACCACCCAGCNNTGTTNCCNATGNNCNGTGTCTGAACGCGGGCTACNGGCTCAGGGAAGGGATGGTGGGAGTCTGGCCCCCACACNTNGGCCCAGTNGTNGGGAGTGCTTGGTGACTTTCCAAACACCTTGGCAATGTCCTTCTTNGTCCATACATACATATGTCCATCTCCTATTCTTGTTTGGTTTATTGTTACACCGTCAACAGATCCAAAGCACGATCCGCCAACGGAGTCTTGTTATCAATGGCCTTCTCCAACGCCTTATCCTGATGGTAACCACCACCACGCGTCCGACCATTGATCCGATGCTGCTCAGCCCCTTGGACGGCATTGAACGCCAACCAACGGTTCCCAGCACCAAACTCCTGCTTCTCCTTATACCACGCTCCACGACAGTACTGCTGGCGGGTCAACACATTGTTGATCTGCCGCTCCGTCATCTCCTTGGCATCATAGGGAAGCAACTCTGTCACCAGTTCATTGAACTGCTGGTCCGTGTACTCCTGATCCTTGAAGATACGAGCCATACTCACCAGAGTCTCAGCCCTAGCGATTGACCCCTCAAGGATACGCACCCGCATCTCAAGCAGTATATCGTGGTTCTTCGTATGCTTCACCTTCACCAAAGGCTGCTGCCCGATCAACTGATTCTGGCAGAACAACCGTTCCGTCAGATCATAGACCGCCGTAGCCCACACCCCATTGTACGAAGTGATCCAACAAATCTGAGGCTGGATAACATCTCCATCTCCCAAATCCGTCGGAGCGATGAGTTCCTGCGTTACCGCAATCTTCTCACCTACACCAAACACCGTACACGATGTGGTCTTCTCAGGGAACAGTTCCTCCGCCATATCGGCAATGAACCCGTACCCTTCGGTTTCCGCATACTTGTACGAGTGCAACCCCAACACATCGTTCGTGTCGGTTCGCACCACATACTTGTGCAACGGCTTCCCCTTATTCACACCGCTCTTCACAGCAGGTGTAGTCATTTGCCCCGGAAAAATCGAGAACTCGCTCTCGTATCCCGATGCAGGGTAAGCCACGTCAAACAAAGCACCAGCCTCATCCATGACAACATGGGCATCCATCGGATGCTCCACCTTGTCCTTGGTGAGAAAGTTGTGCCCTGAATGACTGTCAAATGTTTCTATCTCATTCATGGGTTTCCTTTCCGGTCACGTCACCGCGACCTTTACCAACGAGTATACCTTACTCGCCAGAACTAATCAAACGACCACGATGTGGTCTTCTCCTCCTGCGACGCCGGGGGCTATCGCCTTGCGTGCCTCAAGCAACGCATGGCGAATCTCCGCCCGCACCATCCTGCGCAGGTCCTCCGGGTCCACCGCTGGCACACCATCCGTGGTACCAGTGGCTTGTTTCATCGCCTCAGCCAAGAAGTCACCATAAGCCACAGCGGACTGAACCTTGTCCGTAAACAACTCACCCAAACTGCATGAGTTGCCGGGGCTGTAGTCCCTCAACAGGTCCATTGCCCCATCGGCATAGTTGATGTGGTCGGAAAAGTCAGCCTCGTCCAACGCATTCCGGGCTGCCTCATAGGCAACCTCCCCCACGTTGTCCTCTACCGCTTCCCAAAGGTCCTGTTCGTCTATCTCTACTGATGTGTTGATTTCTACTTCCATTGCTCTTCTCCTTTATTGGTCGTCGTCCTCATGGACAACGAGTTGCTTTGCGAGCCTGCTGGCCCGCAACCTGTCCGAAGCCTCCCTATAGGCAATCTCCGGGCACGGACGTTGCCCCGCGGCACTCAGCGGCGAGACAAGACACCATCTACATTCCACACGCTCATTGTCGTGTGTCGGGGCGAAACTATGACCGTATAAGCGCGTCATTGTGCTTCACAGTCGTGCCCGTAATAAAACTCCTGAGCGTCGGTTTCATCCATCAGGTCAAACACCCGATGGCACTCCAAACACCGCTCGTTTGTGTTAGAGGCGTACCTCTGACCTATAAATATCTCAACCATTGTTCACCTTTCATCAGTACCGCTCCTGTTCTATATCCTCACGATACCCGTCATCATCACGGGTCAGTTCATTGTAATCACCCAACCACCCAACATAGTGGCCCTTACATCCATCAACAGCAAAGATGTACTTGCCGCATCGCTTGCACGTCGGGTGCATCACTTCCTCACTCATGTGTTCTCCTCCCTGTTTCTTTCCAGTCGCGGTCAACCCAACGACGGTTCCTTTCCGCCCAGCCTCGCCAAAACCGGCGACGCCGAACACGCTCAGCCACTATCTCCCACACCCACAGGGACCCTGCCGCCACTACAAGCAGAACACTCCCACAGAATATGAAAAACAGGAACTCCTCAAATGACAGTTTACTCATACGCTTTCTCCTCCTTCACCGCATCAGTCCAATGCGGCTCAATCTCCAACCAGTCTATCCGCCACAGGCTGCCCACATCGCGCAACACCGCAGCCTCATGTCCCTCACCATTAAGGGCCAGTGGCCCCTCCGGGTCCTCAATGTAATCATTGAAGCAAGACTCCAACAGATGGGCGATCCCATACCGGCTCGCCCCCCCCGTAACAGCCTTACGGACAGCATCCCACGTCAACGTGTGCCAACGATAGTCATTGCTCAAATGAAGGTTGGCAGCCCAAGTCTCCCTGTTCGACCAACCATTGTACAAACCATCGTCAAACATTTCAGTCAGTCTCCTTCGCCGCAGCCAACAATGGGTGGCAATCCCACTCCACCACATCCTCTTGCACTTCCTTCTCAGTCCACTCACCCTCAGGCGTCATTGACTTCGTAACCATCTGCGTACCAATCACACGACGGGTACACACAGCGTCACGCTCACATATTACCCTGTACTCCAGTTCACCAAACCCAAGAAACGCCCGGAAGTAAGAACTCCCGTAGTCCTTTCGGACACTCGCACCCTCAGCCAAACCAGCCAGCACAGTATCCGCTATAATAGCGGGAATATTTTCAGCAGATTTATCCCACCCGAACCCCACATACGACGTGATCTCCACATCTATGTCAGGTACCTGTGAGTACTGCTTCTCAATAAAGTCAGCGACCTTTCGCAGGTCTTCAGCCATCTCAATAGCCTTTTCATACTTCATGTCTATTCTCTCTTTCCGAGTATATGTTCTATACTCTACATGAACTCCAACGGGTCGCGATCTGCAACCTCGCTGTAGTCCAAGTCCAAGTCCTCTGCCACGGCATCCCAGAAAGTCTCCTCATCCAGACTGCCCTTTTCTTCAACCTCGTCCCAATCAACGTGCTTCATCCAACTCATTTCCTTGCTCCTCATCTATAGACGACACTTTCTTGTCACTCTTCAACGCAGCCCTACGCTCGTCCTGCCGCGCCCTAATAACAGCATCATACAAAGCCTGATGCTTACTCATATCCTGATACTTGTCCACTACATGTTCCTTCTTTCCATTCTAGTAGCACATCCCGCACACAAGATTGCGTAGCGGGTGTGGATTGCTTCTCTCCTGCAAACATGTGCCGCCCTGACATCTCGCAAAGCGGCACTCCTTGTAATCGTCATCCAGCATCACAGCATCCGGGCACACCTGCTCCTCGCCACACCAATCACACATGCGTGCCAAGTGCCGACGCTCCTCCGCCCGAAACATCTGCGCCTCCGGCTCATAGTAGTCAGCGTGAATCATCTTCGACCTCCATACCGAATGCCCTGAGTAGCATTTCCCAGTTCATCTCGTCTATCATTTCAGTCATCACCCGGTCATCATCCGACCAGCGATAGGCGTCCTCGCATCCATGTAGACA